>JBPCPU010000007.1:0-13095 GCA_050998795.1 Pyrinomonadaceae bacterium
ATAACCACCAAAAGATGCTTAATCAAACTATGACAGTCTTCAATTGTTTCAGGTAACTCAACTTTCACATTGTTATCAAATTACTAATCGGCTAGAATTCCTTTTTGACCTAATCAGCTACGAAAAAACAATAAGGAACGCCCCTCATCTCCATCCAAATCCCAAAGCGGATTATGGATGGAAACTTGCGCTAATCCCGTTAAAATAACCCGGATTACATTACAGCATCGTTAACGACCGTGTATTCGGCAGATTATTTAGAATTAGTTTTCGCGGCGAGCCAATCTTCACCGCTTATCCGGCGAAACGGTAGCAAGACGTTTTTTGAGGTTTTCGTTGAGCGCGATAATCGTTTGGAGGTCGCGCCGGGCTTGCGCTCCGTCGTTTAAATCAATGACGAGCGCGTTCTTGAAAACGGGATTGCCGGTAAAACGAATCACCGCTCCATAGAGCGTCTTGACGGCGACTTCAAACGGCTGTTCTACCACTTTTAAATCTTCGATTTCCTTCTCCGGCGCAGGCAGCGGAAGGCTACGTTTCAGTCGAACGGCGCGTTTTTTAATTTCATTTACCGTATCTTTCAAAAACCGTAAATCGAGAGTCGCGCCGGAAGAAACCGACTTTCGCAAATCGCGGCTCGCAACCTGCAATTGCAGAAAATCTTCCCGAACTTGTTCCCACTCAATCGGCTCGATGCTGGTCTGCGGTTTTCGTCCCCGCCCAAGATTTTTAAGCTGCCATTCCGTATAGCGAATGTCATTCTTGACAGCCGAAATGCTCATCGTATCGGTTTCTTGAGCGTAAAAGCTAACGGTTAAAGATAAGAGAAGCAGTGCCGCGCCCGCGGTGAATCGGAGAGTTTTGGGAAATGATAACTTTTCGGCTGGATGATTCATCGCTTGACCTTCATTTGAATTGCTTTCAGGAGCAATCATCACGCCCGAATCTCGGCTGAAAAATCAGTCTGAAGAGTTCGGCGAGAATAACCGATAACCGACGTTTGCCATTGACTCGACGCGAATTCCGAGCGGGGCGAGACGGCGACGGATGCCGCAGATGAAAACTCGCAGGCTTTTGGTGTTCAGCGGCTTGGGTTCAGTCCACAGATGCCGCCAGATTACTTTCGCCGGAACATATTGTTCGGTCTTTCGCGTCAGAATCGAAATCAGCCGAAATTCCGCGCGCGCCAGCTTTAATTTTTCGCCGCCGCACGCCACATAGTAATTTTCATGCTCGACGCGCAGATAACCGTCGTCGTAAACGCTTCGCATCGCTCGCTTCGATTCTCGCTGTTTGTTTTTTAACACGGCTTGCGGCTGATTCATATAAACACAAATATATAAAAACTATATTTGCCTAAACACATACGGTTGAATGATAAATCTACGTCCAATATGTGTCAAGACGCATATAGTTTTAGAAAGTGTTTTAGAACATTTTGCGCGAGAAAAACGTTCGACTGAATGCTGAAAGGCTATTCGCGTCAAGGAATCTGCTGCAATATAACGTGATGACTATCCGAATGGAATAAAGCAATAGCCGACGTTGACCATCGTCTCAAATTGAATATTAAAGGGTTCAAAAATGCGGCGTAAATGATAAATATAAACTTTAAGACTTTCGATACTAATCGGTTTGCTGCTGCCCCAGGTGAAATTCCATAGCTCTTCGTATGAAACAATTCTATTCGGAGCCTGCGACAGGCGTGAAAGAATCATAAATTCGGCTCTCGGCATTTTGACTCTTTGACCGTTGCACGAAACAAAATAATTATCATATTCGATTCGCAGATAGCCATCGTCGTAATTGACGGCAGTCTCCACCTGTCGGTTTTGCTTATTTGATGCAGGCATTACGAGATTACTCAACATTGTATTTTTATCGTAAATAATTGCTGCCGCTCAAAAAGAAACAGCAGCCATTAAAAGTTCAGCGTAATTTAGTCGGTATCTTAGAAATTCAATCGCAGAGCAAACTGAATCTGCCGGTTTGTTCCAAGACCGACCGTACGTTCAACCGTCGAGCGAAGTAGACCAAAAGCCGAACCTGCGCGGGTTTGCGTCAACGGTTGTCCGGGCTGCAAAAAGCCGGAGTTGAGCGCGTAAAAAGCCGGTGTCGTCGCCGTCGCCGCCGTGGTTGTGAAACTCGGCAAAGGATTGGCGAGGACTGACGCGGGATTGCCGAAGTTCGCTCGGTTCAAAATGTTGAAAATTTCCGTGCGAAACTCTAAATTAAACCGTTCATTAAACCGGAAACGCTTGTTCAAAATCACGTCTAATTGCCGGAAACTTGGACCTATCAGAGCGTTGCGCGGCACGTCGCCGAAAGTTCCCGCTGCCGGAGCCGCGAACGCTGCCGGATTGAGGAAGTTGCGGTCTTCGCCTAAATACGGATTAACGCCCGAAACAAAATTCGGACGACGAGTTTGGCGCGACGAACCGCCGCCCGGCGCATTGATGACGGCGATGAATCCCGGCGGAAGCGGTGAAGTTCCGCTGACCGTCGGCACGTTGGCGGTAAAGCCTTGCGCGTAAGTCGTGGTTGACGTTCCCGCCGCGTTGTTCGGAACGATGCAGCCGCCAGCCGTCTGGCAAACAATCACCGTATCGGGGCGTGTAATCGTAATATCAATCGGAACGCCGCTGCGGGCATTAACGATTGTGCCGATTTCCCAGTCGCCCAAAAAGGCGTTGCCGATAGAGCCTAAATCGTAGCGTTTGCCTCTGCCGAACGGCAAATCATAAATTGCGCTGAAGTTGAAAGTGTTGCGAACGTCGAAATTGTTCGCGCCGCGCTCGGCTTCGTAGTTATTGTAATCGCCGCTTTCCCGAACTTCGCCGCCGAAAGGCTGCGAAGTCGTTCGCGCTTCGTTTGAGCCGGAAGTATTGCCGAAACTCTTCGAGAAAGTATATTGCGCGTTGAGCGTTACGCCGTTGCCGATGCGTCGGGCAAATGCAATTTGCAGTGCGTCGTATTTATCGGTTCCGCCGCTTGTTTTGAAGTCAACCTCGGCAAATGGGCGACAGACGGCGAGAGCGGTCGGAGCATTGCAAGCCGTTACTGCGTCGCCGTTAAGAATATCGAATTGGCGAAGGGTCGTGATGCCGATAACTCGTCCCGCCGCATCCGTGCGGTTGATGACTCCGGCGTTGGTCGGAAGCGCGGCGCCGTTTAAGATTGTCGCGTTTCCGCCGCGAATTGTGTTGGACAAACCGCGCAGGAAAAGATTGCGACCGCGACTGCCGACATACGCCACCGTCGCCGTGATTTTATATGGCAATTCCTGTTGATACGAGCCGGTAAAGCTGAAAATGCGTTCCGGCACGAGATATTCCGGCGCGTAAGCACGCGGTTGATATTGGCGATTGTTCGGATTGCTGATAAAATTTGTGCGAATCGTGTTGACGAATCCGGCAATGTTCGGGTCAAAGCGAACCGTCGCGCTGCCTTGCAGTGTCGCATTGATGCGGTCGCTTTCAATCGGCTGAATCTGGTCTTCGACTTGTCCGGGTCCGTAATAAACTCCGAAGCCGCCGCGAAAGACGGATTTGCCGCCGCCGAAAAAGCCGTCGCTGTTTAGATTCGGCGAATAAGTTAATCCAACGCGCGGACCGAAGGCTTTTTTATCGGTTTTGAAAGCCGCTTCGCTTGACGGTCTGAATGTTCCGTCGGAAATGTTGAAAAGCACTTGACCGTTCTTGTCTTCGCGCAGAGGTGTATAAAATTCGTAGCGCAAACCGTAGTTTAAAGTTAAATTTTGACGAATTTTCCATTCGTCTTGGGCGTAAGCAATGTAGTATTCCTGTTTTGCCAGGCGATTTCCGGTCAAGCCATTATTAAACGGGCTGGGGTCGCTCAAATCACCTTGATATTGCACCGAAGCAAGATTGTTTGCCAGATAATCGGTCAAACTGTTAAATACGAAAGTCGTGCCGCCGTTGCGGTCAGTATAAATTCGCACGGGGCGAATTTCCACGCCGAATTTCATATTGTGGTCGCCGCGAATGTAAGTCAGGTTATCAATAAATGAAACCGAATAAGCGGTGTATGGTTGCCCACGTCCGTTTGCCGCGCTGTTGGCGCGAATCAAACCGCCCGGATTCGACGTTCCCGCCGCCGTTCCTTGTCCGGCGATGGAAAAGTTTGCCGTGTTGCCCGAAATGTTGATTGCCGCCGCCGACAAATCAAAACCCGGAATCGAACGCGCAATGCCGTTGGTGCGCGTGAACGCGCTGTTGTAGCCGACCTTAGCTTCGTTAATCAAATTCGGACTGATGATTGACTGCCACGAAACAACGGCGTTTTGCGGGTTGGCGACAAAATTTAAGGTTCTGCCTGACACGCCTTCCGGCTGCAAATTGTTTCCGTTGTCGCGGAACGCACGCAAATAAAAAGTATTGTTTTCGGTTGGTTTGTAGTCGAGCCGCAGCGAATAAGCGTCTTCGGTAACTTTTTGGTTGCCTTGCAACTGCGCGACATCGAAAAGATTCGTGCCTGTTCCGCGTGAGATAATCACGGCTCGCGGGTCACGAAACGCAGGCAACGCGGCAATCGTGCGCGAAGTCTGTACCACGCCGCCGATAGTTTCGTTGCAATTTGCCACCGCGCAAATTCTCGCCGTTTCGCCCGGCACTGCTTCGACCGAGTTGATTCCGGCGCTCAGGCGGTAACCTTCGTAAGAACCGAAAAAGAAAAGTTTATTTTTGATAATCGGACCGCCGAGGCTTCCGCCGAATTGATTAAGGCGCAACGGCGATTTGCTTCCGGCGATGTTGTCGAAAAAGTTGGCGGCATCGAGTTTGTCGTTGCGGAAATACTCGAAAAGCGAACCGTGAAAAGCGTTGCCGCCGGATTTGGTAATCAAGCTGATTTGTCCGCCCGTTCCCGTGCCGAATTCAGCGGGAAAGTTACTCGATTCGACGCGAAATTCCTGCACGTTTTCCAAAGAAGATTGCAGACGAAACGGCGAAGCGATTTCACCGTTTAAGTTGCCGGGCGAAGCGTCAATAACCGCCGTGCCTTCGATACCGTCGTAGCGAATAATGTTTTGTTCGACGGCGCGGGCGTTAAAGCGAATGTCGGAGAAAGTTCCCGAACCACTGTTGACCGAGCCGGGAGTTTGCAGATAAAGCTGCGAAACTTGCCGCCCGTTGAGTGGCAGACTGGCGACTTCTCGCGGAGTAACATTGACACCGATGCTGGCGGACGCGGTATTAATTGCGCTCTCTTCACCGCCAACAATATCAACCTGCGCAGTTACGCCTGTCGGCTGCAAAGTCAATGTGACATTTGCTTCCTGCCCGACCAGCAGCTCGATACCTTTTTGCGAAAAGGTTTGAAAATTATTTGCCGTTCCCGAAACCGTATAAGTCGTCGGTTTCAAAGCGACGACTTGAAACGTGCCGTCCTCTCTGGCGATAACTGTTCGTTCTTCGCCGGTTTTTTCGTTTTTGACAATGACGCTTGCGCCGGCAATCGCGCCGCCGCTTGAGTCAACGACCGTTCCGGCAATCCGCGACTGATCCGACTGCGCCCGAACCGCAAGCGGGGTTAAAAAACCGACGCTCATCAAAACCAAAAAATATGCTAGAAATGTCTTTCTTGTTTTCATAACTCTCCGTTATTTTAAAAAATATGCTTTGTCATTAACCTTATGAATGATTCTTTTGGGCTTCGTCAACGAGCTTTCAATTCGCTGAAACCGAAGCAGAATGTTAGAAGGACAGATGGTTCTTTGATTGGGGACTAACCGAATTCGCTTCAAAGAAAAACCGCGCCCGCAACCGAAAAATACCTACCTCAAAAAAAATTTTCCAAACTGTTTTTTTAGAAAATATAATTGCTTAGACGAATATAGTTTGGATAGTATTTGCGCCCGGCTATATGTGTCAAGGCGGATATTATCGTTTAGGCAAGGTAAAGTGAAAGTTAACTGTAAGTTAATACTAAGTTAAGAAAAATGTTACAAATCGAGCGTGATTCCGGCTTTTTGTGCCGAAAGATTTGGTAAAATAAGTTTGTTATAACAACGCGAAATTGACCGTTCCGGCATCCCGGAAAAATTTCGTCCGATTTTATTGTAATTTTAGATTTCGACTTTTGATTATTGATGAGCCAAAAGAATAATGAATTCAATCTTGAACTGTTTTTTAGCGCACTCGCCGACCGCACGAGACTTCGCATCTTGAATTTAATGGGAGAGGACGAGATTTGCGTCTGCTTTTTCGTCGAGGTTTTGGAAACCAATCAACCGAAAATTTCGCGGCATCTGGCGTATTTGCGGCGGGCGGGAATCGTGGCAACGAGAAAAGAAGGTTTGTGGATGCACTACCGCATCATTGAGCCGAAAACGGAAGACGCGGCGCGAATCTGGCGCGACGTGCGGATTTATTTAACAATGGTTCGGACAGAATTAAGTGGAAATGACCGCATAATTCCTTAAGTTCTCGTAATGCTCTTGATATTTTATCGTGGTATTTGAAATTAAGAAGTTGTTAAATAATCAGCGGTGGGTTTTATCTCTCTGATTCCGATTGTTTGGAATTATTTTAAAAGGTTTCATCTGCGGGAAATCATCATATTCATCAATGATTTTCTCGACAAAAATCAAGTCCGGGTTGTCAAAACCGGCGGCAAAAACGGCTTGAATTTTGAGAAGAGGAAAAGATTTTAAATTTAGAATAACGTAACATCGCAGCAAATGGCGGAAGCCCAAGCGTGAGCGCGGGCTTTTCTCAATCCATGGTGGCTCTGGCAGCCCTCCTTGACAGTCGGGCTTCCGCCCCTTTTGACGCACATCTCAATTTGAATCGGTATTATTTTGAGTTTGCTTGGCGGACTCGTTCTTTTTTTGATAGTGTTTCAGAATTTATGATGGAGAAAAACTTAGCGAAACTTTGCGTCACCCTTTGCGTTCCCGACTTAAACTCCGGTTTGTCGGTGTTTGCGCGTAGCCTTCGACGTAATCGTAATCGAATTTGCCGACGATGCCCGCTTCACCCGTTTTAGATTTGTGCGGCGCGACCGTGATGCGGACGAATTTGGAAACCGGCGTGTTGCTGCGGTCGGCGGTCGAGCCGATTGGCACTAAAACATTCGCTTCGGGAAAATACGTCGCCGTGCAGCGCGGCGGAATGTCATACGGCACGACGATAAAATGTCGGGCTTTTCGCTCAACGCCGTCGTCGAAATGGCTGGTCAAATCAACGACTTCACCGGTTTTCAAATTTCGCCCGCGCATATCTTCCGGGTTCATCAAAATCACGCGACGCTCGTTGTAGATGCCGCGATAACGGTCTTCCAGCCCGTAAATCGTCGTGTTGAATTGATCGTGCGTCCGAATGGTCATCATTATTAATTCATCGGGCGCGTAGGTGTGAATCGGCAGTTCGTGAACGGTAAAATTTGCCTTGTTCGTCGCCGTCGGAAATTTGCCTTCGCGCGGCGCATTCGGCAGATAAAAACCGCCGCCGTGACGTACACGCTCATTATAGTTTTCAAAGCCGGGAATCGTCCGTTCGATTTTGTCGCGGATGTTGTCGTAATCGGAAACCATCGCGTCCCAATCAACCGTTGATTTATTGCCTAACGTGGCTTTGGCAAGTTGCGCGACAATCCACGGCTCGCTCCGCAAATGTTCGGATGTCGGTTCGAGAATGCCTTTCGATTGCTGCACGACACCCATCGAATTTTCGCACGAAACAAACTGCTCGCCGTTTGTCTGCAAGTCTTTTTCGGAACGTCCGAGACACGGCAGAATCAAAGATTCTTCGCCGGTAATCAACGCCGTGCGGTTGAGTTTGGTGATAACCTGCGCGGTTAATTTTGTGCGCTGCAAAGCCTTCGCCGTATATTCGGTGTCGGGCGTGGCTGATAAAAAATTGCCGCCGAGCGCGAAGAAAACTTTGCCGCGCCCGACATACATCGCCTTGATTGCTTCGACCGTATCGTAACCGTGTCGGCGCGGCGCAGTGAAATTAAATTCTTTATCTAATGCTTTCAAAAATTCTTCGCGCGGACGTTCCCAGATGCCGACCGTTCTATCGCCCTGCACGTTTGAATGCCCGCGAACCGGACACAACCCTGCGCCTTCGCGCCCGATGTTGCCGCGCAAAAAATGCAGATTGGCGATTTCCTGAATCGTGCCGACGGCGTTTTTGTGCTGCGTCAAACCCATCGCCCAACAGGTAATCACGCGCTTCGATTTCATATACAGCGCGGCGGCTTCTTCAACAATCTCGCGGCTGACTCCGCTTTGTTCAACGATGTCGTCCCAATTTGCGTTTTCGAGATTTTGGCGAAATTCTGCAAAACCGGCGGTGTCGCGCTCGATAAAATCTTTGTCCAAAACAGAGCCGGGATTTGCCCGTTCCGCCTCGAACATAAACTTCATCATTCCTTTCAAAACCGCCATATCGCCGTTGATGCGAACCGGCAAATGAAGGTCGGAAAGCGGCGTGCCTTTGTTGCCCAAAACGGCAATCGGAAATTTTAAGGGATTTTTATATTCCCCCGGATTCGGATTGACGACGCTCAAAAGTCCGGCTTCGGGCAGCGGATTCATCGTCAGAATTTTCGCGCCGTTGTGTTTCGCCTGTTCGAGCGAAGTCAGCATTCGCGGGTGGTTCGTTCCCGGATTCTGCCCCAAAATAATAATCAAATCGCACTTGTTAAAATCTTCGAGCGTAACCGTTCCTTTGCCGATTCCGATGGCTTCGGTCAAAGCCGTGCCGCTCGATTCGTGACACATATTCGAGCAGTCCGGCAAGTTATTCGTGCCGAATTGCCTGATAAAAAGTTGATAAAGATAGGCGGCTTCGTTCGACGCTCTGCCGGAGGTGTAAAAAATCGCTTCGTCGGGCGACGCTAGATTGTTTAATTCATCGGCGATTTTTTGAAAAGCGTTTTCCCACGAAATCGGCTCGTAATGCGTCGCACCTTTTCGCAAAACCATCGGATGTGTGATGCGCCCTTGTTTGCCGAGCCAGAAATCGGATTTTTGCGAAAGTTCGGCGACGCTGTATTGCTTGAAAAAATCGGGCGTAACCTGTTTGGTCGTCGCTTCGTCGGCGACGGCTTTCGCGCCGTTTTCACAAAATTCAAAAAAGTGACGCTCGCCGTCCGGGTCTGCCCACGCGCACGACTGACAATCAAAACCGTCTTTTTGATTCATCGTCTTGAGCGTTCTTAAGGTGCGAATCACGCCCATTTCGCCGAGCGCGTGTTTCATCGTCGAAAGAATCGCCGGAAGTCCCGCCGCGACGTGTTCCGGCTCGGTGACGCGCAAGCCGGTAAATTCTTCGGGCGTTCCGGCACTGATTAAGCCGCTGCCGTTTTTGGCGCGGGTTAAATCTTCGTGTGAATTGCGCTGTTCAGCCGCTTCCGCCCGCGCCATTTGTTCACCTGCGCTATTTGCGCCGTTCGGGGATTCGATAGCTTCCTGGATAATGTCACTTTCTGAACGAATGTCTTCTTTGCCCGCTGTCCAGTGGCTCGCCTGAGAATTGTCGGCGTGGTTTGCCGCTTCGTGCGCCCCTTCGATTTGTTCTCCCTCGCGCGGGTCAACTCGTTGGTTGAGTTCTTCGTTTGCCATCGCTCAAATCTGCTTTAATCAATAACTCTAATTCGTCTAACTGCATTTTCCCGTCGGATGCGGAAAAGCGTCGGCATTGTCCGGGTCGTCTTTTCGGTCAAGACAGACAAAATCTTTCTCAATCAAAATCTTCAAAACGCTTTCCGGCGCGTCCGTTTCAAGCGGTTGATTGCTATCTAAAGTAATCAAATCAGAATCAACCCAATTTCGCGCCATCGTATCGGGAATCGTCACCGTAATTTGATTGTCTGCAAAATGTGCGCCGATGGCTTTTGCGTCGCTGCTCGCTTCCAGCGAATAAGTCAATTGTTCACGCGGCAACACGCCAAACCGAATCGTTTCCGTCACGCGACCGGTTTCGCCGAACCGCTCGACTTCGCCGCGCATCAGCCGCAAACGCAGCGAATTTCCCCTGATACGAAGTTTCATAAATCAAAAATCAAAATAAAATTTTACTGCGCGGTCATTATCAACGCCTTCGTTTTATCAAATCTGCCGGATTCATTTTTCTCTTTTACCGGCGGATTTTCACGCTCGATTCTTTCCGCGCCGGTGTAAATGTTAAAACGGTTGTCGCGGACAAAACCCAAAAGCGTCATCCCGTATTCGCGGGCAAGTTCGACCGCCAGACTCGACGGCGCGCCGACCGCCGCGAGAATCGGTATTCCAGCCATCAAAGCCTTTTGCACAAGTTCAAAACTTGCTCGCCCGCTGACCATCAGCAATTTATCGGCAACCGGCGTTTTGCCCGCCAGAAATTGCGTTCCGATAAGTTTGTCAACCGCGTTGTGCCGCCCGACATCTTCACGAAGGCTTTCCATTTCGCCCGCCGCATCGAAAAGCGCGGCGGCGTGCAGTCCGCCCGTGCGGTCAAAAATATTTTGCGCGGTTCGCAGAGTTTCCGGCAAACGGTGAATTGTTTCCGGCGAGAACAAAACATTGTCGTGTTTCTTCAATTGGCAAACTCCGGTTTGCAACGCTTCAATCGAAGTTTTCCCGCACACGCCGCAACTCGAACTCGTGTAAAAATGTCGTTCCAAACGCTTAAAATCAATCGTTACATCCGCGCGCAAATCAACCCGCACCGTATTTCGCAAATTACTGTCTTTTCCCGGAACGCCGCAATGCTGAATTTTGTTGATTTGGTCGGCTGATTTGACGATGCCTTCGGTAAAGAGAAATCCGGCGGCAAGCTCAAAATCATCGCCCGGCGTTCGCATCGTGATGGAAACGCTCTTGTGCGTCGCTCTGCCGTTTTCGATAAAACCGAGCCGAATTTCAAGCGGTTCTTCGACGGCGAGCGCGTCCGATTCAACGGCGAGAGTTTGATTTTCTCTGACACGATAAACCGGCATTTCGGTAAAATTCCGCGCTTTTTTTATCGAGTTTTTCTCGTTTTTCAAATTTTTAAGTGATTTTCAAAACAGTTGTTTTAATTGAAGGATTAACATTTTGATAACACAAAGTCAATCAAATTATTTTATCAAGAATTAGCCCAAGACTCCGGCTATAATTTAATGCGTTGGCAAATTTAGCCGGAGATGTCGGGCGTTCCACAGCATCGGCGTTTTCCAGCCGATGTTTCTTTAACGTAAATTAGGATTCGAGATAGAAGAAAATGAGAAACTTTGATATAATAGAAAACGACCGAACAAGCTGCGGAAACAGCCTGAACGGTCTCACGAAAATCATTAAGGGAATAATGAAAGTCGCTACTCAAATAATAACCAAGTCTTTTCGATTTCGCATCTGCGAACCCTCTAAAATTGTCCAAGCAAATCTTGAACAAACTCTTAATCTCTGTCGAGATTTGTATAATGCCGCGCTTCAAGAGCGCAGAGATGCCTACAAATTGAATCGAATTTCGATTAACTACTACGACCAAGCTAATCAGCTTTCCGAAATTAAATCTACCAATCCCGAATATAAAGAAGTCCACAGCCAAGTTTTGCAGGACGTTTTGAAAAGACTCGAAAAAACTTTCAAAGCGTTTTTCGGCAGATTCAAAAAGGGGCAAGCGGGTTTTCCGAGATTCAAAGGCGCAAACCGCTTCGATAGCTTTTGCTTTCCGCAAAGCGGATTCTCTTTGACGGGAAACAAGTTGAAGCTTTCCAAAATCGGAACGGTCAAAATCAAACTTTCGCGGCAAATAATCGGCAAAGTAAAAACTCTGACAATCAAAAGAGAATGCGGGAAATGGTTTGCCGTGTTCACGGTCGAAACCTCTGTCGAGCCGCTTGAAAAAACAGGCGAATCGGTTGGAATGGACGCTGGAATCAGCGCATTTTTGACGCTTTCGGACGGCACACAGATAGACAACTTCAAATACTATGAATCTACGAACAAGAAACTTCGAGTTGCTCAAAGGTCGGTCGCTCGTAAAAAGAAAGGCAGTAACCGACGACGTAAAGCAGTTAATCAACTTCGCAAAATACATCAGAAGATTAAGAATCAGCGCGCAGATTTTCAGCATAAAGTTTCGACGTATCTGGTAAAAACCTACGATGTAATCTGTATTGAAAATCTTAACGTAATCGGTATGTCTCGCGGCATACTTTCCAAGCAAGTTCTGGACGCAAGTTGGAGTTCTTTTTTCGATAAACTGACTTACAAAGTTGAAAACACTGGCAAGCAGTTGATAAAAGTTTCTCCAAATTTCACGTCGCAAGATTGTTCGTCTTGCGGCAATCGGGTGAAAAAGGATTTGTCGGTTCGCGTTCATCATTGTTTGCAATGCGGCTTGGTCTTAGACCGAGATGTCAATGCCGCGATAAATATATTCAGGCTTGGACAGATGGCTGAAACGTCATCATCTGAAAAGATAAGCCATAAGGACGTAACGTATCAGGTTGCTGAAAGCGTGTCCTTAGAATCTCCATTCATAACCGTTTCGGTTTGATTGGAGAGTGTCAAGAAAGTGTCCTAATCTTGCAGTGCCGGAGAATAAATGTTCTTGCCTCTTAGGACAAGCAATTTATGAGTGTTTTATCAGCCGGCAAATGGTAGGAAAATTTGATTTTGAGAATGCTTTGGACACATTGGAGATGACACAGATATTTGATGATTATTAACCCTGTTTGTCTTTCGCCCGCCCAAGCGTATATTCTTTGAAAAGTTTTTTCGTCGTCAATTTATGTTCAAACGAACCGCCCTTTCAGACGACGACACCTGTTTTTTTGATTTACACGAGCGGCACAACCGGACTGCTGAAAGGCGTTGTCCATCGCCACGCGATTCGGGAACGATTGATCGAGTCGGCAAAGGATGTTTTGCAATTGCAGAAAAACGATTTTTTCTGGTGTGCCGCTGACCCGGGCTGGGTCACGGGTTTGGGTTACGGGACTTTCGCGCCGCGGCTTTTGGGAATGCCGATTTTTGTTAACCTGAGTCTTGATTAGAAATTAAGCATAAGAAATTAGATTTGCAAAACACAATTTGTAATCTAACATCTTTAGCTTCAGCGTATTCCATAATCCGCGCCAACTCCTTGAATAGACTCGGGT
>JBPCPU010000018.1:0-12036 GCA_050998795.1 Pyrinomonadaceae bacterium
CTTGTTTTCTGCCCGAACCGACAGCGACGGCTTGGCTAACGAGCGGCGATTGTTTCAGAAGGCTTTCGACTTGCTGCGGCGCGACGTATTTGCCGTTCGATAATTTGAATAAATCTTTTTTGCGGTCGGTGATGAAGAAATGTCCTTCCTGGTCAACATAGCCGATGTCTCCCGTATGGTAAAAACCTCTCTCGTCAATGACTTTCGCGGTTTCTTCCGGGTTGTTGTAATACCCGCGCATCACGTTTTTGCCGCGAATTAAAATCTCGCCGTCTGATTCGGCAATCTTCATTTCGATGCCTTCAAACGGCGTTCCGATAGAACCGACCTTGTTGTCGTCGGGACGATTTGCGCAGGTAACGCACGCTTCCGTCATTCCGTAGCCCTGCAGAACCGGAATGCCCGCCGCCCAAAATGCGTTTGAAAGTCTTTTCGATAAAGGCGCGCCGCCCGAAACAAAAAAGCGAATGCTTCCGCCCACACCCGTCCGCCATTTTGAAAAAACCAGATGGCTGGCAATTCGATGTTTTACAGCTAACACAAGCGACACTGATTCGCGTTTGTCTTTCGCGTTCCAATAATTTTGTCCGATTTGTAAAGCCCAATCGAAAAGCGAAGTTTTCCAGCCGCCGGCAGTTTTCCCTTTTTTAACGATTTTGTGATAAACCTGCTCGAAAAGGCGCGGCACGGCGGTCATAATCGTCGGACGCACTTCCGCTAAAAATGCTGCTATCTGATCGAAAGACTGGCAAAAATGAATTGCCACGCCGTTGGCGCACAGCACATAAAAAACCGTGCGCTCGAAAATATGCGACAAAGGCAAAACCGCCAGGGAACGGTCTGATGTTTTAATCGGCAAACCTTTGGAAATGGCGACAATGTTTGACGTAAAATTTTCGTGCGTGAGCAGAACGCCTTTCGGTTCGCCCGTTGTGCCGGAAGTGTAAATAATGGTAGCAAGGTCGCTTGCTTCGATTTGTTGAAGGTTATCTTCAAAAGCCTGCAAGTCAATTTTCTCTAATTCTTCACCGCGTTTTTCGATTTCGGCAAGCGTCAATGCTTTACTGTTATCTGCGGGAACGGCATCCGCATCAAAGAAAATCAGCTTTTCCAAACGCTCGACGCTGTTCATCGCATTTTCCGCGTGTTTGAGAATTTTCTCACCGGAAATACAGAGAATTTTCGCGCCCGAATCTTCCAGAATATAGCGAATTTGCTCGACGGCTTGAGTTGTGTAAATCGGCACGTTGACGGCACGCAGAGATAAAATCGCCAAATCGGTTAAAGACCATTCGGGACGATTTTCGGAAATAATCGCCACGCGGTCGCCCGCCTTGACACCTAAATCAGCCAGTCCGAGCGCAATGCGTTTGATTTTTTCGATAACCGCTTCGCCCGAAAAATTTTCCCAGGCATCTTTGACTTTATAACTGAGCGCGTCGGGTTTGTTGTGTCTGCGCCACGATTCAAAGCAAAAATGCGGAATCGTCTGCGGTAAGTTTTCAAATCCGACTAAATTTTCAGCAACCATAATTTAATTCGCTTTTCCGACGAGTATTTGTCCAAACCGCGCTTTGCGTGATTGACGAACAGCAATAGTAACGCAGACATCTTATTTTAACAAATTTATCGTTTAAGCGACTATAACCGAGAGTGTAAAAGTTTGTATAATTGTAAGTATATAATTTTCATTGCAATCATCTTGCTGAATGAATGTTCATTCAGTTATAATTGCCGACAACAAAATATCTTAAAACTGAAAAGGAACAAACATTGAATATGAACATCGGAAAAGCCGCCGTTTTAGGCGCGGGAACAATGGGCGCGGCGATTGCCGCACATCTTTCAAACGCGGGAATCCCGACTTTACTGCTCGACATTGCGCCGCGTGAATTGAGCGAAGACGAGCAGAAAAAAAGTTTGCCGCTCGACGCGCCGCAGGTTCGCTACCGCATTGTCAATTCGCTGTTTGATGCGGCGAAAAAGTTAAAGCCCGCGCCGTTTATGTTCGCCGAAAATGCGAATTTGATTTCGCTCGGAAATTTTGAAGACGATTTACACAAAATTAAAGACTGCGATTTTGTCATCGAAGCCGTCGTTGAAAATCTCGAAATCAAACACAAACTTTTTGCCGAAGTTGAAAAGCATCGCAAACCGACGGCGGTTATCGCTTCCAACACGAGCGGCATTCCGATTGAATCAATTGCCGAACCTTTTTCCGACGATTTCAAAAAGCATTTCGTCGGCATCCACTTTTTTAATCCGCCGCGCTATATGAAGCTCGTCGAAGTGATTCCGACAAAAGACACCGACGGCGAAGTCGCTTGTGCCGTTTCCGGTTTTCTCGACCAAAGACTTGGAAAAGGCGTTGTTCCGGCAAAAGACCGCCCGAATTTTATCGCCAACCGCATCGGCGTTTTTTCGATGATGGCGACAATAAAAGAAATGATTGAAATGAATTTGACTCCGACGGAAGTTGACCAGATTACGGGTAAGGCAATCGGACACGCTTCATCGGCGACTTTCAGAACGTCGGATTTAGTCGGTTTGGACGTCACCGCGCACGTCGTCGGCAATCTTTATCCGGCGATTCCCGACGATGAAGACCGCGAAGTTTTTCAAACGCCCGAGTTAATAAAAACCTTGATGGAGAAGAAAATCCTGGGTGACAAAACCAAAGGCGGATTTTTCAAAAAATCAACAAACGCCGAAGGCAAGCGCGAGATTTTAGAACTCGATTTAGAGACTTTTGAATATAAATCGCAGTCGAAGACGAAATTTCCGTCGCTCGATGCAGCGAAAGCAATTGAAGATTTGCCGAAGCGCGTTAAAACTCTCGTTTGGGGCAAAGATAATGTCGGCGAATTTCTTTGGAAAATAACTTCGCGCATCTCGCGTTACGCAGCGAATCGCATTCCCGAAATCGCCGACACGATTGTTGAAATTGATAACGCGATAAAATGGGGTTTCGGTTGGGAAATCGGCGTTTTTGAAGCGTGGGATGCAATCGGCGTTCGGCAATCGGTCGAACGAATGAAAGAGGAAAGTCAGGCGATTCCCGAAAATGTCCAAAAAATGCTCGATTCGGGCGCGGAAACTTTCTATAAAGACGAAAATGGTCAGAAGTCTTTTTACGATTTGACGGGCGGCGGCTACAAACCGATTGCCGATAAACCGGGCGTAATAGTTTTGAAATCGGTCAAAGACCGCACCGGAGTTATCAAGAAAAATTCCGCCGCGAGTTTGATTGACATCGGCGACGGCGTTGCCTGCCTGGAATTTCATTCAAAAATGAACTCGCTCGGCGGCGACACAATTTCGATGCTCAAATACGCGGTTGATGAAGTCGAAAAAAACCACGCCGGTTTAGTGGTCGGCAATCAGGGCGGAAATTTCAGCGCGGGCGCGAACATTATGTTGATTTTGCTCGCCGCGCAGGAAGAAGATTTTGACGAAATCGAAATAGGCGTGCGTCAACTGCAAAAAGCCGTAATGCGTTTGCGTTATTCGTCAAAACCCGTCGTTACCGCGCCTTACGGTTTGACGCTCGGCGGCGGCTGCGAAATTGCGATGCACGGCAACAAAACACGCGCCGCCGGCGAAACTTATATCGGACTTGTCGAAGTCGGAGTCGGTTTGATTCCGGCGGGCGGCGGCACAAAAGAATTAACGATGCGGGCAATGGACAAAGCGAAAGCCACGCCCGATGCCGACCCGCTCGCGTTTTTGAAAAAAACCTTTGAAACAATAGCGATGGCAAAGGTTGCGACTTCGGCGCAGGAAGCGCGAAGTATGGGAATTTTGCGCGATTCGGACGCAATTTCGATGAACGGCGATAGATTGATTGCCGACGCAAAAGCCGACGTTCTGGCTCTCGCGGCGACAGGTTACGTTCAGCCGGTCGAAAGAACCGACATTTTCGTGATGGGCGAACAGGCGCAAGCCGCCATCAAACTCGCTCTGCATATGATGAAAAGCGGCGGTTTCATCTCTGAACACGACGCGCTCATCGGCAAAAAATTAGCGAAAATTATGAGCGGCGGCGATTTGAATCATTCGACTTTTGTTTCCGAGCAGCATCTTTTGGATTTAGAAAGGGAAGCGTTTTTATCTCTCTGCGGCGAACACAAAACGCAGGAACGTATTGCGGGAATGCTCAAAACGGGCAAGCCTTTGAGAAATTAATTCAGCGCAAACAAAATGTCAAAAATCAGTAAAAATTGATTTATCTTTGACGTTTTGGAGGGAAATAAAATGAGTTTGACAGAAGTATTACCGAATTTGAAACGATTGAATCGCGCCGACAAAGTTCGCGCCATTCAGTTTTTAGCCAATGAAATAGCTAGAGAGGAAGGCGTTTGGTTTGAGGAAAATCGAGAACACGAATTTTTCTCTCTACACGATTCGTTTGAAGCGAGCCGGGCATTACAGAAACTTCTTGACGAACATAAAGCCAATGCCTGATTCACAAAAATTTCCTTTTCTGCAAAACATCGGAGAGCGTTTTTTGCTTGACCCGATGCCTTACTTGCCTTTGACGCTGGAACGAGAAGGGCAAAGAAAACAAGTGTTCGGATTATTGGACACAGGTTCAACCGTTTGTGTTTTGCCTTATCGTGTCGGATTAGAATTGGGCGCGCAAACAATTCCACTTAGGCTAAAAGGAAATCTGGCAAATTTTGAAGCACGGGCTTTGCTGCTGACAGCACAAATTGGGGAATTTGCTCCGGTAAATCTGGCGTTTGCCTGGACAAGTGCCGAAGATGCGTCATTGGTTTTGGGGCAAACAAATTTCTTTATGGAATTCGATGTTTGCTTTTTCCGTTCGCAAAACGAATTTGAAATAAAGTCGAAATAAAAACAAGTTTAAAATATGACAACACAAAACGAAGAATCAAAAATCTCAGTCGAACAGCGCGGACACATTTTGTTAATCGGTTTGAATCGTCCGGCGAAACGTAATGCTTTTGATATTCAAATGCTTGACGAACTCGCGCTTGCTTATGCCGAACTTGAAGACAACGAAGAAGTGCGCTGCGGCGTTTTGTTTGCCGAAGGCGAGATGTTCACCGCCGGATTGGATTTAGCGAACGTCGCGCCGAAAGTTGTCGAAAAAGGAATTTTGAGTTATCCCGACGGCGCGATTGACCCGCTTAATCTCGACGGCAAACGCCCGCGCACAAAACCGGTTGTCGCCGCCGTGCAGGGCAAATGTCTGACAATCGGCATTGAACTTCTTCTCGCGTCCGACATTCGTATTGCGTCGGAAAATGCAGCGTTCGCGCAAATCGAAATCAAGCGCGGAATTTTCCCGTTCGGCGGTGCAACGCTTCGTTTTCCCGAAGTTGCGGGCTGGGGAAACGCGATGCGCTGGCTGCTGACGGGCGACGAATTCGACGCGAAAGAAGCGTTAAGAATCGGGCTTATTCAAGAAGTTGTCGAACACGGAAAGCAATTGGAAAAGGCAATCGAAATCGCCGAAAAGATTGCCAAACAAGCGCCTTTGGGTGTGCGGGCGACGATTAAATCGGCGCGAAAAATGCAGACCGAAGGTTTTACCGAAGCAGTCGAAAATTTAACGCCGCAGATTCTCGAACTTTTCAAATCGGAAGACGCAAAAGAAGGTGTGCAGTCGTTTATCGAACGCCGCGACGGAAATTTTCAAGGAAAATAATTTATGAGCGATGCCGCAAAAAATTTGATGTCCGAACTCGAAAACATTTCAGCCGAAATCCAAAAAACTTTCGGCAATCTGTCGCCCGCGCAAATCAACTGGAAGCAATCGGCGGAAAGTTGGAGCGTCGGGCAGTGTTTCGAGCATTTGATAAAAACGAACGAAATGTTTTACGACGAAATTGCAAAAATCGCGGGTGGAACGCGCAAGAGTTCGTTTCTCGAAAACTATTCGCCGCTTTCGGGATTTTTCGGAAATTTAATGGTTAATTCTTTGAAAAAAGACGGGCGAAAATTTAAAGCACCATCGCAGAAAATCGTTCCGCCGAGCGAGATTGACCCGAATATCGTCGGGATTTTCACGGCTCACCAGGCGGAATTGATTGGAAAAATGAAATCAATCGAAACGGCGGATTGGCAGAAAATCAAAATCACGTCGCCGTTTATGAAATTGATAACTTATAAATTGTCGGACGGTTTTCGCGTCGTTGTCGAACACGAACGACGGCATTTGCGCCAAGCCGGACGGGTGATTCAGGCGGAAAATTTTCCGAAATAATTTAGCCGCGAACAACCATAAAAATTCACGAACAAAAATTTTCAGGTTAGTTCGTATAAATTTGCGGTTTTTTCTTCTTTGTGTTCTTTCGTGTTTGTTCGCGGCAAAAATATGCGATGCGGTTGGGCGAAAAACGATTTGGCGATCCTTTATCACGATATCGAATGGGGCGTTCCGCTTCACGACGATAAAAAGTTGTTTGAATTTTTAATTTTAGAAGGCGCACAAGCTGGTTTGAGTTGGGACACGATTTTGCGGAAACGTGAGAATTATCGCACGGCATTTGATAACTTCGATGTTGGAAAAATTGCGCGTTACGACGAAGCAAAATGTGCTGAACTTTTGCAAAATGAAGGAATTGTGCGAAACCGTCTGAAAATAAAGTCGGCGGTGCGGAATGCTCAAAGCTGCTTGAAAATTAAAGAGGAATTTGGCTCGTTTGATTTTTATATTTGGAGTTTTGTCAGCGGCAAACCGATTATCAATGCTTGGGAAAACATCAAACAAGTTCCTGCTTCAACGACAATTTCCGACATAATGAGCAAGGATTTGAAACGGCGCGGCTTCAATTTCGTCGGCTCGACGATTTTGTATGCGTTTATGCAGGCTTGCGGTTTGGTCAACGACCATTTGACAAGTTGTTTTCGGTATAATCAACTACCACCACCAAATAAGATTTGGAAGTGGTTTGCACCTGCGAAACTAAAGGAACTCGAATTATGGTTCAAATACAATTCTTAAAACGTCCATTAGCGCGATGCCTCAGCTTTGTGTCCGGGTCATTTCCGCCAAACACCGGAAGCCGATTTTGCAGGTTGACGCGGATGGCAAGTCCGTTTCCGAAGAGAGCTACAATCAATCAGACGCTTGTTTTTGCCTTTTGCAACAAGTTCGATTACCCAATATTAAGTCTGACTGCGCGGAATGTTTCGGCGTATCTCACGACAGGCTTTCGAGTTAAATTATACAACGAGTTCAGCCGTAAATACAAATAAGGAACGCGCTCCTCCCTCACCAAATCTCAAAGCAGATTTGGAAAGGGTGTCCGCGCTAATTTTATGATGAAATTGGAGGTAAAAAATTATGATTGCAAATACTGAACAAATTTTAGTGCGGAAATTTCGCGGTTTGCCCGAAGAAAAACAAGCGCAGGTGTTGGAATTTGTTGAAGATTTGGAAAAGGAGAATTCTAACGGCGCGAAGTTTAATAATGAAGAAAAAATGGCTCTGGAAGAAAAACGTCAGGCAAGAATGTCTTTAGTCGGAATCGGCAGAAGCAAAACCGGCGACGTTTCCGAGAGAGTTGACGAAATTTTAGCGGAAGGTATCAATAAGCGGGAAGGCTGGAGTTTGCCGTGACGGAACAATCAATTTACGACACGGGATTTTTATTTGCCGTTTTGGACGAAAAAGACTTTCATCACGCAAATTGTTTAAAAGTTTATGAGTTTGAGGATTATGCCCTTTTGCCCGTTATCGTTCTGCCTGAACTTGCCTATTTGATTAAGCGCGAACTAAATACGAAAGTTCTAACCGCATTTTTGAAGAAAGTGGCAGACGGCAAATTTGAACTTATTCAGACAACCGAAAGCGATTTGGAACGCGCCGCCGAGATTCTTGAACAATACGACGATAACAATATTGATTTGGTTGACGCTTGTGTTGTAGCGATGGCGGAGCGGTTGAATATCAAAAAGATTTTGACGATTGACCGCCGACACTTCGGCGTGTTCAGACCAAAGCATTGCGAAGCGTTTCAATTGTTGCCGTAATTTGAAAATGAATTATCCGATAACGCCCGCGATTCGCGTTTTGCGCGAAAAGAAAATTGAATTTGAGCCGCACGTTTTTGAATATGTTGAAAAAGGCGGAACGAAACATTCGGCAAAAGAATTAGGCGTGGACGAACACGCGGTTGTGAAAACTTTGATATTTGAAACGAACGAGAAAAAGCCGTTGATTGTTTTGATGCACGGCGATTTGAAGGTTTCGACAAAGGAATTAGCAAGGCAATTGAACGTGAAAACAGTTGCGCCGGTTGCGCCGGAAAAGGCGCATAAATTGACAGGTTATCTCGTCGGCGGTATATCGCCTTTCGGCGTGAAAACGAAAATGCCGGTTTATGTTGAAAAGACGATTTTCGATTTGCCGAAAATTTATATCAACGGCGGCAAGCGCGGATTTCTGGTTTCGATAAATCCGCAAGTTTTGCGCGATGTTTTGGAAATCGAAGTAGTCGAGGCAAGCCAAAATGCTGATTGATGATTTTATGCCGGGTTATGATTTCTGCGAAACGCACGACATCAAAATTAGTGCGAAAGCTGAAAATGTCTATCGCGTCTTAAATGAAATTGATTTGTGCGATTCGGCAATTATTCGCTGGCTGTTTCGTTTGCGCGGACTGCCGACAAGCGGGATGAAATTGCGCGAGATGCGGAAAATGGGTTTTGAAACGCTCGGCGCAAAAGAGAATGAGGAAGTTTTGCTCGGTTTAGCGGGAAAGTTTTGGACACTGACGGGAAATTTGCGAAAGGTTGATGCAGACAATTTTCGAGAGTTTGACGAAAAAGGTTTTGCTAAAGCGACGTGGAATTTTTCACTTGAGGAAACCAATGGCAAAACTCTTTTGACAACCGAAACACGCATTAAATGTCTGGATGCGGAAAGCCGCAAAAGTTTTGGTTTTTATTGGACTTTGATTCAGCCTTTCAGCGGATTGATTAGAAAGGAAATGCTGAAAACGATAAAGAAAAAGGCGGAATCGAGTTAAAAATTTCAGATTTTTGAAAATTTAAAATACAAGATTAGGCGGGAAAAGAAGTTATCCGTAAAATTTAACTTATGGAAAATACAGTAATCGGACAACTTGAATTGATTCTGCTCATCGGAGCGATTGTCGCTATTGCCGCCCGCCGTTTCAAAATTCCATATACGGTCGGGTTGGTTGTCGCGGGAATCGCCCTGGCTTTTGTGCCGCTCGGAATCGAGATTCCGTTCAGCAAAGAGTTAATTTTCAATATACTGCTGCCGCCTTTGATATTTGAAGCCGCGCTTTATATTCACTGGCAGGAACTGAAAAAAGACATTATTCCGGTGGTAACTTTTGCAACCGTCGGCGTTTTGCTTTCGGCGGGCGTGACGGCGGCGTTGATGCACTATCTTGTCGGTTGGAATTGGCAGATGGCGATTTTATTTGGCGTTTTGATTGCGGCAACCGACCCGGTTTCGGTGATTGCGACATTTAAGGAAGCGAAAGTCGAAGGAAGATTACGCTTGCTCATCGAATCCGAATCGCTTTTTAATGATTCGACCGCCGCCGTCGCTTTTACCGTCGCGCTGGCATTTGCAACGGGCGAAAGTTTGAGCCTTAGTTCCGCCGGATTGTTAATGATTAAAGCGGTTATCGGCGGCATCATCAGCGGTTTGGTTATCGGCGGTTTAACACTTTTGATTGCCGGACGCGCGAAAGACCATTTGATTGAATTATCTCTGACAACCACCGCCGCATTCGGTTCATTCTGGTTCGCGGAACATTTTCACCTGTCGGGCGTTTTGGCGACGATGACCGCCGGATTATTGGTCGGCAATACAACCGCACTCGGTTTTATCACTGAGAAAGGCAAAGAAGCTATCGAATCTTTCTGGGAATATGCGGCGTTTGTCGTTAATTCGGTGATCTTTATCATTCTGGGAATCAATGTGGCTTATCAAGATTTTGCCCGTGCGGTGATAACGATTTCGGCAGCAATTCTCGCTGTATTAGTCGGCAGAGCGATTGCAATTTATCCGGTTTCCGCGCTGTTTTCGCCGACAAAATTAAAAATTGACGTAAAACACCGGCATATTTTATTTTGGGGCGGTTTGCGCGGCGCGTTGGCGTTGGCTCTGGCGTTGGGAATTCCCGAATCCGTGCCGTATCGCCCGGAAATTCTGACCGCCACATTCGGCGTAGTCGCGTTTTCGGTCTTCGCGCAGGGTTTGACGATGACACCGCTTTTAAGACGTTTGGGACAAATTTCAGATTAGTTTTGAAAATTAAACTTTTTGAGTGCAAGGCGAAGTTTGCGCGAAATATCTAATAATAAATTTAAGTTGAAACAGAAACAAAAGACGAGTAATCTTAGCGAATATGGATAACACTGACAGCCACTCAAACCATTTGAACAAAACCACTTTTGCCGGCTTGCTCGTCGCGCTCGGCATCGTGTTCGGCGACATCGGCACGTCGCCGCTTTATACTTTCGCGGCAATCGTCGGCGAACGCGAGATTACCGAAACGCTCGCGCTCGGCGCGTTGTCCGCCGTTTTCTGGACGCTGACGCTGCAAACGACGATTAAATATATTCTTATCGTTCTGAGCGCAGACAACAACGGCGAAGGCGGCGTTTTCTCGCTTTACACGCTGATTTATGAGAAAGCGGGTAAATGGATTATGTATCCGGCGATTATCGGCGGCTCGTTTATCTTAGCCGAGGGTATTATCACGCCGCCGATTTCCGTTTCGTCCGCTGTCGAAGGTCTCAGGATTTATTCGCCGAATTTGCCGACTGTGCCTATTGTGCTTTTTATTTTGCTGCTGATTTTTTTCGCGCAGCAATTCGGCACACAGCTTATCGGAAAATTTTTCGGTCCTGTAATGTTCGTCTGGTTCACGTTTATCGGCGGAATCGGCTTGTTGTCGCTCGCGTCGGATTTCTCGGTTTTGCAGGCGTTAAATCCCGTCTGGGTTTATCGTTTTCTTGTCGAATATCCGGGCGGATTCTGGCTTTTGGGCGCGGTGTTTCTCTGCACTACGGGAGCGGAAGCACTTTATTCGGACATGGGTCACGTCGGGCGCACTAACATTCGTTACAGTTGGATTTTCGTCAAGCTGTGTTTGATTTTATCTTACGCCGGACAAACCACGTTTTTGATGCACCATCTCGGCTCGAAAATGGAAGGCTCGACTCCGTTTTATTCGATTGTGCCGCGCTCGATTTTACCGCTCGCCATCGCCATCGCCACCGCCGCCGCGATTATCGCCAGCCAAGCCTTGATTTCCGGCGCATTCACGCTCATCGGCGAAGCGATACGGCTGCATTTCTGGTATCGCCAAAAAATCGTTTATCCGACCGATTTTAAAGGTCAGCTTTATATTCCGCAGGTCAACTGGCTGCTGTTCGCGGGCTGCGTCGTCGTCGTGCTTTTCTTTCAAGAGTCGAAATATATGGAAGCCGCTTACGGTTTATCCGTCACTTTGACGATGATGATGACGACGATTCTGCTGTCGGTTTATCTGCGCGTGAAGGGTTTTTCAAAAGTTGTGTCACTGCTCGTTCCGGCTTTCTTTTTTGCGATTGAATCGGCGTTTCTCGTCGCCAATCTCATCAAATTTCCCGAAGGCGGCTGGATTACGATTCTCGGCGGACTCGTCCTGATTTCGATAATGTGGCTGTGGTATCAGGGCAGAACGCTGCGCCGCAGTTTAACGGTAATGGAAGACACGGCGGTGTTTTTCGAGACTTTGCAGGAGTTGAGCAACGACAAAACTTTGCCGCAATACGCGACGCATCTGGTTTATCTGACCGGCTCGCCGACCACCGATAAATTAGAAGAAGAAACGATGCGCTCGATTTTGGAGAAAACGCCGAAACGCGCCGACGTTTACTGGTTCGTTCACGTCAAAACCGACAACGAGCCGTTCACGATGAAATACTGCGTCAAGACGATTGCCAAAGAAGACGTTTATCATTTGACCTTCACGCTCGGTTTTCGCATCGAGACGCGCCTGAATTACTTTTTTGAACTCGCGCTCAAAGATATGC
>JBPCPU010000021.1:0-25101 GCA_050998795.1 Pyrinomonadaceae bacterium
AATCCAAATAGTTTTTATCTAAAAGCTCTCGGCATTACAACCGACGGCGGCGAGATTCGCGCTAAACAACGGGACAAATGGAAACAAATCAATAAGTTTGTCGAAATTTTGGGCAGCCTTTTTGACAAATCTGCGCTTGCCGATAAAAAGCAACTACGCATCGTTGATATGGGTTCGGGCAAAGGTTATTTGACGTTTGCGACTTATGATTATTTCAAAAACACGCGCGGAATTGATGTCAAAGTCATCGGCGTTGACACGAAAGAGCAACTTGTCGGGCTTGGCAACGACATTGCCAAAGCAAGCGAATTTAATAATTTACAGTTTGTTCACGGCTCTATCGGCGATTATGATTTGCAGGATGTTGATATTTTAATCGCGCTTCACGCCTGCAATACGGCAACCGACGACGCGATTTTTCAAGGCATCAAGGTTTCAGCCGCTTTAATCGTCGCCGCGCCGTGCTGTCATCAGGAGATTCGCCCGCAAATCAAATCGCCCGAAATGTTTCGCGGAATTTTGCGGCACGGCGTAATGCTCGAACGTGAAGCCGAAACTTTAACCGACGGAATTCGCGCACTTCTGCTTGAAAAAAGCGGTTATTCGACCAAACTTTTCGAGTTTGTTTCCACCGAACACACGCCGAAAAACAATATGATTGTCGGCACACGGCACGAGAAAGCGGTTGATACGGAAAATTTAAATAAACAAATTCAATCAATCAAAGATTTTTACGGAATTAAAGAGCAAAGATTGGAAAATTTATTGAGTTAGATTATGATGGCTGGCAAAATTCTGGCTTTATGATTTAGGATATTACGGTTTTATCAGCACGGCGATTATTATGTCCGACTACAATCGAAGAAAAGTAATATGGCGACGCGACAATTAAAGAAAAATTTTGATGCCGTTAGTGAATGGCTAAACTTGGCAAAAAGCCGTGTCGAAGTTCCGCCAAATTGGCTTGAAATCGAGTATCAAAAAGATGCTGACTTGCTGTATATCAAAGTTTCAAATGCAACAACGGCGTATAGCGACGGCGATTTAGATAACGAAATTGTTTTTGATTATGACGAAAACGATATATTGGTCGGCATTGAAGTCTTAAATCTCTACGGCGTTTTTGCTGAAGCCTGAATAGGGCTTATTCAAAGTAGGAATGATTTAAGCCAAATTTCAAATTATCAGCTATCAGCTATTGCGAAGGTAAAATTGGTTACTTTTCGGAATAACGAATAGCTGATACGCGACAAACTGACAGTTGAACTTTCTCAATAATCTACTTTGAATAAGCCCTAATTAAACTCCTAAAACCAAGCAAAATTCTCGCTTTATGATTTTGGATATTGTAAAATCTATTAACGGCGTGCCGATTCGTTTGACCGACGAGCGTTTGGAACATATTTTGGATGAACATCCGTTTATGAGTGGATTTTACGAAAACATGCTTTCCACCATTGAAAACCCGACTTTTATTTTACGAGGGCATCGCGGTTCAAAAATAGCGGTCAACGATTATGGACGCAAAAGATGGCTTCACGTTATTTATCGTGAAAGCAATCTCAACGACGGATTTATAATTTCAGCTTATTTCAAATCGGATTATAATGAGAATTTAGTTATATGGCAGTCAGACATTTAAACCAAATAACCAATAAAGCAAGTGAATGGCTCAAACTTGCAGGTCAGCGAATCAAAATTCCAAACAATTACGTTATCCTAAAATATCAGGAAGATGTAGATTTGCTTGTAATTCGTTTTAGCAATGGAAAATCAACTTATAGCAAAGACGATATGGACAACGGAGTTATTTATAACTACGACAAGAACGATAATCTTGTCAGTATGGAGATTTTAGACCTTTACGGCGTTTTTGCCGAAGCCTGAACGAACAACTCAGCCAACCGCTTGACCAAAACGGTAATCTAACTTTATCATTACAGTTTGCGCACGGATGCGCGATTTTTATCAAGAGGGAAATATAAAATAATGAAACCAGAAATTCATCCAAAATACGATGAAATTACCGTTACCTGCGCGTGTGGAAATACTTTTCAAACACGCTCGACAGGCAGCGACTTAAATATCGAAATCTGTTCGGAATGTCATCCGTTTTTTACCGGCAAACAAAAACTTGTTGACACGGCGGGTCGCGTTGACCGTTTTAACAAGCGTTATGCCCGCAGCGGCGCGGCGACGGCGGAAGTTAAGGAATAAATTTGCCGTGAATTTATCTTCAGACAAACATTAGCAAATCACGAATAACGCCGATGCTTTTCCAGCGCGGTTCGCTCCTGGTGCAGAATACCGCAGAGCGAATTTTCTTGAAGGAAAATCACGGCGTTATTTTTATTTTCGATTTTGGATTTGCGATTGTAATAGGCATCTCAATTTAATAGTTCTAAATCAAAATAAACCTATGAAAAAGAAAACCAGTCAGCGAAGAATTAGTTTTTTGAATGCTGTTTTAGGCGTTCAAAAAGATTTGATTGTCGGCGGTCAAGCCGTGATGGAAGGCGTGATGATGCGGACTCCGAGCGCGTATGCGATTGCAGTTCGCAAATCCGACGGCTCGATTGTCCATACGGCGGAAAGGCTTCCGAAATGGAGCGATAAATATAAATGGCTCGACATTCCGGTTTTGCGCGGCGGCGCAACCTTGATTCAATCAATGGCTCTGGGCATCAAAGCGTTGAATTTTTCGGCGGGCATCGCGCAAGAAGATATGGAAGCGCAGGAAGCCAAAGAAAAGACGGGCGAATTTGCGGCGGAAACCGTTTTAGTTGATGGAACAATTGACGAAAAATTCTTAAAAGCACCTGTCAAAGTTATAATGCCCGAAAAATCGAAAGAGAAAAAACCGGCGCAGGCGGCTGGCGCGGTCGGTTCGATAATTTTCGCGCTTCTTTTTAATGTTCTGCTTTTTATCGTCGCCCCGCTGCTGCTGACAAATGTTTTGTTTATCGCACTCGGTTGGGCTGAAATGCCCGCGCTCATTGCCAATGCGTCCCTGTGGCAGACGATTAAAGCGTATATTTGGGAAATTAAGCCTGATTCGTGGATTGCCTTCAATTTGATTGACGGGTTAATTCGGATGCTGTTTTTTGTCGTCATGATTTTTTCGATGTCGTATCTAAAAGACATTCGACGCGTTTTTGAATATCACGGGGCAGAACATAAAACGGTTTTCACTTGGGAAAAAGGACTCGATTTAACGCCCGACAATGCCACGATTCAAAAGCGGCAACATCCGCGCTGCGGAACTTCGTTTTTGATGGTCGTGATGCTCGTCGCCATCGTGCTTTTTTCGGTCATCAAATTTGACGCAATGTGGCTCAATCTACTCGTGCGGATTATGCTGATGCCGCTTGTTGCCGGTCTTTCGTATGAAATTATCCGCTACGCCGCGAAAAAAGAATCGAGTGTTATTTTCAAATTTATGACGCTTCCCGGTCTTTGGCTGCAAAATATCACGACGCAAGAGCCGGACAATTCGCAACTCGAAGTTGCTATCAAAGCGTTAAAAGAATCTTTGAAATTTGAGCCGATTGATATGGAAGAAGTTCCGGCAATGGATAGAGAATTGGAAGTTGTAGTGTAGATTTTGGAGAAAGCTATGAGTATAGTTTTGAGTGTTGAGCCACAAAAAGAATGGACGGCTGACGATTTTTTTCATTCTCCTCTTTCGCAAAATTACGAACTTATCGAAGGAGAATTAGTAAAAACTATGCCGGCAGGATTTATACACGGAGTTGTTGCTCAACGAATTGGCAGATTGGTTGGGAATTTTGTCGAAGATAATAATTTGGGTGAAGTTGTCGCTGCCAAAACAGGCTTTATTTTGGGCGAAAAAACTTTTCGTGGTGCTGATTCGGCTTTTATCGGCAACGAAAAATTACGCGAACACGGCTATCCGCAAGGCTTTTTTCCAACCGCTCCCGACATTGCCGTCGAGGTTGCGTCGCCAAGCAATTCTTCTGAAGAATTGATGGAAAAAGTCAGTTTGTATTTGCAAAGCGGAAGTCGTCTGGTTTGGATAATCTATCCGAAAACAAAGGTTATAACGGTTTTTCGCGTGAATAATGTTATCAGTTTATTGCGCGAAAACGACACGCTTGAAGGTGAAGATGTTTTGCCGGATTTTCAACTTCCGCTGGCTAAACTTTTTGGCAATTTACCGAAAGAATAATTTTTATGTTAGAAAAACTTGCACAAATCGAACAAAATTACGAGGAAATCACCGCGCAGATTTCCTCGCCCGGCGTAACTTCGGATATATCGGCTTATACAAAATTGATGAAACAGCACAGCGCGTTGGGCGAAATTGTCGGAAAATACCGCGAAGTCAAGCGAATGAAAGAGGAACTCGTGGGAGCAAATGAAATTCTTGTTTCTTCAAACGACGAAGAAATGCGCGAACTCGCCGAACTCGAAATTGCCGAACTCGAAGAAAATGTGCAGAAAGGCGAGGAAAATTTGAAATTTTTGCTTTTGCCGAAAGACCCGAATGATGAAAAGAACGTCATTCTCGAAATTCGCGCGGGAACGGGCGGCGACGAAGCAACGCTTTTTGCGGCGGAAATTTTGCGAATGTATGCGCGTTACTCCGAACGGCAAGGCTGGAAAATGGAAATTTTAGAAATGTCCGACACCGGCGTTGGCGGTATTAAAGATGCCGTTGCGGTTATCGAAGGCGATAATGTGTATTCCAAAATGCGTTACGAATCGGGCGTTCACCGCGTTCAGCGCGTTCCACAAACAGAAACTTCCGGTCGGATTCACACCTCAGCCATAACCGTTGCCGTTCTGCCTGAAGCCGAAGAAGTTGACGTGCAGATTGACCAGAATGATTTGCGGATTGATACTTTTTGCTCGTCCGGTCCCGGCGGTCAATCCGTCAACACGACTTATTCCGCCGTGCGTTTGACTCACTTGCCGACCGGCGTTGTCGTTTCGATGCAGGACGAAAAATCACAAATCAAAAACCGCGAAAAAGCAATGCGCGTTCTGCGGGCGCGCCTTCAGGAAATCGAAGAACAAAAGCAGCACGACGCGCTTGCCTCCGAGAGAAAATCGCAGGTCGGAAGCGGCGACCGTTCGGAAAAAATCCGCACCTATAATTTCAAGGAAAACCGCGTTTCCGACCATCGCATCAGTTTAACCACTCACCAACTTGAACTTGTGATGGAAGGCGCGTTAGACGAATTTATTGACGCTCTGACGACATATTATCAAACCGAAAAACTGAAAGCGGAAATGGTTGCGGCGTAAAAAAGATTCAAGATTTAAGATTAATGAAAAGAAATCTTAAATCTTAAATCTTGAATTTTGAATCTTGAATTTTGAATTTTGAATCTTAAATCTTAAATCTTGAGAAATGCCTGTTACAAGACTTTACCTGGTTCGACACGGACAATCCGCCGGAAATGCCGAAGGGCGATTTGGCGGACATTCTCCGACACCGCTTTCCGAACTCGGTCGTGAGCAGGCAGAAATTACCGCAAAAACACTCGCCAAAGAACAAATTAACGTAATTTATTCAAGCGATTTATATCGCGCCGTGCAAACCGCCGCGCCGCTTGCCGAACTTTTAGATTTACCGATAAATAAAAATTCCGCCTTTCGTGAAAGAAAAGTCGGCGTTTTGGAAGGGAAAACCTTTGACGAATCAAAAGCGCAATTCCCAAAGGATTATTACGCCCTGATTAACCGCAACATTCACCACGTCATTACCGAAGGCGAAAGCTATCGCCAACTGCTCAGACGCGCTACCAAAGCTCTGCACGAAGTTATCCGCACCCATCAAGACGAAAAAATCGTGATTTTTTCACACACCGGCGCGATTTGTTTTTTAACCTTATATCTTCTCGGCGCGATTGACCGCAAAACGAAAACAACGCCGTGGCTGATTACTTCAAACTGCGGCATCAACCGCTTTGAAATCCGCAATCGAAGCAATATCCGCGTCCTCGCACTCAACGACACGCGCCATCTTCATCAAATAACTGGCAATGATGCCTTTGCCGCCCGTTGATTTTTATTAAACAAAAAAAGGCTAGAGCCCAAGCCCTAGCCTGTCGAGGTTAGATTTTCATCTAAGCGAAACTCTAGAACGAGTAGCGCAAAACGTATTGCATCACGCGCCGGTCGCCTTGAATACTGATAAAGTTTGTCCAGTTTGAAGGCGGCGTAAGATTGTTTCGCGCCGGGTCGAGCGCCAGACCGTAACCGGAACGGCTGCCGTCAACATCGCCCATAATTTGCGTATTCGTCACATTGAAAACTTCCCAACGGAACTGCAATTTATGGTTTTCGTGCCATGGCATATTGAAACTCTTGCCGAGTCCCATATCAATCACCCAATAGCCGGGAAGCCGAAGCGCATTGCGCTCGCCCGTTTCACCCGGAAGTGCGTTACGGAAACTGCGATATGCTTCCGTCGGGTTGCAGCCGAAAAGTTTCGGCGCAGATTGACCGCCGCGGTCGGGGCAAGTTCTCAGATTAGAATTTGTCCGAGTGGTATAGCTCTGCACATTCCAGTTGGTCGCCCAGCGTTCATCGTCGTAGGGAGTTCCAATCGGCAAACCCGAATTCCAACGGAAAATGCCCGAAAGTTGCCAACCGCCGAGGATGAAGTTTGTAACCTTGCCTGAATCACTGAAAAACATTTGACCTTTGCCAAACGGCAGTTGATAAACCGAATTAAAGTTAATGATATGTCGCGTATCAAAATCCGACGGCGCCCACATATCTTGTTGGCGGAACGGGTTCAGAATAAATCCGGCTCCCCCGGTTGTGCCGTCCGATTGCAGACCCGAACCGTCGTCCATAGATTTGGACAAGGTATAGTTTAAGTCCATCGTCAGTTTTTCGCCGAGTCTCTGCCGAACGGAAAGCGTAAAGGCTTGGTAGTTCGACTTTCCAACCGTACTCCACGCGCCGTAAGTTCCGTATTGCGGTTGATAAAAGATATGCTTGCCCGGAAACCTTGTCGACTCAAGTGATAAGTCGAGTTGAACGCTTGTCCAATCATTTCCGTAGTCTGTGCCACAGCCGCCTGTTCCCGTAAACGCCAATGAATAAACCGCTTGCGTTTGGTTATATCCCGCCGGACAGCCCAAACGGCTTGTCAGATTTGCCGGGAACACATTGGCAAAATATGGAATCTGCGGGATTGACGCCACCGGAAGACCTTGTGACCGCCAAATTTCAAGCTGTCCGGCGGCGGTGTACCAATCCGTTCCAGAACTCGGGTCAACATAATTCGTAATTGCGGCAATGTCACGCGCTTGCAACAAATTTCGTGCCTTGCGCCCGAGATACGAAGCCTGCACGATAAATCCTTTCGGCAGAATTCTCTCGTAAGTCAAACTCCAACTGTAGTTAATTGGCGCAACCAAATCTTCGTCCAATCCGTTCTCGATTGCCGTCGGGAATGAGCGAAACGGGGCTTGACGCGGAAACGTCAAATTGCTCGTCGGAACTGCCAGATTCGGCAACGTCCGAATAGTTTGATTTGGTCCGGTAAATAATGGTCCCAGGTTAGATGTCACATTGTAAAAATTGGCGCGAATCGCCGGAGATTGGGAAAAGCCCAAACGATTGTTCAAGTCAAATCTGACCGCCAAGGCTTGTCCGTAGTAATCGTTGGTAATGCCAAAACCGCCGCGAATAACCGATTCGTTATTGTTGCCGAACATTTTGCCTAAAAAATTATTGCCAAATTTCGGCGACCACGCGACGGCAATGCGCGGTTGAAAGTTGTTTTTGTCTGGTTTGTAAAGCGGAGTTTTATCGTTTGCCTTACCGGACAAATCTAAAATAATACGCTCATCGAACGCTTGTCCTGCTTCCGCCGCTTGCCTTCGACGTTCAAAATATTCGCCCAGTGGAACTGTCGGCTTGACTTCATAACCTCCGGTTTCATACACCGGTTGGCTGTAGCTGTAGCGCAAACCTCCGGTAATAGTTAAGTTCGAAAAGAGTTTCCAAATATCTTGGGCGTAAACGTCATATTCCTGCGTCCTGAATTCGCGTGTAGTCGGAGTACCGGACTGTTGTTGCGATCCGTCGTGTAAAAAATTGAAATTGGCTTGATATTGTGTAAAGCGTCCGAGAACCGCCGTCAAAGCGCTTCCCACAGGGCTTATGTCGGAACCACTAATCTGGTAGCCGAGATTAGCTTGTAAGAAAGTGTTTGTTGGATTGGTCAAAGCTCCTTGCGGATAAAACGAAGGATTCGTAGTCGCCGAATCATAAGCCAAAGCAAACGAACTTCGCCGGTTGCTGATGAACCGCAGATTCGTTCCGAATTGGAAAGTGTGCGTTCGCCAAATCCACGACAAATCGTCTGTAATGTTATGAACCGGAGTGACACGCGAAAGAGTGCGCGTGAAAGTGCTGGGCTGAAAAATGAATCGGAACGTAATGCCATTCGCCGTCGAGTCACCTTGTTGGGTGAAGGCATCACGGGTCAAGCCATAACGAAAATTGTTGACCAAACTGTTGTTTATCGTCCATGTATGCCCCGCGACGATTCCCCATGGATGCCGCCAAATTCCGGGTGCGCGAACATCAGGAAATTGCGGCACAAACGTCGCATTGTCAAAAATGTAATTTCCGCGTACAAAGGCTTGCTGCCTTGAGTTGATATTAAAATCAAATCTTAAAGCGTGTGAATTTTTATCGTCGGTAACATCGGCGTTGAAGCGATAACCCGCGGTATTTTTGAGCTGTCCGGGCAGGCTGTCGCCGACTGTGAAATCGTTTGCCGGATAGCGTCTCGCCGCATCCGCTAAAACCGCTAATGCCGCCGGATTGACTCCTCCGGTTGCCGGAAAAATAGTCGCAATTTGCGCGGCGTTGACGGAAACAAGTTGACCGCTGGTGTTAACGAAACGCACGATACCTTGACCCAAGTTCGGCAAAGGAACAACTCTGACGACGGTTTCACCTTTCTTCTCACGATAGATTTCCGGGCTGTAAAAAAAGAAGACTCGATTTTTGATAACCGGACCGCCGATTGAGCCGCCATAGGTATCGCGGGTTAATTGTTCACGCGGAACGCCTGCCCGATTGTTGAAAAAATTGTTGGCAGTCCAAGCCGTTCTGCGCCCCGTTAAAAACGCAGAGCCTCTGAATTGGTTTGTGCCGCCTTTGGTAATCAGCGAAACTTGTGCTCCCGAACTGCGCCCCTGTGCGGCGTTTGCCGTGGTTGTCGTAACACGAAATTCCTCGATGGCTTCGGCATTAAGCCGCAAAACAGGTTGGCTAATGTCATTAAACTGTGCTTCGTTGATGTCAACACCGTCAAGCGTTACGTTCGATTGATCGCTGCGGACACCGGCAACATAACCTTCTTTGGTAACGCCTGGTTGTAATGTCAAAAGGCTGAGAACATTGCGGGCTTCGGTCGGCAGTTGCGTTACTTGTTGTTCGACAAATGTGTTTCCGACGGTCGCGTCCTGTGTGTTGATCAATGTTTCGACAGTGTTGCTCGTGACTGTAACAACCTCGTTGACGCTTCCGACTTCTAAAACGGTGGTCACGTCGGTCGGCGTGTCAACTGACGCTTTGACTTCCGATTGGACGAATTTTTTGAAGCCGGTTGCTTCAACTTCCAAGCGGTAAGTTCCTGGCTGAATGACCGGAAAAGTAAAAGTCCCGTTGGCGGTTGTAACAATATTGCGGGAAAAACCTTTTTCCGCATTGGTTAAAGTTACAGTCGCATTTGGAATAACTCTTCCTTGCTGATCCGCAACTGTTCCGTTAACGGTTGTCGTTCCCGATTGGGCGTTGACTCCTCCCGCTAAAAAAGCAGAAAACAGTGCCGCGCAAAAGGTTAAGAGAGTCCTTGCTTTTAAAGTTTTAAAACTCATAGTTCCTCCTATTTTTTGTTTCGTTATAAATAAAGAAATGTTTTCGATGCGAATTGAATAAAATTTAACGCATTTTGCGTTCCATTGCAAGAAAAATGCGATTTTATGTTTTGATTATGTAATGCTGCATAAAAATAGAGATTAAATGTAGATTCAAAATCCGATTTATATGGAAAAAATCCAAATTTTCGGAAAAATATCAAAGAAGATTTGCTTCGAAATGGCAACTTTGTTAAGAAGATCAATCCCGCAAAATTCATGAACTTAATTGAGAAAGAATCGCTTTCGCGGCGGTTGCTCCCATGCCGACGGCACTGCTGATGGTCGGTGCAAGCGGATTGGCAACATCACCGACGGCAAAAATGCCTTCTAAATTTGTTTCACAATTTTGATTAACTTTAATGCAGCCGTGTTTATCCAAACTAATTTTTCCGCGCAAAAGTTTTGTGTTCGGTTCGACTCCGATGCGGATTAAAACCGCTTCGACAGGTAAAACTTGGGTTTCCACTGTTTTTGAACTTTTTAATTCTACTGCTTCAAGCCGTTCAATGCCGATAAATTTTTGCACAATAGAATCGGTCAGAATTTTAATTTTAGGATTATTTTTTACTTGTTCGATAAATTCTGCGCGAGCGTGAAAATCTCGGCGGCGGTGTATGAGCGTTATTTCAGAAGCGGTTTCCGCCAATATTAGCGCGTTTTCAAAAGCTCCGTCGCCGCCGCCGACAACCGCCGCATTTTTTCCTTTCACCAAATCCCGGTCGCGCTTTCCGGATTCGAGGATGCCTTTGCTTTGAAATTTTTCTTCGCCTTCGATGCCCAATTTTCGGCGACTAACGCCAGTGGCAATAATTAAGGCTTGAGCGGAAAATTTTTCGCCGTCATTGAGCAAAACTGTTTTATTTTCCAAATCAATTTCCGAAATCGCGCTTGATAATTTGGTTGTGAAATTGCAGCGTTCAATTTGTTTGACGAAAATGTCGCGCAGTTCGCGCCCGTTTTTAGCTTCTGTTCCCAGATGGTTTTTTATTGGATTATAAACCCGCAGAAGTTGACCGCCGAGTTCGTTATTTTCTTCCAAAAGCAAAGTCTTTAAGCCCAATTCATCACACCACAACGAAGCTGAAATGCCCGCCGTGCCGCCGCCGATGACGATAACATCAAAAATAATGGTTGGTTGTAAGTATGTCATTGCTAATTATTTGGGCGTATCAATGGCAGAAACTGAGGGCAACGGGCGCAGGCTTTTCTCAATCTATTGTGGCGATGTTTGCAGCCCTCCTTGACAGTCGGGCTTCCGCCCTTTTTTGAATCTATATTACCTCATAAAATTACCACTTTTTGTCAATAAACTCTCCCGTTTTTTGTCACTTCTTTGAATTTTACCGATTAAATTACTTCCTTACAATAAAATTTAAGCCCGAGTTAACGCTCTAAAATAAGACCTTACAAAGGATTAGAAACATTTCTCCGGCTTGGCATTTAGCTTGCAGTTAAATTCGTTTTGGGTTGGGCGTTTTGTATCTGTCGCGCCGGTCTTTCCTAAATTTCCAGATAAATCCAGCTAGCTTTTTATAATTTTGCAAAAATATGAAATTAGAATTAGAAACAAATACACCTTCCTTTCCATTTATTGATAATGATTTTACCGGCGACATTGCTTCTGAAAACGGTTCTGCCGAAATAAAACCATTGCTCGAAAAAGGCATTAAAGCCGCGCAGGAAGGCAATCGTGCCGAAGCCAAACAGATGCTTTTGCGCGTTACGGAAGTCGAACCGGACAACGAAAACGCCTGGCTGTGGCTGGCTTCAATCAGCGAATATCCTGAAGAATTACTCGGATTTTTGCACAATGTTTTGAGCGTTAATCCGAACAACGAACGCGCTCTGGAATGGGCAAAATCTACAAAATCTTTGCTTGCCGACAATTTTGTCCAACGGGGAATTGACGCATCCAAAGAAAGTCAAAAGGAATTTGCCAGGCAAAGTTTTCTGCAAGCCGTCGCTCACGATGAAGAAAACGAAACGGCTTGGCTGTGGCTGGCTTCGGTTTCCGATTCGGTTGAAGAAAAAAACACGCATTTGCGAAAAGTTTTGAATCTTAATCCTGAAAATGAAAATGCTTTGCTGATGCTCAAATCCGTCAAAAATCAGAATATCGAATCGCTTTTGACAAAAGCAATTACGGAAGCCGTTGCGAATAAACGCGGTGCGGCAAATGAAGCACTCGAAAAAGTTTTGAAAGACGCGCCCGGACTCGAAGATGCCTGGATTCTAAAATCTTATCTGGCGGATTCGTTTAACGAAAAAATTGCCTGTTACGAAAAAATTTTGGAAATAAATCCTGAAAGTCCGCTGGCAAATGTAAGCTGGACTTCGTTATTGGAAATGATGGCAAGAGCCGAATCGGTTGAGATAGTCGAAAATGAGGAAAAATTTTTGGCTGACGAAGATGAAAGTGAAGCGGAAGAAAAATTTGATTCGGATTTTTCTGATGAAGTATTAGACATCGAACAAAAGAGCGAAGAAGACGATTTCACGGAAAAAGATGATTCATCGGAACTTCCCACACAAAGGTTAGAGTTTTTGTCGGATTTGCCGGACGGAGAAAGTTTTCTTGAAAAGGCGGAAAGGCAGTTTAATGCGGTTAAAATTGAGGAAAACCTCGAAGATGATTTTGACGCGCAAACCGAATTAACCGACGAACCGCCAGCCGAAACGAATTTTTATTTGCCGGAAGACGATGGAAATTCAGATTTATTACTTGAATATCAAGCGGAAGATGACGAAGAAAACTTTACGGAAATAAAATTGGAAGGTGAAGAATTTGAAAATCCCGAACCTCTCGAAATTTCCGAAGCCTTTCCGAATTATTCTTCTAATGCAAGTGAAAAAGATGCGGAAGTTTCAGAACCGGAAAATAATTCAATCTCGTATTACGAAACCGACGAAGATGTTTTCACTCTTGCCGCGCCGGCGGAAACCGATTACTCACAAAACTTTAACGAAGCAGAGCAGGATTATTTTGAGGAAGTAAAACCATTGGCGGAAGAGAAATTTTATGCTGCGGAGGAAGAAATGCAGGAAAAACCAATTCAAGAAGTTCAGGAAAATAGCCGAGAAAATGTCTGCAAAACGTCGTCCGAAATGGTCGCTTGTCCGTTTTGCAAAGCCGAAAACGAACCGCAGGAATTTGTCTGCAATTCGTGCCGCACGATGTTGACGCTTTCAGATTTGGAAATGCTTCTCGCGCACACGGAAGCCGATAAAGAAACTCTTCGACAAACGATTGAAAGAATGGAAGACGAGAGCGAACGGCGCGATTTTGATGCTGAAGAACTCAGATTGCTCGGCATCGGACACCTCAACCTCAAAAATTTACGTCTGGGTTTTGCTTATCTGCAAGACGCCGTCAAGTTGAATCCAAATAACGTGGTTTTAAGTTCGCAAGTCAATGCGCTGGCAATTCGGCTGTCGGAAATAGAACAACAGGAAAGCATCCACAATTCTATGCCGAAAAACAGGAAAATTCTGGTGGTTGACGACAGCGCGACGGTTCGCAAGCTGATTTCCGGCAAACTCGAAAAAAGCGGACACGAAGTTTTGTGCGCGATAGACGGCATCGAAGCGTTGGAAAAAATCAACGAAGTCGTGCCTGATTTGATTTTGCTCGATATAAATATGCCGCGAATGGACGGCTATCAGGTTTGCAAACTCATCCGCAGCAACGAAGCGACGAAAGACGTTCCGGTTGTAATGATTTCGGGCAAAGACGGATTTTTTGACAAAGTGCGCGGACGAATGGCGGGAACAACCGGCTATATTACCAAACCTTTCGGACCGGAAACGCTGATGAAAACCGTTGAAACTTACATAGTTTAAAAGTGATAGGTGATAAGTGATAGGTGATAGGTGATAGGTGATAAGTGATAGTGGAAAATTATCAAAACTAAGAACTTTCAAGTATCAAGTATCAAGTATTAAGTATCAAGTATCACCTATCACCTATCACCTATCACTTATCTAAGGATGAATGATTCAAACCCCAAAAAAAAACCTATTTTTGATTTATCGGCGTTGAATTTACCTGACCTCACCGATAGCTTTTCAGATGACAAACAGCACACGGAGCAATCGGGTGAAAAGTTCATTGTCTTTGCTTTAGACGATGAACTTTTCGCCGTTTCATCAAACCAGGTGGCGGAAGTTACTCGTCCGCTTGCCGTTACGCCTCTGCCGAATGTTCCCGAATGGCTGCTCGGGATTGCCAATTTACGCGGGGAGATAATTTCCGTCGCCGATTTGCAGAAAATTTTAGGAAAAAAAATCTCAAAATTCTCGCCAAAATCAAAATTCGTCATTGTGCGCTCACAAAATTCCGGTGCTTCGATTGCTTTTACGATACATAAATTGAGTGAACTCGTTACTTTATCAAATGAGGAGATTCAAACTGTCAAAGATGAAAAATCACCACACATTTTCGGGAAAGCCGCTTACAAATCAAATACTCTGCAACTGATAGATTTGGTAAAATTGTTTGCTTCATTGGAATTAAGAGCGGCAAAAACACAAGCATAAATGTATTGGAAATCGCAAGATACATTTTTAGGACCTTCTCAAAAACGGGAAAATAGACCGCGGATGACGCTGATTAAGCGGATAAAGGCGGATAATTTAATCAAATAAAATCAGCGAAAACCAGCCAAATCAGCGTCATCTGCGGTCTATTCCTATTTTCCCTATTTTTTAAACAAATGTTTTTTCTAAAAATGAGAACTTAACTTTTCTAACAATTCCGTTTCCGCTTTCAGAGATTAAATTTCCCGAAAAAAAATATGGCTCGACAATCCGCCAATTCTTTGCTCAATTCGCTGAAAGGTAAAATCTGGCTTGCCACCAGCGGTTTGGCTTTTTTTATTTGCACTTTCGGACTTGTTTCCTATTTGCTTGTATCTTTGTTAGTAAGCGAAACATTTTATGCGGTTTTTATTCCGTTTTTGTTTTTGGGTTTTGCCGTGATGGTTTTTGGCTGGTGGCTGTCGAACGAAGTCGTCAGCCCGATTGAGAAAGTTTCACTGCTGGCGAAAAGTTTAGAGCGCGGCGTTGCCGTTTCTTTGCCGCGAACTTCCGGCTCAACCGAAACCGACGAACTGCTGCAAACTCTGTATCGAAACAACCAGCAACTGCAAAATCTCGTCGGTTTAATGGACAAAGTGGCAAACGGAGATTTAGATGTTGCATTAACGCCGTTGGAAAATTCCGACCGTTTGAGCAATTCCTTTCAAAAACTGCTTGCCAAAGTTACCGATTCAATCCAAGCCAAACAGGATTTGGAAAAACTACAAGCCGCAGTCGGGTATATCACGGAAGAAGTTTCACGGGTCAGAAACGGGAATTTTGATATTGAAATAAAATCGGATTTTGTCGAAACAAAGGAAATCTCTGAAACGATAAAGTATTTAATTCATCATTTAAGAGAACTAATCGCGCAAATCAGAGGCGATGCCAAACACGCGCAAATTTCGGCAGCCGAAGCGAAGAAAACTCTCCAAACCGTTATTTATACTGACGAAATCAGGATTAACGAATTGGGTCAAGCCGCGCTCGCTCTCAAACAAATTCCGAACAACGTCCAAAAAATTTCCGAAGAACTTTCCGTGTCGGCAGTTTCCGCCAACCAATCAATTGAAAAAGCGCGAAACGGCACTCTGGCGGCACAGGAAAATCTGAACGCCGTCAGCGGGCTTCGCAAACAAGTGCAGGAATCGGTCAAGCGTATCGGGCGGCTCAGTGAACGCTCGCGGGAAATCGGTAAAGTTGCCAAAACAGTTGAAGATTTAGCGCACCGAACAAATATGATTGCGCTGAACGCTTCGATTCAAGCCGCCGAATTAGGCACGAAAGGACGCGGTTTTGCCATCATCGCCGAGGAAGTCGAGCGGCTTGCGTCGCGGGCGGAGAATACGAATAAACAAATCTCATCGTTCAGCAAAACTATTTCGGCGGAAATCGGCGAAGTCGAACATTCTTTGCAGGCGACTGTCGGCGAAGCTGCCGGTCTTTCAAAATTTGCCGTCGAAACCGGAAATTCGCTCGGCGAACTCGAAAAATATGTCAGGCAGTTTTTAAATCTGCAAACAAAACTTATCTCTTATTCGAGCGGACAGTCAGCCGACACCGAAAAGGCTTTCCAAACTTTTGTCAAATCCATCTCCGAGACCGAAAATACGGTCATCCATTTGAAGGAATCGGAAGCGAAACTCGCGCAGCTTGCAAGTTCGATGGAACATCTGCAATTATCGGTTGCGGATTTCAAACTTTCGCCCGCTTCCATCGTCGAAACTCCGAAAATCAGTGACTTTTCCCAACCGTTAATCCAAATATTTGAGGAGAAAATATAAAAATGCAAACAAATTCGTTTTGGAATCTGCTGATTAAAATATCCTCATTTTTCGCCGTTATTTTTTTATTACTCGGCGCGGGTTTAGTGTTCGCTTCATATTCGGGTTGGACGGGAAACAAGTTCGCGGGCGTTCTAACGATATTTTTTGCGGCAGTTTTATCTGTTTTCTCATTAGCGGCAGTAAATTTTTCCAACTTTAAACTTAAAAATGAACTTGTCGAAGCTACCGAAATCGCCGGTCAACTTGCACAAGGCGGATTGTTTGAAGAGGAAAGCGATTATCAAAGCGAATTAATAGAATCGTTAAAAAGAATTTCCGATTATCGAAAGGAAAAAGCACTGATTTTTGACCGTTTTGCCAATGGTGATTTCTCGGTAAGTATTCCTTTGCATTCCGAAGCGGATTTAATTGGCATATCGTTTCAAAATATAATTGATAAATTGCGTTCGCTGGTTCAAACACAGGACGAGCGCAACAGTCTGCAAAAATCTATTCTCAAACTTTTACGGGAAGTTTCGGAAGTTGCCGCCGGAGATTTAACCGTGCAGGCGGAAGTTACGCCGGAAATAACAGGCGAAATTGCCGAAGCATTTAACTCGATGACAAGAGAATTGCGTTCGCTGATTAAACAAGTCAAAGATGTTACGTTTCAGGTCAGCAGTTCCGCCAATGCCATCAACGACACGACCGAGCAACTCGCACGCGGAAGTGAAGCGCAAGCCTCGCAAATTTCGCGCACAACTTCCGCAATCTCGAATATGGCTCTGCAAATTCAGGAAGTTTCCAACAACGCATCGCTTTCGGCGCAAGTCGCGGACGATTCGCTGAGCAATGCGCGTTACGGTTCGCAAGCCGTGCAGGACAATATAAACGCGATGAATTCGATTCGCAAACAAGTTCAGGAAACCGCCAAACGCATCAAAAAACTCGGCGAACGCTCGCAGGAAATCAGCCAAATCGTCCGATTGATTGACGATTTATCAGACCGCACAAGTTTGTTGGCTTTAAACGCTTCGCTGCAAGCCTCAGCCGCCGGTGAAGCGGGAATCGGTTTTGCCGTCGTCGCCGAAGAAGTCGAACGGCTGGCGGAACGCTCAAACCGTTTGACGCAGCAAATCGCCGCGCTGACGCAGACGATTCAAACGGAAACAAAAGACGTCGTCGCTTCGATGGAAGAAACTATTCACGAAGTTGTCGTCGGTTCGACTCTGGCGGATAAAGCCGGACAAGCACTCGTCGAAATCGAACAGGTTTCGACGCGGCTTGCCGAACTGTTGCAATCAATTTCCGAATCCGCCAAACAACAGGCGAACAGTTCCGAAGATATTTCAAACGCGATGACAAACATTTCAAAGGTTACGGAACTTGTCCAAACGGGAGCGAAACGCGCCGCCGATTCGGTCAAAATGCTGGTCGAACTTTCCGACGAACTGCGCGGCTCGGTTGCGCCGTTCAAACTTCCCGAAGACAGACATTCAAGCAGAAAATTGCTCAATGATGCAACAGGTATTTATCTGAACTGAAAGGATTCAAGATTTAAGATTTAAGATTTAGGATTCAAAATTAAGAATTGAAATCAAATCTCAAATCTCAAATCTTGAATCTTAAATCTCAAATCTTGAATCTTAAATCTTAAATCTTAAATCTGACCCATGGACTCCGAAATTTTACAAGGATTTATCAAACAAGCCGAAGATTATCTGCCGACGATTCGCGGCGGGATTTTGGTTTGCGCTCAGGAAGGCAATACTTTCGGCGAGTTAGACAATGCGCTCCGGCAGATTGTTTCGCTCAAAGAAGCGGCTGACATTATCGGTTTAGACGAGATTGCGGAAATCTGCACCGAACTCGAAGGAAAACTTGCTATTTTTTCCGGTTTGAAACAACCGATGACCGATAAACAATCGCACCGGCTTCTCGACAAACTCACCGAACTTGAAGCCTTGCTGACGAAAATTCGTTTCAGCGCGGATGATTTTTCCGATAATATCGCCGATTTTGTTGAGGAATCTTTTGGACAATTGGGATTTAATCAGCCGGAAAAGGAAGTTTTTGAGGAAGCGGCAGAATTTGAAATTGACGAAGATATTTTTTCGGAAGAAGAGTTTTCAGAAGAAGAATTTGAGATAGATGAAGAAATGCTCGAAATTTTCGCTCTTGAAGCCGAAGATTTAGTGCGAAGCATCAGCGTTAATTTAGAGGTTTTATTTGAAAAGCCGAATGACCGTGAAGCCTTGCTGGAAATTCGCCGCAACGCACATACTCTCAAAGGTTCGGCGGGAATTATCGGTTTAAAAAAACTTTCGGAAGTGGCGCACCGGGTTGAGGATTTACTTGATTTTTTGGCGGAAAACGATATTGCCAGTAACGATAAAATCTTTGAACTGCTCTTAACTTCGACCGATTGTTTTGAAGCCCTGGCAAGCGGTGAAAATTCCGAACAGTTGACAAGAAAAATTGCCCGTATTTACGATAATTTTGATGAAATTATGGCTTCTCTGCAAAAAGAAGCAGAGCAAATTTCCGCCGTTTCCGCATCTGAAACGGACTCGGATGAGGAAATTCCCGCGGCAGTTGAAAACAACGAAACGGTGGAAAATCAAGTGCAATCCGCCAACAATCAGCCTCGTTCCGTTGTGCGCGTTTCGCTTGAAAAACTTGATGATTTGGTCAAAATTGTCAGCGATTTGGTCATTAGCCGTTCCGTTTTTGAACAGCGGCTTATCGAACTCGAGCAGCAGATAAAAGAACTTCACAACAGCACACGCCGTCTGCAAAGTTCAACCAACAAATTGGAAACCGATTTTGAAGCCGATATGCTCAATGTCCAAAGTCCAAAGTCCAAAGTCCAAAGTCAATTACGAATGACGAATGACGAATTACGTTTTCCGTCTTTACCGGAGTTCGATACGCTCGAATTTGACCGCTACACCGAATTTCATCAAACAACCCGCGAATTGGTCGAAACGACCGGCGATACTTCCGCCATCAATGCCGAATTGGATTTGTTAAAAAGCAATCTCGAAATGCTTTTTGATAATCAACGCCGTTTGATTGAAGATATGCAGGACAAACTTCTTCGCCTGCGAATGGTTTATTTTGGCTCGCTGTCCGTCCGTTTGCAGCGCACGGTGCGTGTAACTTGTGACGAAGAAGGCAAATCGGCTGAACTGTTTATCGAAGGCGAAAATCTGGAAGTTGATACGCAAATTCTCGATTCCTTGATTGAACCGCTTCTGCATTTGATTCGCAACGCCGTCGCTCACGGCATTGAATCGCCCGAAACGCGCCGTTTGCTCGGAAAACCCGAAGACGGAAAAATTTCCCTGCGCGTTTATAGCGAAGGAACGCACATTATCGTCGTAATTTCCGATGACGGGCGCGGGATTTCCGCTTCCGCATTAAAAGATAAAGCCGTTCAAAATGGTTTGATTACAAAAGAAAAAGCCGTCTCAATGAGCGAGGACGAAGCCTTTTCACTTATCTTTTTGCCCGGACTGACAACCGCCGAAAAGCTGAGCCAGGTTTCGGGGCGCGGCATCGGAATGAACATTGTCAAAACCGGCATCGAAAGACAATCAGGCACAATCTCTCTTACTTCGGAAGCGCACAAAGGCACGACTTTTACACTCCGCTTGCCGATGGCTTTAGCCGTTACCCGCGCACTGCTTGTCAAAGCCGCCGGACAAACTTTTGCGTTTCCGCTCAATCTGGTCAAACATATCAGCGAAATTTCCGCCGAATATCTTAAAAAAGACAAAAATTCCATTCGGCTCGGCGATGTCAATTACAAGGTTTTGCACCTTAACGAATTATTAAATATGCCTTTCGCTGCCGGTTCAAACAACGGAAACATTCCGCTTTTGCTGATTGATATTTTGGAAAATCCGTGTGCGTTGATTGTTGATTCAATTGTCAAGACGGAAGAAATTGTCATCAAACCGCTTGGAAATCCTCTGCAAAATTTGGCGGAACTGCTCGGCGCGACCATTCTTGGCGACGGAAGCGTCGTGCCGGTTTTAGATTTGATTTATCTGCTCAACTCTAAATTCAAAGTTCAAAGTTCAAAATTCAAAATTCAAAATTCTTCTCTTGAAGACGAATCCAAAATCCAAAAAGTGTTGATTGTGGACGACAGCCCAAGCGTGCGTCATCTGACGTCAAACATTATAAAAAATGCCGGTTGGACGGCGATTGTGGCAAAAGACGGACTCGAGGCTTTGGAGATTTTGCAAGACGAGCGCGAATTGCCCGCCGTGATTTTAACCGATGTGGAAATGCCGCGAATGGACGGTTACGAATTGCTCGCGTCGTTAAAACGGCAGGAAAATCTGCGCGATATTCCCGTTGTGATGATAACTTCCCGCGCCGGCGACAAACATCGTCAAAAGGCTTTACAACTCGGAGTTTCCGAGTATTTAGCAAAGCCTTTTGACGATTCTAAATTGGTTGAAATTATCAAGAACTTAAACAAACATCAGCGTGTGAAGTTGTAAATAATAACACCGCTGACTTTTACCGGTTTTCCATCCAACAGTGTCGGAGAAAACCTTGATTGATAAGCGGCATTTTCGCTTGCTTGTTGTAATTCCATGGCTCCCTTAATGGCACAGGCAAAAGCCACTGTACCATTTTCGTTAATTGTAACCCGAACTGACACGGTTCCGGTTATCCGATTAGCTTTTGCCGCTAATGGATACGGTGGTGTTGCAAGATAAATTGCTTTACCATTGATTACGCCTCCGTTTATTATGGAGGGAGTTTCATTTTGCTGTTTAAGATTTTCAGAAGATTTCGGATAAAATCTTTCCTGTAACCGGATGATTTCGCTTTCACGTCCGAGTTTTGACAAAACGCAGTTGGTTATATCATAAACTTCCTGTGTTTGGTCATTTTTATTCCCTAATTTTGCTGCTCGAATGTCCAGCACACTAAGAAGAAGCGGCGCAGCTTTTTTATAATCCTCTTTTACTTTATAAAGCTGCCCTAACTTGAACATTGTATTTGCCGTTTCCAAAGCCTCTTTGCCAAAGAGTTTTTCGTTTAGTTCAAGTGCGCGAAAAAGTTTTTTCTCGGCTCGCGGCAAATCGCCGTCGTTGGCTTCGTAAATGGCAACCGCTTCTAACATTTCGGTAAACATTTTTTCATCCTCAGCCGAAAGTATCTTATTTTTTTCATAAATCCCAAACGCATTTTCAAAAGCCTTTCGGGCTTCTTTGCGCTGGTTGAGCTGTAATTGAATATAGGCTAGATTACGCCATGCCTGAGCCACTGAAACATGGTTCTCGCCGACCGTGTTTTCCCGCAATTCAACAACTTTTAGGGCTAATGGTAAAGCCTCATCAAACTTCCTTGCACGAAAAAGTCTGACAATTTCAACACCGATTTTGTCCGCCTCCTGCAAAGCCTTTGACTGGTTTAAGGTGTCTTTATCAATTTGAGCTGAAATACACAAAAAACTAAAGGCAAATAATATAAGTAGGATAAATTTATTCATAAACGTCTTCTATTTCTTCGGTGGTTTGCTCGGACGAATTTCAATTCTGTCCCATAAAGTTTGTAAATTTATATTTAGCAAATCTACTAATACTTATGCAATATCCTGGGACTGATTCTGTAAACCTTATATCATAAATTATTGATTTAAAAAGTTGTATTCATTAAAGTTTTAGCAAAAATTTCCAACTCCGGCATTGTTCATCAAAATTTTACCTTATGCCGGATAAAAAATCTTTTATTCAGCAAAAAAAAATATTACAATCGTCTTTTGGACATAATTCAATACTAGAACGAATAGTTGAAAAATGCGATTCAGCCGCTCAGTGAAAATCAAAGTATTTTTAACCTGGAATTTGCTCTTGTGTTTTCGGCGGTTGTGACGAATACAATTATTAGTTAAATATTTTTAACTTAAAAATTAAATTACTAAATTGAGGGGGAATTTATGCCGGTTATATATCAGAAAACTACTTCCGATAGACATTTACGGGTTGTCATGGAACGACTCAGCGAACTTTTAGGCAAAACCGTGATTGTTCATTCCGGAGATCGTAATTATGTTCCGCCGGGCGGCAGCACAAAAAGTCTTCATTTGGCGCATCGGGCGGTTGATTTGCATATTGTCGGACTTTCAGATGCTTCGATTCTTGAATCAATGAAAGCAAATTTTAGCCGACTTTTAGATAAATCCGAAGGCTATGAGTTAATTCGCCACGGTCAATATACGGAAACCGGCGGACCGCATATTCATTTAGGACATTATCAAGGCGCACACGCCGGAAAAGTTTTGATCAAACTCGAAGGCTTAACGCCTCAGACAAAAGGTGATTACAGTGTTCAAACAATTACGATTGGCAGCGGAAATCCGATTAAAATGCCGTCAGACAAACCGCCGATCAAAGGTATACATTTTCAGTCCGTCGGGCATAACGGCATTAATATGCACACGGATGTAATCCGAATTCAACACTTGCTGAATCTGGCGCGTCAAAGGTTAAGTACTGCCCGGATCAGTTTTAGACGATTTAATCGTCTGGTCGAAGATGGAATCGTCGGTTCATTAACAATTGCTGCCATCAAAATTTTTCAGCACGATATTGTCGGTTTTCCAGAGCCGGACGGACGAGTAGACCCGGGCGGTAAAACTCTGCGGGTTTTACAGGCAATTGCTCACGGAGATTTATCGTTAATCAAACACAATATCAACACGGCAAAAACACTTCCCGACAAAAACGGAAGTGGAGTTACTAAAAATTCGTCGGCTGAAGTTTTGACGAGTGATCGAAGGATTAAAGCCTTTTTGGACGTTCTCGGCTTTACCGAAGGAACCGGCAATAATTACGGGAAAGTTGTCAACGGAGTTGTCATTTCCGCGCCTTATAATCCTGAATTAGTCGGAAAATCAAATGTTTCGATAAAGGATTTTACAAGACACCCAAATATCCTTGTGCGGCTTAACGCCACTCTGAAAAGTACGGCAGCGGGACGTTATCAATTTCTCACCAGCACTTGGAATGGGTTAAAAATGCCTGATTTTTCACCGCGTTCACAAGACATTGCGGCAGTAAAATTGATGATTGGCAGAAGAATGATTGACCCTTTGCTGGCAGGGAATTTGCGACTCGCGGTGACACGCGGTGCGCCGGAGTGGGCAAGTTTGCCGACAGAAGCCGGCGGAAGTTATTACGGCGGTCAACCTGCCCGTTCATTTAAAGAAATTTCGGAGAAGTATAGTGCTTCGCTTAAAAATTATAAATAAAGTGAAGCAGTTTCAAAAAGGAGAAATAAAAATGAGACTTGTCAGAATTTTTCTTTCGCTTTGTTTGCTGTTGTGTTTGGTTGCGCTTTCGTTGATAAGCGTTCAAGCCAAACAAATCCGGTATCAATTCCGTTTCCTCACGCAGGGCGCAAATGCTTACGCGCCTGCCAAGAGTAGACGGATTCAACTTAAATTCAAAAATTCGCCGAAAATAACCTTATCGGCTTCGACTGACAGTCAGGGAATGGCAGTTTTTCGTACGGCGCGATGCAATGAAGACGATCCGGCGGAATTGATTTATCGGTCTGACTTGCCGAAGAAAACTCTTTTTCGCGTTCCTGTGACGATTTCTTGCGGAACCGAAGATGCCAAGGCTTCGTCGTATTCGTTTGGAATTTACTCGCTAACTTACGGGAAATTTTTGGCGATTATTTTTGATGACCTTGACGGACCCTGTTATCAATGTAAATTGGACTGATAAAAATTGCTCAGTAAAATGAGTTTTTTGCCGCAGATTTTTACGGGTGAAAATGAATTAAACTGAAAGGTTTGCGCTCATCTTGAAAAATCTGCGGCTATTTTTTTTATTTTGGAAATTTAATTTACTCATTTTTCCGGTGGTTTGCTCGGTCTGATTTCAACTTTGCTCGGCAAAGCGCGTTCGTCCATTTCAAGTAAATTCAAAACCGTTTGAGCAATATCTTCAGGCTGGAGTTGCCACGCTTGTTCATCGCCCGGCTCGCCGCCGCCGAAATAAGTATTAACCGAACCCGGACAAATATAACTGAGTTTGATGTTGTCCTGGCGCACTTCCTGCATTAACGCTTCGGAAAAGCCGTTTAATCCGAACTTTGAAGCATTATACGCCGCCATTTTCGGATGCGCGTTTTGTCCGGCAAGCGATGAGATGTTGATAATATAACCGCCGCCGCGATTTTTCAGCAGCGGAATCGCATAATGACAAGCGTAAAAAACGCCGAAAAGATTTGTTTCGAGTGTTTGACGAAACTTGTCCGGCGACATTTCTTCAACTGTTTGCCCGATAAATCCGACACCGGCGTTATTTACCAGAATATCAACACCGCCGAACACGCGGACACATTCTTCAAGCATCATTCGCACTTGCGATTCGCTTCGCACGTCGCAAATTTCGCCGTTAACTTTGCCGGATTCCGAGAGTTTTTCTAAAGCGCGTTTCAAATCCGATTTACCACGCGCACAGACAAAAACATTTGCTCCCGCCTTTGATAAACTTTCGGCAACAGCATATCCGATACCTTTTGTTCCGCCCGTAACAACAGCGATTTTATTATTTAAGTTCATTTTTTTACATTTTATTTTTAGTTTGATGACCGCAAATGTCTAATTTCAATTCTATTTTTCCAACAATTCGGACAGTTTTTGAAATTGACTTTATCAATTTGCCGTCTGCTTATGTTCTTTGAAAAATAAATGCCGTAAAAAAATTAAAAGCGTTTTCGCTGGGAGCGCACGCATCCTTGCGTGCTTGAAGCGCGACAGCGCGAAAAATGCGGTTATCAAAGAAGCCTTGATTGATAAA
>JBPCPU010000028.1:0-32779 GCA_050998795.1 Pyrinomonadaceae bacterium
AGACGAAACCGAAACGGTGCAGTGGGAGGTTTTGCGGCTCGCGGAAGTCAAGGCGATTAATGAACTGATGACGTGCGAAGGCAGAGCGCGGACGGCATATTACAAAGCGTTCGAGAAAATCATCAAGCGCGACGACATCGAATTCAAAAAGCGTGTGCGCCGTCCGCCGGACAATATGGTCAACGCGATGATTTCCTACACGAACGGTCTGGTTTATTCATCGTGTCTGACGCAGATTTACCGTTCGCAGCTCAACCCGACGATCTCTTTTCTGCACGAACCCGGATTCAGAAGATTTTCGCTCGCGCTTGATTTGGCGGAAGTATTCAAACCGATTCTGGCAGATAGATTAATTTTTCGCCTTTTTAATAACGGGCAGCTTTCGGAAAAACATTTCGCGCAGGATTTGAATTGTTGTTATCTGAAAGATTCGGGCAGAAAGATCGTTTTGCAGGAATGGGACAAAAGACTGCAAACAACGATTGAACATCGCCGTTTGAAACGTCACGTTAGCTATGAAAGATTAATCCGGCTCGAATGTTATAAACTCGTCAAACATCTGACGGATGTCGAAGAATACAAAGGTTTTCGGGCGTGGTGGTAATTTTAATCCGAATCGCAGAAAAAGTTTTTTATGTATGTATTAATCGTTTATGACATCGGAGTCGAGCGGGTAACGAAAGTTCACAAACTGCTGAAAGGCTATCTGAACTGGCGGCAAAATTCGGTTTTTGAAGGCGAATTAACCGAAGCGCAGATTGAAAAGTTAAAATACGGATTAAAAAGTATTGTCAATCTCGACACCGATTCGGTTTTGATTTACATCGCCAGAGATGAAAAATGGCTCAAGCGCGAAGAAATCGGCAACCAGCGCGGAACCACTGCCAACATTATCTGAGAGAGTATTTTAGAAACCATTTATGTTTCCAAACGGTCGTCAGCCTTCTTCAATGAGACGAAAATTCAAACGAAAATTAATGGTTTGATTTAACCGATTTGTCTTAAACCATTCTAAAATCAAAGTTTAACATCCGTCGTCAACCTCCCGCTTTTTCAGCACAATTGCCACCCGACGACACTTAAACGAAAAATCCGGTTGAAAAATATTGCCAACTTCAATAAACTCAAATAAAGACAGTGCCTAAAAAGGTGCTTTTTAATTGAACCAATGTGGAATTGAAACCGCGAAACGGCGTTTGGGTTTATCTCGAAAGATGTCTTTTTAATTGAACCAATGTGGAATTGAAACTTAAAATTTGCGGCTTTCGCGTGTAATCGAAGCATCTTTTTAATTGAACCAATGTGGAATTGAAACTCTAAATGCACAATCCCAACAAACTACAAGACTTTTTTTTTAATTGAACCAATGTGGAATTGAAACTCGTTTGAGAGCGTGACGGCGTTCCCTGTTGATAGTCTTTTTAATTGAACCAATGTGGAATTGAAACGAGAAAAATTGCCGTTGCCGCGTCTGTTGCCGTTTGCTTTTTAATTGAACCAATGTGGAATTGAAACTATCTAAATCCGTCGCTTCTTTTATGGCAACGTGGCATTTTTAATTGAACCAATGTGGAATTGAAACCCGTCGGTGAAATCTATGAAAGTGCCGTTATAAAGGTTTTTAATTGAACCAATGTGGAATTGAAACGACGCTCGTCTTAGCCGTTATATGCCTTCCTGGTGTTTTTTTAATTGAACCAATGTGGAATTGAAACCCTGAAATTGACGGAACGCCTGTTTAGACGAATAATTTTTAATTGAACCAATGTGGAATTGAAACCCAAATAGTTTTTAAGATTCAGCGCAAAGAAAAACTTTTTTAATTGAACCAATGTGGAATTGAAACAAGGAAATATGTGCCATCGGGATGTAAATGTTTTATCAGATTCCGTTACCAATACGTTACCAAAAGTTGAACAGAAGAAGATTAAATTGAATAGTTGAACCACTTCACACACGATGTAACTCATTGATTTATATAATGAAATGCAACTATTCAAAAGTATTTAAAATGAATTGTCAACGGATTCATAACCCCGAGGTCGAGAGTTCAAGTTTCTCTCCCGCCACCAAATTTTTAATAAATTAAGGCAAGCGTCGTGCTTGCCTTTTTTGTTTTGTTATCAATTCGCTCTACCGCGCTCAAATTATCGGAAAGTATTTTGAGCGTAGCGTTAATCGGGATTAACCTCTTTTACACGATTTGATTTCTTTAACTTCTATTCATTAAAGAGTGGATTATGTTTTATATCCATTACGCGCCAGCCGGAGCAATTTTCTCCGAAACTTCCGGCTCGCTTGCCGCCGATATTTCTTCGGAATCTTTAATCAACGAATCATTAACGATTTTTTCCTGTTCGAGGTTGTGAATCGCATAACTTCCGGTCGCGGGCGAAGCCGAAGCCGTTCTGCCGACATACTGCAAAGACATATTTTCCGGTTTGATTTCTCTCAGCCTCGGCTCAACAAATGCCCAACCGCCCATATTTTGCGGCTCTTCCTGCGTCCAGAAAATTTGTGTGGCGTTCTCGTAAGAAGCGAAAATTTCTTTCAGCCTTTCTGCCGGGAACGGATAAAATTGTTCGAGCCTGACAATCGCCACGCGCAAATCCCGAGCGTCTTCACGCGCCGCGTCTAAATCGTAAAATACCTTTCCCGAACACAAAACAATGCGTTTAACTTTGGCTTTATCTATAATCGAAACATCGTCAATGACAGGCTGAAAACCGCCGCCGGTCAAATTTTCAATCGTCGAACTCGCCGTCGGAAGTCGTAACAAACTCTTCGGAGTCATCACAATCAATGGTCGGACAATTTCCTGTTTGGCTTGCCGCCGAAGCAGATGAAAATACTGCGCGGGCGTTGTCGGATAACAAACCTGCAAATTATTTTCGGCGCAAAGCTGCAAATATCTTTCCAATCTCGCGCTTGAATGTTCCGGTCCCTGACCTTCGTAGCCGTGCGGAAGGAGCATTACGAGCCGGCATTTCTGCCGCCATTTGTCTTCCGAAGCCGAAATATATTGGTCAACAATTACCTGCGCTCCGTTGGAAAAATCGCCGAATTGCGCTTCCCACATCACAAGCGCGTCTTTTGCGAGCATTGAATAGCCGTATTCAAAACCAAGCACCGCATTTTCCGACAGCGAACTGTCAAAAACATCAAATTTTGCGTCGGGCGTTTTGCTGCTGCGGAGTTCGGCAAGCGGACACCAGACCGCGCCGTTGTTTGTGTCATACATCAGCGCGTGGCGATGCGAAAAAGTTCCGCGTCCCGAATCCTGACCGCTTAAGCGAACATTTGCGCCGTCCAAAACGAGCGAACCGAATGCGATTGCTTCGGCAAAGCCCCAATCCATCGGCGTTTCACCTGTTCCCATCTTGGCGCGGCGGGCAAGCTGTCCGACCATTTTCGGATTGATGTGAAAACCTTCGGGAACGAGCGAAATTTTCTCCGAAACTTCCTTCAAAGTTTCTTTGGAAATCGCCGTGTCTAAAACATTCGAGCCGTCTTCGTCTTTAATCGGCGGCGCAAGTTTGACCTTTTTCGGCTTTTCTTCCGCAATTTGTTTGGCGCGTTTTAAAATATCTTCGTATTTGCCGACGACTTTATCGGTCATCTCCATAAGTTCCTCTTCAGTCATCACACCGAGACGAATTAACTCTTGCGCGTAAATATGGCGCACGCCCGGATGCGCTTTAACCCGCGCATACATCAGCGGCTGCGTGTAACTCGGCTCGTCGCCTTCGTTGTGTCCGAGCCGGCGAAAACCAATTAAATCGAGCGCAACGTCTTTGTTAAATTCCTGCCGGTAATCGAGTGCGATTTTGACGACGCGATATGCGGCTTCGGGCGCGTCGCCGTTGATGTGAAAAATCGGAAGCTGCGTGATTTGCGCCGCGTCGGTTGAATAAATCGAACTGCGTCCGGCTTCCGGCGTAGTCGTAAAACCGATTTGGTTATTGATGACAATATGAATCGTGCCGCCCGTTTTATAACCGCGCAAACTGGCGAGCTGCAAAGTTTCCATCACGATTCCCTGTCCCGAAAACGCCGCGTCGCCGTGCAGAAGCACGGGCAAAACTCTATCATTAACGATTTCGCGGGCTTCGTCTTTGCCTTCCAAAAGTTTGTCCTGTCGCGCCCGCGCCATTCCTACAACCACCGGGTCAACAAATTCCAAATGCGAAGGATTTGACGAAAGCTGGATTTTTACATTGTTTCCGTTTTTGGTTTTTCGTTTGCCGATTGCGCCCTGATGATACTTCACATCGCCTTCGTCGGCGGGAAAATTCGGATGCGTCGTGCCTTCAAACGCGGTAAAAATGCGCTCCGCCATATCGCCTTTTTCCGCGTCGCCGAGGATATTTGTCAACACATTCAAACGACCGCGATGCGCCATTCCCATAAAAACTTCTTCCACGCCGCGCTCTGACGCTTCTTCAATCAGTTGGTCGAGAAGCGGAATAACGGTTTCCGTGCCTTCGAGCGAGAAGCGTTTTTGCCCGAGATATTTGCGGTGCAAAAATTGTTCAAATTGTTCGGCTTCGATGAGTTTTTGCAAAAGCTGTTTTTGGGTTTCCGGCGCAAGCATTTCGTTATCAACAAATTGCTGCCGAATCTGTTCGCGCAGCCATTGTTTTTCCTCTTTGCTTTGAATGTGGCGATATTCGATGCCGACTTTTCCGCAATACGCTTTCTGCAAAATGTTCAAAATCTCGCGTAAAGTCGCGGTTTCCGTGCCGTGCAGCCCGCCGGTGATAAATTCGCGGTCTAAATCCCAAATCGTCAAACCGTAATTTTCCAAATCGAGTTCCGAAGCGTGATGCCGCGTCATATTGAGCGGGTCAATGTCGGCAAGCAGATGTCCGCGAATGCGATATGCGTTGATGAGTTCCAAAACTTTCGCCTGTTTAACCGTCTGCTCGCGGAAACGGTCGCCGCCGAAAAGCGCCGGGTTATAATCCATCGCCCAGCGAAGCGGCGGATAATTGATGCCTAAATCATTGAAAACTTCCTCGAAAAATTCGTGATTTCCGATTAAAAGAGCGTGAATTTTCGCCAGAAACAAACCGCTTTCCGCGCCTTGAATAACACGATGGTCGTAAGTCGAAGTCAATGTAATTGTTTTGCTGATGCCGAGTTGCGACAGCGCGGCTGAGGTCATCGCCTGATATTCCGCCGGATATTCGATTGCGCCCGTCGCAATAATCGCGCTTTGTCCTGACATCAAACGCGGATTTGACGCAACCGTGCCGAGCGTTCCCGGATTTGTCAGCGAAATCGTCGTGCCTTGAAAATCGGCAATTTCCAGTTTTCCGCTTCGGGCGCGTTGCACGGTGTCGTTATAAGCGGCGAGAAATTCGGCAAAATTCATCGCGTTCGAGTTTTTGATATTCGGCACAAGCAAGTTGCGCGAACCGTCTTTTTTCTCAATATCAATCGCAATCCCGAGATTAACGCTTTCATTTTCGAGCCGCGAAGGTGCGCCGCCCACAAACCCGTAACCGAAATTGAGCGACGGATATTCCTTTAACGCTTTGATAATCGCCCACGCAATCAGATGCGTATACGAAACTTTGCCGCGTCCTTGCAGTTTTAGATTTTCGTTGATAATACGCCGGTTTTCTTCCAAAACTTTGACGGGAATATTTCGCACGGAAGTCGCCGTCGGAACGGTCAGACTTTCCTCCATATTTTCAACGATTATTTTCGCCACGCCGGTCAGTTTTTTTACTTCAACGCCTTCGCCGACTTTGGTTTCAGCCTGCTTTTTTGTCGCTGTTTCGGCTGCTTTTGTTTCGGTTTTTGGAGTTGCGACCGACGATTTTGCGGCGGCTTGCCCGTTGCTTTGCTCGGACGGCGCATTTCCGTCCAACAAATCGTTGAAAAACGTCCGCCAGGATTCGTCAACCGAATTCGGGTCGCTTTTATAACGGCTCAATAAACCTTCGACGTAACTAGCATTCGCGCCGAAATTTTCGGTAATATATTCGGATAAATTTGTAACTTTTTCGCTCACTTTAAGTTTATAACCTCTCTTGATAATCGCGGGTGTAAAAGATAATTTTAACGCAAACAACTGAATTTTCACAGCCCAATCAAATTTATTATTCCCTACGGCTTTTTGTTATAGGACTTTCTTAAAAACGGGGAAATAGACCGCGGATGACGCTGATTTGGCGGATAAACACGGATGATTTAATCAAATAAAACCAGCGAAAATCCGCTTCATCAGCGTCATCCGCGGTCTATTCCTATTTTTCAAACAAATGTTTTTTCTGAAAACTAGAAAGTCCTATGTTAATCAAAGACTCAATCTCACCAATCTTTTCCAGCGCGGCATCTTCACCGGCTTTAATAAAGTCGTCCATTTTGCCGATTGCGTCCGGGCGCAAATGTGAGATTTTAGGAATGATGACGACATCGGCGCGGTAATGCTGGCTTTTTCCCGCCGTCCGCAAAAGCAGCATTGCCGATTGGAAAAATACGCCGAGAAATGTTGTCGGCGTTCCCCAATATGTCGCGCCGGAAGCGTTCACGTCAACGGCAATAACGATTTCCGCGCCGAGTTTTCTGACCGCTTTGGTCGGCACGAGCGCAACCACGCCGCCGTCAATCAATAATCTGTTTTCGATTTCGACTGGCACGAACACGCCCGGAATCGCGCAGCTTGCCCGAATCGCTTCCGCTAAATTGCCCGTGTCCCTTAAAATGATTTCTTCGCCCGTTTCCAAATCGCAGGCAACGGCGGCAAACGGAATCGGCAAATCTTCGAGATTTTTATAAGGGAAATACTGGTTGATAAAATTGCCCATGGCGGCGTTTGACAGCAAACCCTTCGGCGAAAACGAAAAACCCGCCATATTAAACCAACTGATTTTCCGCGACATTTCAATAATCTCTTCAATGCGTAAATTGCTTGCGAAAGCCGCGCCCGCAAACGAACCGGCGGAAGTTCCGGCGACGAAATCAATCGGAATTTCGTGTTCGGCTAAAACCTTTAAAACTCCTAAATGCGCGAAGCCGCGAGCCGCACCGCCGGAAAGAGCTAAACCTATTTTTTTTCGTGCCATTTTCTTTTAGTGAATCGTGAATCGTAAATCGTGAATCGTAAATTGTAAATTGAATGTTTTCGCTTTTGGAGATACTTCTTCTTTCGGAGATACTTACTTATTGACGATTCACAATTCACGATTTTGACGATTTACGATTCACGATTCACGATTTACTTTTTGAAAAACTTTCGCCATTCTATCATTTAACAATTTTTTAACTTATGACTCCAGCAGAATCTTTATCTTTTCCGCGACAAAAAACCAGTGCGGATATAGCGGCGGGCGAGGAAGTTTGTCCGGTTTGTTCGCGTGAGGTCAAATATGAATTTGTGCCGATGGTTGCTCTGCCCGACGATTTGCGAAAACTGATTCGCGCCAACGCGCCCGACACGCAAATTTTTGAAGCCGTCTGCGCTCGCTGCGTGCATCTTTTTGAACGCGCCAAAACGCAGATTTTGAGCGATGCCGCAATGAACAAAGACGGCTCGTATGTGCTTTCGACACCTTTGCGGCTCGATGCGGTTGAGCAGTTCACGGGCAAAAATATCACAATCGCATTTCTCGACTCGGGATTTTATCCGCACACCGATTTAACCACGCCGAATAATCGTATTCTGGCTTATCAAAATATGAGTGCCGGTAACGGCGAAGTTGCTTCATTGTTTCAAAACGATGCGTCAAGCTGGCACGGAACGATGACTTCGGTCGTCGCGGCGGGAAACGGTTCGCTGTCCAACGGTTTTTATCGCGGAATCGCGCCGGAAGCCAAAGTCGTGTTAGTTAAACTTGCGCGAACAGGTCGCATCACCGAGCAAAACATTCAGGACGGTTTGGAATGGGTTTTGGAAAACCGCACCAAATTCGGAATAAAAATCGTGAATATCTCGGCGGGCGGCGATTTTGAGCAGAGTTATCTGCACGATTCGCTTTCGCAGACGGTTGAAGAATGCGTCGGGCAAGGAATTACGATAATTTGCGCCGTCGGCAACGCCGGACATTTGCCGACGCATCCGATTTTTCCGCCGGCGAGTGCGCCTTCGGCAATCTCGGTCGGCGGTCTTGACGATAAAAATTCAATCAATCGGGCGAAACGCGGAATGTATCGCAGTTCTTACGGTCCGACATTAGACGGTTTTCAAAAACCGGAAGTCATCGCGCCGAGCATTTGGGTTCCCGCGCCGATTTTGCCGAACACGCCGACGGCACAGCAAGCCGCGCTGTTGGAAGTTTTGGATAAATCAAAAGATAAAGAATTACACGAAATTATCGAAATGAATCCAAACATCGCGCCGGAACTCGATGCCGCGCTTGACCGTCCGGCATATATGATTCGGCAGATTATCGCGCTCAAACTTCGTTATGAAAACGTCATCACGCGCCATTATAAATATGTTGACGGAACATCTTTTTCCGCGCCGATTGTATCGTCGGTTGCCGCGCAGATGCTCGAAGCAAACCCGCATTTAACGCCGCAGCAAATAAAAAGAATTTTGATTTCGACGGCGGAACGTCTGCCGCATTACGAAGTTGACCGTCAAGGCTGGGGCGTAATTGACCCGCGACGGGCGGTTGAGATGGCGGTTTCTTTCGGCTAAAAACTTGTCTGCATTTGTGTCGCGGTCGGCGGACACGCAGTTTAATAATTCTTCCTTCAGGCGATAAACATTAAATAACTTGAGTTCGGGTTAAGAAATTTGGTTTTTAGTCGGTGAAGCCGACGTGATAATTGTAGCCCACAGCCCAAGCCGTTGAAAACGGCGGCATAAATTTTATGTCGTCAGCTTTGCTGACTTAATTTTATCGGCGTTTTATTCCCACAGCTTGCGCCGTGGGCTACAAAAACATCGCCATCTTCGACGGCTTATCCCGAACTCGCGTTAATAATACTTTTTCAACCGGCAAACATTAAAAAGGCAATTTGTCCGGCGTTTCGGACGGTGACGGCTTCGGCGTTTGTTTCGGCGTTAAACCTGGTAACGGCGGCGTTGGCGGCGTAGTAGTCAGAGTCGGTCGCGGCGTTATTCTGTTCGTGTTTGTGTTTATCGAACTATTTGAATTATTCGTATTTGTATTTGTATTTGTATTTGCCTCCGGTGTTTCTCTCGGCGACGGTTTTGGAGTTGGAGTCGGTGCCGGAGTTTTTAAATTGGCATTGATACGCGAGTTGAAATTAGTGTTGAAATTTGTGTCAAGGTTAGCATTCAAACCAGGATTGCTGTTAAAAAGCGAATTATCAATGTTGAGATTGGTATTCAGATTCATATCAATCGGCTTGAGGTTGGTATTGATATTTATATTTTGGTTTGCCTCATTTGAATTGCTCAAAAACATAAAGACAATTCCTGCTCCCGCCAAAACTATCAAAGTTCCTAAAATTGATAATGTAACAACTTTTGTCGTATTTGATTGGCGCGGCGGAGGTTGACGGCGATAAGATTCGGTTATTTTTGTCCGAACTTTAGGTTCTTGTCTGCTTTGTATAGGTTCTTGTCTGCTCTGCGTAGTCGGAATAATAATGCGCGGCGACGAAACTTCTCCTGCCGCATTTTCAGACACATCTTCCGTCAAATCGGGCGCAGGAAGAACATTCGGTTTGTTGCGGCGGATAACGGTTTCCTGATCTAAATCGTCTTCGACGCTCTCGCTCGGCAATTCGGTAAATGTCGGTTGGTTTTCTTCAACGAGCGGTGTGCCGTCGTGGGTGCAGAAACGTAAAATTTCTTCGTCGTAACGGGTTTGGCAAGTCGGGCATAATTTCATAATTTTATTTATAAAAGCCTTTTCTCAATTTTTGCTAAATCTGTGTAACAATTTCCGATTAAGCATTCTATCACGATTTATTTTACAAAAAATAACCGAAACCGCTTAATTTTTTTTGGGTGTTTATCAAAACACATCGCTGGTCTTAAATTCCGGTTACTAAACGATGTCGTATTTCTTGACACGCCACGCCTTTGAAACCTACACTTCTTAACAATGAGAGGTAATAAAAAACGCTTGTGAATTTACCTAATTATTTAACGCTGGCAAGAATAATCATTGTTCCGCTGTTGGTTGTGGTTCTGCTGACGCCGTTTGCCGAAGATTGGTTTGGAATCAGCAGTTACGTGCTGGCGATTGCCATTTTTCTTGCCGCCTCGCTGACCGACATTCTGGACGGACATCTCGCCCGCCGTCGCAATCAAGTTTCCAATATCGGCAAACTGCTCGACCCGATTGCGGATAAACTTCTCGTTTCCGCCGCGCTGATTGTTCTGGTTGAAAAACATCTCGCGCCCGCCTGGGCGGTTGTCGTCATTTTAGGCAGAGAGTTTATTATTACCGGCTTGCGCTCAATTGCAGCAACCGAAGGAATTATAATTCAGGCGCAAAAAGTCGGGAAAATAAAGATGTGGGCGCAATGCGTGGCAATTGTCGCTCTTCTTGTCGCGGGCGCAACGGGAAATCCGCCGGTTTCAAATTTCGGTTGGGTTCTGCCGACGTTTCGTTTTTGGGAAGTCGCCGAAGTGCAAACGGCTTTTTCCCACCTTTCCAGTCTTTCGCTTAACACGGACGATTGGCGCGTTTTCGGTTATCTCGTCGGGCGCGGCGCGTTGTGGATTGCCGTTATTACGGCGGTTTGGTCAATGTATGACTACTTTAAATTCTTCATCGTCGAAAACAAAAGACGGAAATTCGTTGCGGAATCTGTTCTTGCCAAAGCACCGACAGAAAATTAGGACTTTCTCAAAAATGGGAAAATAGACCGCAGATGACGCTGATATGGCGGGTTTGCGCCGATTTTATTTGAATTAAATTATCCGTCTTTATCCGCCTCATCAGCGTTATCCGCGTTCTATTCCTAATTTCCTATTTTTTAAACAACTGCCGAAAACTTTGCCTGTCATGTGAGCGGGCGCAGAGTTAGTGTGTCTTGCACCCTTGCTGACGCGCGGGTTTTCACCTTTTAGGCACAATCCGATTTGAATCCGTATAATACTAATTCAAGTTTGTTTGTGCGTATTGTCAGAACCGCCTGCGGTAGCGGGCGGTCACGGCATTTGATGACGGCTACCGTGGCAGACTAATAGACCGCTCGCCACCGCAGGCGGTTCTGACTTGGCAACCCAATTTTACGCACAATTTGATTTGAATCAGTATAATTTCTCCTTCCGGGAAAATTACGCGCTTAATTAGAGATTATCGGAAATAATTATCCACGAAGCAACACCAAGGACACACGAAGATCAAATCGCGTTAAAATTTTTATCAGGCTCAAGGGTTGACAACACGAATCATTAATTCGGTGAAGCGGGAAAAATCTTCGTGAAATCTTCGTGTTCCTTGTATTCTTCTGTTTCATAAATCGTTTTTTTAGCTTGTAACCTTGTTTCAGGTTTTCTATACTAAGCATTGGCGCGACGCGCCTGTTTAAAGGAGAAAATTTTGCATCCACAAGTCCATCAGGGATTATTAACCGCCGTCGGCTTTCGCTTTGCGATTGTCGCATCGCGCTGGAATGATTTTTTGACGTCGAAGCTGATTGAAGGTGCGCTCGACGCGCTGGAAAGACTCGGCGCGGACGAAGAAGCGGTTGAAGTTTTCAAAGTTCCGGGTTCGTTTGAATTGCCTTTGACGGCGCAAAAGGTCGCAAACAGTGGAAATTTTGATGCGATTATCTGCATCGGAACGGTTATTCGCGGTGAAACGCCGCATTTCGATTATGTCGCGGGCGAAGCGGCAAAAGGCATTTCGCAGGTTTCAATGCAGTCAGGCATTCCGGTTTTGTTTGGCATCGTAACGGCGGACACGCTTGAGCAGGCAATTAATCGAACCGGCGTAAAAGCCGGAAACAAAGGTTTTGAAGCCGCAATGTCGGCGGTTGAAATCGTGAATTTGTATAGAACAATGGACGGCGAAAAAGAAACACCGAAAGGTATAGAAAAGGCTTTTCCGCATGTCGTTTGAAAAGTCGGCAAGAATTATGGGAACACGGCGCAAAGCGCGTGAAAGTGCTTTGCAAATGTTATTTGCGGCGGATGTTGCCAAAACGCCCGGAAGTGTTTTGACAAGCACCTATTGGAGTGAACTCAGCGACTCGAATCTTGACGAGCCGACCCGCGAGTTTGCCGATAAGTTGACTGTCGGCACTCTGCGCGAGATTGCAACGATTGATGACAGAATCCGCACCCGCGCCGAACATTGGCGTATCGAGCGAATGGCGATTGTTGACCGCAATGTTCTGCGTCTGGCGGTTTATGAATTTCTCTTTGAAGAAACGCCGCACACGGTCATTATCAATGAAGCATTGGAAATCGCCCGCCGTTTTTCGACCTTTGAAGCCACGCAGTTCATCAACGGCATTCTTGATGCGATAAAACACGATTTGGCGAAAAATTCCGCACAAAACCTTGCGAAAGAAGAAAATCGAACCGAAAAAACTCACGCTTCATCAAATTAACACATTTTTTAATTCAAGATTCAAAATTCAAGATTTAAGATTTTGAATTTTGAATCTTGAATCTTGAATCTTAAATCTTGAATTCAGCTTATGAAAGATATTCACCGACAATTTTTGCTTGATTCAATAAAAAAGCTCAAAAATCTGCAAATTAATTTACAAAAGGCGGAAAGTTTTTCCGACCCGGAAAGGCGCGAAGTTTTCCGCACACTGCACACAATCAAAGGCACGGCGCAAACTTTCGGTTTTGCTTCTTCGAGCCGTTTGGCGCACGAACTCGAAAGTTTGCTTTCCGCCGGACAAATTATTACAAATAAAATTTTCCAATCACTTTTCACCGAAGGCATCAAATTTTTAATAAGTTCTTTTGAGCAAAAAGATTTTGAATTTCCCGCGCAATTTGCCGAAAAAATTCACCGGGCAATTCCGGCAAATCTGCAATCGCCGATGACGTTAGATATTTCTCTGCCCGAAATTCCGGGTGAAATTTTCGAATGTCTTTCCCAAACGGAGAAAACCGCGCTTGATGCGGCACTAAAAAATGGAAAGAACTTTTATTGTTTTGAAGTCGGGTTTGACGCAGCAGATTTTACCGTTAAGTTGAAGGAATGTCGTGAAGTTTTAAGCGCGGCGGGCGAAATTATCGCCACGTTTCCGGGCGCGAAGTTCAATTCGAGCGGTCAAATCGGTTTTCGGATTTTGTTTGCAAGTTCAGTAAAAAAGGCGCAAATTGAAGAAATTGCTGAAGTCTACGCCGCAAAAATCACCTTAGATATTTCGCCGGATAATTTCACAAACGATTTACAAGGCATCTTGTCAAAAGTCGCGGCACACGGAAAGGATTTGGCGAATAAACTTGGCAAGAAAATTGATTTTACGGTTTCCGCCGATGAAATAAACCTTTCAGCCGAAAATCTCAAACTCGTTTTCGATATACTTCTCCATCTTCTTCGCAACGCGGTTGACCACGCCGTCGGAAACAGCGATGGAAAAATTGAAATTCGTTTGAAAACAGAAAAAAATGGTTTGCGCCTGGTTGTTGCTGACAATGGAAGCGGAATTGATTTGGAAAAAGTAAAAGTAAAAGCAATAGAAAAAAAACTTATCGCTGCCGATAATATGTTGACCGAACAAGCAACGCTTAATTTGATTTTTCAATCTGAATTTTCAACCGCGCTGAAAATAACGGAAATTTCAGGACGCGGAATCGGGCTTGACGCAGTAAAAGATGCGGTTGAAAAATCCGGCGGAACGATAAATGTTCAAAGCCAAAATGGAAAAGGCACGACTTTTGAGATTTTTCTGCCAAACTAATTCGGTAGAAAAACAGGAAAAATCAGACCGGGTCAACTGACTCCAACTAAACCGAAGCGGTTATAGATTGGAGCTTGTTCCTGCTAAAGATAAGGACTAAATTTATGTTTCAAGCACAAATCAGAAAACGTCTTATCCCGCGAAACTCTTGACCGTATCTCGTAGTTGTTCCACTAATCTACGCGGTCATTTTGTTGGTTGACGCAGATGGCAAGTCTGTCTTGTTTCCAAGAGCAACAATCAATCAAACGCTTATCTCTGCCTTTTGCGATAAGTTCGGTTGCCCGATATTAAGTTTGATTGTGTGGAATTTTTCAGTGCGTCTCACGACGGGCTTTCGAGTTAAATTATACAACAGTTTGCAAGAGAAATTCAAGACTACAAACGGCTTCCTCTCCAACGAAAATCGCTACGCATTGATTTATGGTTGGAGTCTCCAGCCGTTGAATCAACAGTTCAAATATACGAGGTTTTCAGGATGAACATTGGTTTATTGTCATCGTTCCCGAATTATTGTTTATTTTCGTAGCCTGACCGATTTTGTTTTATCTGAAAACCGTTTAAAACTTCAATCCGAACTTGATGAAATTTACCGTCGCGGCGGTTTTCATCCTTCGGATAAAACGCCAAAACGTAGGAAGCAGTTATCTCTTCCGCCAGAGATTTAAACAGCGGTTCAAAACTTTTTTGTGTGGCATAAAAAGCGCGTCCGCCCGTTTTTTCAAGCAAACCACTCGCTTCAAGCGGCGTGAGAAGCGGTCTTTTATCCATTTGCAAGCGCGAAAACGAAGGCAGCAGCACCGAATAAACGGTTGTTTCCGCTTGGTTGGCGCGTTCAATCACGGTTTTCGGCGAAACCGTATCACCGACCGGAAAACCGTCCGTGATTAAAATAACGGCGCGTTTCGGAATTTTTTGATTGACCGACGACGGCGATTTTTTCTTGAGCAGTCGAATCGCATCATCAACTGCATCGTAAGCGTGGGTTGACAGCCCGTCTTGTTCGCGCAGTAATTTATCAATGGATTTTTTGAGTTTTTCGGGACGATTTGTAAAAGATTGAATCGTTTTAACCTGCATTCCAAAAGTCATCACGGCAAAATAAGAATTGTAATCGGCAAGTCGTTTGACAAAATTTTGCAGTGCTTCGTGAATTCGCGCAAGTTCTTCGGACGTAACGCTTCCCGAAACGTCCAACGCAAAAACTATCGAAAGCGGGCGACCGTTGTCGCTCCTTTTTATTTGGTCAAAAAACTCAATCGGACGTTCAACGCCGTCCTCGAAAACCTTAAAATCTTTCGCTTCCAATCCGCGCACCGGCTTGCCGTCTTTATCCGTGATGGTAACTTCAAACGGAATTAAATCCGTTTCAACGCGAATTACTTCTTCGGAAGTTTGAGCATAAACGAAAGAAGCAAAGCAAAAATTAAGCAAAATTAAACCACAGAAACACAGAGGCGCCGATAAAAGTGATAAGTGATAAGTGATAAGTATGAAAATATATGTTTTCCGTTTTCCATTTTCCATTTTCCATTTTTTGATATTTCTGTGCATCGAACTTTCATTCTTCTACTCCTTCACAAATTCAAACTCACCAAACGCTTCGGGTATGTGAAAATTCGGCTTTTCCGTCATCGTCGGCTGCCAAGTCAAATAGCCGCGTGTTTCGCCTGCTCCGATGCACCGGAACAAATTTCCGCGCCAAACTTCGCCTTCATCCGGCTTTTTTCCAAACGCCTGCCATTCAATTTTTATTGCCGCCAAAATTTTATTATTCATAATTTTGGCAGCAGTTTTCATTCCCGAATTATAATCAAAATTAGATTTGTATTCACCGTCCGGCAAAATTTCCAATTCGACATCGAGCCATTCGCCCGTCGGCGCGACTTCAAACTCAAAATACCTTTCCGTTTTGCCCGAATCCGGCGCGACAAAAATTTCAAAAACATCGCGTTCCCACAAAAACATTGCCTTTTCTATTGTGTTTGGTTTAGAATTAACAACTAGAGGTTCTTTCTGGTTTCCCTCAAACATAATATACAAAGCAATTTCAGTCCAAACCAGTTTTGCTTTTGCGTGTCGTTCGGTTTCAGCCGCAATGCCTGACCAATAAGAATTCAAATATAATTCAAAGGCTTTTTGCCAAACCCTGTTGCCGAAATCATCAATCTCAAAATCACTGCCTGTATATGAAACTTTTATCCGATTCATCAGTTACCTCTAAAATTTGATTATAACTCACAATTTTTTCAACCTGATGAAAATCGTGTCATTTTGAAAGGTCAAATTGACCGAATTTTCATTATTGCAATTTGAGATAAATGCTATTACTTAATAATTACTCAACGATTTAATCTATTACATTTTGGCACAAAAATTGAATTAGTTTTAGCGACTTAAAGAGTAAGTCGTTTTGGAAAATGAAATTTGAGCCGAAACACTTTTTCTCTCCCAAATTTGCAATTACGTTTTCAGAATTTATTTTAGAAAAACAATGAAAAAATTTGACCTCTCAGGTTACAATTTGCAGACAAAAATTTATTGGAGCGCGATGCTGATTCTGTGTCTTTTTGCGCTTAGTTTTGCAGTGTATAAATCCGCCGAATTTTCCTTTGTGCAATTTTTGGTTTTGGGCGGGTCGCTCGTTATCTCATCGCTCATCAATAAATATCAAATCAAGATTCCCAAAACTCAAACCACTATTTCCGCCAAAGAACTGGTCGTTTTCTGGGGAACGATTTGGCTTGGCATACCGGGCGCAGTTCTGCTTGCCGCGAGTGCTTCTCTGACAAAATTCGGTTCAGCCAAAAAATCTCCACGCCGATGGCTTTTCAATACTTTTGTTAATGTTCTCTCAACTTTTGCGGCTGCTGCCGTTTTCCATTTAACGCTGTATTATTCGACGGGTTTTGCGGAAAACACGCTTGCCGGAAATCGGATTGAGATAAGTTCACTGCTGACTGCCGTCGGTTTGACAGCGTTCACGCATTTCTGGATATTTTCTGTTCTGACTTCAACTTTCCTCGCGGTGGAAGGTAAATATCAATTTTCGGAACTTTGGAAAAATAACTTCGGATGGACGGCAGGGACTTACTTGCTCGGCGCTGTCGCCGCGCTTGCAACACATTATATTTTCTTGTCCTTCGGTCTGGGTTTCGGGCTGGTTGTTTTGCCGATGGTTGTTGTGGCGCATTTTGCTTATAAAATTTATTTGCGAAGATTGGAGCAAAAAACCAGAGAAATCCGCGAAGCCAGCCGCATTCATCTGGCAACGGTCGAAGCTCTTGCGACGGCGATTGACGCCCGCGACCAGGTTGGTATCGGGCATGTGCGGCGCACCCAGATTTACGCTGTCGGCATCGGCAAAAGTTTAGGTTTATCGGATGATGAACTTCAAGCATTAAACACCGGCGCACTGCTTCACGACATCGGAAAACTTGCAGTTCCCGACCATATTTTGAACAAACCCGGCAGATTAACGCCCGCCGAGATGGAGAAAATAAAAATTCATTCATCGGTCGGCGCGTCAATTCTCGAAAAAATTGAGTTTCCCTATCCGGTCATTCCGACCATCAAATATCACCACGAAATGTGGGACGGAACGGGTTATCCCGAAGGTTTAAAGGGAAACAACATTCCGTTGACGGCGCGGATTTTGACGGTTGCCGATGCCTTTGATACATTGCGCGGTGCGCGTCCGTATCGTCCGGCGGTTTCGCGTGACGATGCCCGCCGATTTCTTTTAAATGGCGTGGGAACGCAGTTTGACCCGAAAATCGTTGATGTATTTCTGCGAAATTTGCGGACATTTGAAGCTGAAGTCGTCGAGCAGGGATTTTCATACAAATTCGATGCCGTAGGTAAAAATGAAATTAACAGCCACATTCACGAAGATGCTGACCAGAGCTATGTCGAGCAAATCAAACGCGCCAACCGCGAAGTTTTCTCACTTTATGAATTGGCGAGAGTTTTCGGTTCGTCCTTAAATTTGCACGACACGCTTTCTTTGTTCGTCGAAAAAATCGGCGAATTCGTGCCTTTTGACACTTGCGTCGTCTATCTGTCCGAAGAAAATAAAGAATTTGCCAAAGCCGCTTTCACACAAGGTAAAAACAGTTCTACGCTCAAACATAAACGAGTAAAAGCCGGCGAAGGCGCAACCGGATTCGTGTTGAAAAAGCGACAGCCGATTCATAACGTCGAACCGGGACTCGATTTTTCATTCCACCAACTCGAATTGGTCGAAGAATATACGGCGATGGCTTCTCTGCCTTTAATTTCCGAAGAAAAACTAATTGGCGCGGTTTCGCTTTATTCATGTGAGATGGAAAATTACGAAGAAGAACATATGCGCCTTCTGGAAACGGTTTCGCGCATTGCATCGGACGCGATTTGTATGGCGCTCCAACACGCCGAATCGGAATCGCGGGCTTTAACCGACCCGATGACTTCTTTGCCGAACGCCCGCAGTTTGCAAATGCAGTTTGAAAAAGAAGCCGGACGCGCCGGGCGTAACGGCGGCACATTCCAGCTTCTGATGCTCGACCTCGACGGTTTCAAAGCCGTCAACGACACTTTCGGTCATAAAGTCGGTGATGAGATGCTGCGTGAAATTGCCAAAGTGATGCGCGGGCAACTTCGTGATTACGATTTTCTGGCGCGTTACGCGGGCGATGAATTTGTCGCCATCGTGCCGGAAACCAACAATGAAGGAATTCGGGAATTGTGCCAGCGGATGGAAAAAGCCGTTTCCGATTTTGCCCTGCCTATCGGTGAAAACAAATGTGCGCGGGTCGGCGTTAGTTTGGGCGCAGCCTGCTACCCGAATCACGGCGAATCGCTCGACCAAATCGTGATTGCCGCCGACAAAGCAATGTATGCGTCAAAAGCAATCCACAAGCAAAAACAAAGACAAGCGACACAAACTTCCGCCGCAACTGCGCCGCGTAAAGATTTTGCCGAAGACATCTACGTGGTTGAATTGGACGAAAGTCATATCGTTTCAACGGCAATAAATTAAAGGATGAAGGATGAGTCAGTTGGCAGTTGGCAGTAGCAGTTGGCAGGAAAAACCTGACTGCTTAGTGCCAACTGCTGCTGCCTACTTCCGATTCATCCCTTCTTTTTCGCAATCCATTCATTAACATTCTTTTCCAAAATATCAAGCGGCAATGCGCCGGAAAGAAGCACGACATCGTGAAATTCTTTAATATCAAATTTGTCGCCGAGTTCTTTTTTCGATTTGGCGCGGAGTTCTTTTATTTTCAGTTCACCGATTTTGTAAGCTAATGCTTGTCCCGGGTCGGAAATGTAGCGGTCAATTTCGTTGATGACGTCCTGGTCGGTTTTCGCGGCGTTGTCTTTGAAAAAATCAATCGCCCGCTGCCTGTCCCATTTGTAATAATGAATGCCCGTGTCAACGACGAGGCGAACGGCACGCCACATTTCATAAGTCAGTTGACCGAATTTGTCATACGGGTCGTCATATAAACCCATATCTTCGCCCAAACTTTCCGAATATAAACCCCAACCTTCGATAAACGCCGTGTAACCGCCGAATTTGCGGAAGTTCGGAACCTCGCCGAGTTCCTGTTGTAAAGCCAATTGCAAATGATGTCCGGGAACTGATTCGTGCAAACTCAAAGCCGTCATTTCCCACTTCGGACGAACTTCGGGTTTGTATAAATTCACGTAATAAAAACCGGGACGCGAGCCGTCGGCGGCGGGCGAATTATAATAAGCGGTCGTCGTGTCGGGAGCGATTTTGTCAGGAATCGGAATTACGCCGTAAGGCGTGCGCGGCAATGTGCGGAAAACTTTGACCAGATTCGGGTCAATCTTTTTCGACAGTGCGCGGTAAGCGTTTAATAATTCTTCGGGTGTTTTGTAAAAAAATTTCGGGTCGGTTCGCAGAAACTGAAAAAATTCCTGCAAAGTTCCCTTGAAATCAACCTGTGTTTTTATCTTTTCCATCCCGGCGCGAATACGTTTGACTTCCGCCAAGCCTTTTTCGTGAATTTCCTGCGGCGTCATATTCGTCGTCGTGTAAGACCGCGCCAGGAATGTGTAATAATCCGCGCCGTCGGGTCGCTGCCAAATTCCCGCTTGCGGATAAGCCGCAGACAGATATTCACCCGCGAAATAATCTTTCAGTTTTTTAAATGACGGAATAACTTTGCCGTTAATCGCATCTTTCGCCTGATTTTTCAAGCGCGTCTGCTCGGTTTCGGAGATGTCTTTCGGAAATTTTTTAAATGGCGCGTAGAACGGGTTTGCTTCCGCCGTCGCAGTCGTCATTTTGTCAATCTGCGCCGGAACACGCTCCATAACCGCTTTCGCCCACATAATATTTTGCTTTTTTCCTTCGCGCATCAGCGACAGGGTTTGCTCCATATAAACGGGAAAAGCGTTCATCCGCGCAATCCAGTCTTCATAATCTTTGACGGTTTGAAACTGAATAAACGAGGCAAGGTCGTCCGCCGTTTGAATACCGCCTTGCTGTGTAATCGGCAAAAGATATTTTTTGAATTTGTAACCTTCGATTGATTCTTCCAGGTCTTTTTGAAAAAGGTCGTAATTGAGTTGGTCGGATGCGGAAAGTTCGGCGCGGTTTATCCGTTTGAAATTGGCGAGCGTTTCGATTTGATGCCGATGGCGTTTTTCAATCGCCGACAAACTTTTGTCGTCCCATTGATTATTGTAGCGTTTGTCGCCGAGAAACGATGCAAACGTCGGATTTTCGCGCAAATTGTTTTCCCATTCGGAATCAAACAGCGCGTAAAGTTCTTTGGTTGCGCCTGTTCGATTCTGCGCGAAAACGATTGAGAAAGCCGAAGCTAATAACACGAATAATACAAAATATGACAAGCGATTTAACATAATTTTCTGATTCCCTTTGATTAAAATTTAACGGGCTGATTTTGTTTTGATAAAAATATATCACTTTGCCGCAAAATCCACTAAGTTTTTTCCGAACGCAAATCGTTTCACAATTTAATTATCTTGCAGCGTCAACCAAAAGCAAATTATTTGCCTTGACATTTATTGTCGAATCAAATTAAATTCTGCATATCACTTTTAAAATCAAATAGTTGAGGAACAAAATAATGTTAAAAAAAATCGGATTAAAAATTACAATTCTGGCAATGATTTTCTTAATGGCGGCTTCGGATTCGATGGCGCAAACGCGGATTCGTTTTGCACGCGGTCGTAATTCGGCGACGATTACCGGAACGCTGACGGCAGGCGCGACAAAAGGCTTCGTTCTGCGTGCAGCGCAAGGACAAGTTTTGACGGGAACTCTTAGTTCGAGGAACGGAAAAACTGATTTTACACAGGGCAACTTGCACGACACGCAGTATTCGCAAACCGTCGAAGAAAACGGCGATGTTTATATCAGCATTGACAATCACGGCAGCCGCGCAACGCGCTTTACGCTGACGATTTCGATTCAATAAAATTCACTATATTTCCAATTTTACGCCGTCCTGCGCTTCAATAATTTCGCAGGGCGGCGAAAATTTTGCGACTTCCTTTTGAAAATCAACCGCGTCCCATTCGGGATAAAGATGCGTGAGAACGACTTTTTCCGGTTTTGAATAACGAATTAAATACATCGCTTCCGCAAGTTCGAGATGAGTTTCGACCGGCTTATCCTTGAAAAACGAACATTCCATCACGAGCAAATCAACTCCACGCGCCAAAGTTCCCAAATCTTTTGTAAAACCCGTGTCCGCCGTATAAACGAGTGTTTTGTCGCTATTATCTCTGATGTGAATTGCCAGACTTTCGTCCGTGTGCGGCGTATCGAGCGCAGCCGCTTCAGTTTCCGGCAAAATCTCAAACTTCTCAAGCGGTTCGACTTCCGTTATTTCAAGCGGAAAAGGTTGTTCAAAAAGTCCGTAATCATTTGCCTCATCAAAAGATTTAATCAATTTTTCCAAGCCTTTCGCGCCGAAAATTTTTAAAAGTTTCTTTCTCTCCTGCATTTCGGGCGCGTATTTCGTGCCGAACAGAAACGGGAAAAGTCCGCCGACGTGGTCGAGATGAAAATGCGAAATCCAAATCGCGTCCAGATTTACCCAATCAAGTTTTTCCTGCGCCATCCGATGAATTGCCGAAGCCGAGCAATCGAGCAAAATCGTGCCGTTTTCAGTTTCCAGCCAATAACCCGAACTGCTTCTTTTCGGATGCGGGACGGACGTTCCCGAACCTAAAACAACAAATTTCATAAATCAATTAAACCGCAAAGGACGCGAAGAACGCAAAGGAAGAAATTAACAGGGATGGACAGGATAGACAGGATATAAAAGATAATTTTAAAAATCTTATACCGATTCAAATTGAGATGTGCGTCAAAAGAGGCGGAAGCCGAGGCTGTCAAGGAGGGCTGCAAGAGCCACAATGGATTGAGAAAAGCCCGCGCTCACGCCCTCAGCTTCCGCCATTGATACGCACAATTGGTATTATTTATCCTGTTCCTCCTGTCCATCCTGTTAAATTTCTTCTTTGTGTTCTCTGTGATAAATTCATTTCTATGAATGAAATAGATATACTTGCGATTTTCGCGCATCCTGATGATGTGGAATTAACCGTCGGCGGAACGCTTTTGAAAATGAAATATTTAGGCTATAAAACCGGCGCGTTAGACGTAACCAAAGGCGAAATGGGAACACGCGGAACGGTTGAAGGTCGTGCCGAAGAAGCAGATGAAGCGGCGAAAATCTTAAAATTAGACGTGCGCGAAAATTTGGAACTTTCCGACGGTCACGTTTGGCTGACGGAAGAAACGCGCACGAAACTTGTTCGCGTTTTGCGCCGCTTAAAGCCGAAAGTTTTGCTCACGCATCAGATTGACGACCCGCATCCCGACCATAATCACATCACGCAGATTGTCAGAGAATCGGCGCGGCTTTGTTCGATGCAGAAATACGATTTCGATTTCGGACAAGAACGCGCGAATGCGCCGATTGTCGCGCACAACATTTTTTCACAGCGCGTTACGCCTTCGTTTATCGTGGATATTTCTGAGTTTCTCGCCGAAAAAACCGAAGCGATTCGCGCTCACAAATCGCAATTTTACAATCCGAATTCAAACGAACCCGAAACTCGTCTGACGGGCAAAGGTTTTATTGACGAACTCGAAAACCGTTCGCGTTATTTCGGCAGTTTAATCGGCGTGGCGGCAGGCGAACCGTTTTATGTGCGCGAGGCTTTGAACATCGAAGACCCGATTGCATTATTAACCAGACCGATGAATCTTTATTCGTAAGCGGATTTCACGTCTGTTTTGCGAGTTCGGGAATAATATAAAGAAGCCACCATAGAAATATTTGAATCGCCAAAACAACGAAACTTAAACCGAAGCTGATAAGAGCAAGTCTGCGTCCGCCCAAATGCGGTTGGCGAAACCAGACAACGTACCCGAAACCGCCGACAAAAAAGGTGAAAGGAATAAACAAAATTCCCAAATACGGCACGAGCGAATAAACAAAACACGCCCAAGCCATTTGCGAAACTGCGTTTTCGTTTTGCTTAAACAAATCCGTAATTTCTTCCCGCGGCGCGTTTTCGATTAAAAACGACTGACCTTGCAAACGATAAGAAGCCCGCAAAGTATCAAGCGGCTGATAATCTTCGCGCAGAAGTTTTCCGCAAACAAGGCAAAATTTGGCGTTCTCGCGCCGCGCTTCCGCACCGCAAGCAGAACACATTTGAAAGTAGGCAGTAGCAGAAGGCACTTGGCAGTTATGTTCTGACTGCCTACTGCTACTGCCATCTGCCAACTGAAATTTTTCGTGTTGCCTCATCTTCTTCTACCTTTGCTTGCGCTTTTGCGCGATACGCTGAAGTTTAGTTTTTCACGACTTGCAAACTCTTGTAAAGCCCCGAGAAAAACTTCCCTATCGCGCATCGTGATGACCGCCGTCGCGTCTGCCGTTTCGAGCGCATAAGGATAACCCAAACCAATCACACATTCGGCGCGAACAACGTCCAAAACTTCGTCAAGAAGTCCTGCTTCATAAACCCACGACGGAATATCGAGTCGCGCCGGTGCGCTGTCGCTCGTTGTTTGTAAATATGTAAAACCGACGATTGACCTGTCGGTTTCCGCGTCAATAAATGCGCTCAGACCGCGCCGTTTTGAATAACAAAAACAAGTTCTGTCGCCCCAAAATTTCAAGACTTGCGGAAAGTTTGAAGTTGCGGCGTGAAGAATCGTTGCATCGTAAAGCGTTCTCTCATTGGAAATCGCGCTGTTGTCAAAATTGTCGAGCAAGGTCAATAAATCCCGCGCATAACTTCTGTCAACATAACCGACAAGCGGAACTTTCGCGGCAATCGAAAAGCGCGCGAGTTCGACTAATTTGTTGGTAAAACTGATTTGCAAATTCGTTTTCGGATGCGGCGTGGAAAGAAGAAGCGTTCCGTCATAAAAAGCAAGCGGCATTCGCTCGCCGCGCGTCTGCCAACCGCTTTTCTTTTGCAAAAACTCTTCGACTTTTTCGACTTCCGCTTCAAAGCGCAACTGTCCAACCTTTGTTTCGGGAATCACAGGTTCATCCTGCGAAAGAAGTTTTTCGGGCGAAAGCACCGAAAATTTAGCATTTTTTTCGTAAGATTGATTTTCGTCGTGCGGATTTTCAAACCAGCCGATTTGGATTGCCGCAACGGGCAAAGACGTTTCCTTTTCGGCGTAAAGCTGACTTCCGTCCGCCGCAAAAGTCGTACGATTTTGTAAAATATCAAACGCCCAATGCCGCGCTTCTTCGTGATTTTGCCATTTTTCCGCAAAGCCAAACGAGAAAGTTTGCGCCGTGTCCAATTCCGCCGACGGCAATGCTCCTGTATCATCTCTATCGCGCAATTTTTCCCAAATTTCCGCACTCGGCGTTTGCACGAGTTTTTGCAATTTTTCCAAATAATCGGTCAAATCGCTGAATTGAGTTTCAGCAAACCGCTGAAAATCGGCGCGTTGATTGTGCAATTCGGATGTTAAAAGTTCTCGAAAAAGCATTCTTAATTTATTTTACTCGGCTTGTGCGACGTTTCAAAAAATCCATCAAAACAAACTGCGTCAGATTATTCGGATTGGCAAAATACGCTTTGCCGCGTGTCATCGCCGACATTTGTTTGACGAATTCAACCAAATACCAATCGCTTGCCAGCATAAACGTATTTATCATAATTCCCGATTTGCGACAGGCTTGCACTTCTTTGAAAGTTTCCGCCATCACAAACGGGTCGTTGCCCATCGAATTTTTGTAGAGCATTTTCTTTTCGCCTTTGACATCTTGCGAATATCTTCGATGCGCGAAATACGCGGCGTTTGAAGGTTCGATAAAACACGCCGTCGGTTTGCCGTCCGTAACCATCACGATTTGTTTCATATCTTTACTTTGCGAGTTCAAAATTCGCCGCGCCAATTTCAAACCTTCTGCCGTGTTCGTGTGATAAGGACCAACTTGTGTTGTCGCCAATTTTGCAAGCGGTAATTCTTCCGCGCCATCGTGAAAAAGGACGATTTTCAGTGAATCGCCGGCGTATTGTGTCCGAATCAAATGCGCCAAAGCCAGCGTGACTTTTTTCGCGGGCGTGAATCTGTCTTCGCCGTAAAGAATCATCGAATGTGAGCAATCGAGCATCACAACCGTCGCGCACGAAGATTGATAATCCTGCTGATAAACGTGCAAATCGCTGTATTCCAAATTTAACGGAACGCCCAAACCTTCGCGTTGAATTGCACTCAAAAGGGTTGTGTTGACGTCAAGATTTATCGTGTCGCCAAATTCATATTGCTTTGAGGCTTGCGCGGATTCGATTCCGGTGTCGAGATAATGCGTGTCGTGTCTGCCGATGGAAGATTTGCCCATTGAACCGAGAAGCTGCTGCAAAGTCTTGTAACCGAGAAAATCCAAACCTTTTTCCGTTACTTCAAAACGCACATCACGCGGCTGTGCTTCACCGATTTCGCCTTGTCCCTGACCTTTTTGCTGTCGGCGTTGTTCCTGTTCGATTTCTTTGAGATTCAAATAACCTTCTTCGACCAGACGTTCAATCAACTGATTTATCAATTCTTCGAGCAGCGAACCTTTGAATTTACCTTCGTTGTCGGCAAGCATTTTTTCAACATCCTGCTCGTCTAAAATGCCTTGTTCGAGAAGTGCCTGCAAAAGTGCCTGACGCAAAGCATCGAGCGAATCATCCATCTGATTTCGCTGCCGCGTCCAGTAATAATCGTCGTTAAAGCCGGAATCCAGCATCATATCCGACAGCGACTGCATCAGGTCGCCGAGATCTACGCCGAAAACATCGAACCCGTTAAATTTTGAATAGCGAATAAATTTCATCTTTTTAATTTTTGCTGCAACCCGTTTTTTCCACTTGCCATCTCAGACGTGATTGTATATCTTAAAAGTTGCAGACTTTCCCCCAAATTTTTGCTCTTCCCAAAATTTAGTATATTTCACTCTCCCCATAAATTAAAAAACATAAGGAGTGAAAGATTATGAGAAAAATTTTAGCAAGTCTACTTATTTTGTTTGTTTTTGCGATTACAGTTCCGCTTTCGGTGGAAGCGCATAACGGCTGTTCGCGTCATCGGAAGGCAAGAAGAAGCAATGTCAGCCGGAATTACACGAGCAGATATGCCCGTCCGGTTTATCAAACGCGCGGTTACAACTACAGCCGTCCGACTTTTTATCAAAGACATCGCAATGTAATAAATCTGGGAATCGGAACGGGCGCGGGCGCGCTGATTGGCGGGCTTCTCAGAGGTAAAAGAGGCGCGGGCTACGGTGCTTTAATCGGCGCGGGAAGCGGTGCGCTTTATACATATGTTCTGAAACCGAAAAAACGCCGCTACTAATTTTAATTTGTAGCCGAACCAAGAAAAGCCGCGATGTTTAATACGTTGCGGCTTTTTTCTTTTTTAATGCCTTAAACAAATTAGACAAATGCGGAAACACGCACGAGAGTCGAGTGTGTTCAGAAACTTTGCACACTCGACTCTCGTGCGTGTTTCCGCAAAATTGAACGCCAACTGCGTAACTCATAATTATTTTAACAAATCTGCTTAACCGATACAGTTTATTTTTGTCCGATATAGTGTAATTAAATTAGATTTTAATTTTGCTTTAATTCGCAAATCGTTAAAATTAAAAGCATTTTAGTTTTGGCACAATCATTGCCGATGTAATTTACATCAGAAGGGAAACCTTCAAATTTAAGAGGAGAATAAAAGCAATGAAAAAATTTATAGCAACATTTATAGTGATGGCAATGATGGCGATTATGTTACCCCTGACGACAAACGCCCAAATAGGAAGCAGACGCTCTTATTCAAGACGCGCCTATACCACGCAGACGTATAGAAAACCGAGCGTTTATCGTCGTCATCGTAATTTGATTAATATCGGAATCGGAACAGGCGCGGGAACTTTACTCGGTGCGCTCATTGGCGGCAAAAAAGGCGCGTTGATTGGCGCAGCGGCAGGTGCGGGCGGTTCTGCTCTTTACACCTACAAAATTAAGCCGAAACAGAGAAGATATTATCGTTAAATTTTAATGCAAATTAAAATGAGAGCCGCAAAGAGTTTATAAACTCTTTGCGGCTTTTGTTATTTTCGCCTTTGTGCAAAAAATTTTCTCTGAAAAAACAAAGTTGGTTTATAATAAAACTCGTCATAATTTTGTTTGAAACGGTGGATTTTATTTTATGCAGGAAAAAGATATTTTTGATGAACGACAGGAAATTAAAACGGCGAGTTTTGTTTGCCCGACGTGCCGCGAACGAAATGATTACGAAGTTCGCTGGCTGAAACGCACAAAGAAAAAAAGCAATCCGCGAAATTTGAACGAACAAGACCGGATGAGGCTGGAAAAATCGCGCGATTATATGGTGCGCGTTGACGATATGCTGATGTGTAAAAATATGCGCTGCCGCAAACGCTTTGAGATTCCGTCGGCACAATCAATCGTTTTTATTTAGATTTTAATTCTTTTCCAATCGGCTTTGGGTATGATATTCTCGAGTTTATGGAAAACAACGAGGACAAAGATATGATTTCAGGCAGGGATTTGGAGTTTTACGATAAGGAAACTCCGACGGATGAGGAAATTAAAGAACTTATGGACGAAGAGATCGCTCACGTCCCGCAAGCTCCGGGTGAACTGGCTAAACGCTTGAAAGAACATCATTCTACTTCACCGGCAGATTCGGGCGGCGACATTGACGCCGAATGGGAAGATGCGAACGACAGCGGCGCAGAATCGGTTTTCGGTCATAATCCAACGCCCGACCAATCCGACGTTGAAGAAAACGCTCACGCCATGGGCATCAATTATGAAGATAACGAACCGCTCGATATTTTAGAGAAAATCGAAAAGCGCGACCGCAACCGTTATGAGCTGAATGAAGATTCAAAAGATAAAAACGACCGAATTTAATTGTTTAATTCATTCAATAGTTTTACGAAAATGTCTTTTGCTTCGGTGAAAGACATTTTTTATTCCTTAACTTTGCCAACTTTTTGTCCGTGCGGTTTAATACTTTTATGAAACCTGCCTGGACAATCGAAAACTTTCTCGAAGAAAAAAACAATCAATTACATATTAACGGCGTTTCGGCGATTGATTTGGCAAATCAATTCGGCACGCCGCTTTTCGTTTTTTCGGAATCGCGCATTCGCTGCAATATCGAACGCTTAAAACGCGCCGAAAATTTTATTGACTGCAAATTAAAGGTTTGTTACGCCGCGAAAGCCAATTCAAATATGGCGATTCTGCGAACCGTCAAAGACGCAAACTGCGATTTGGAAGTGAACTCCGGCGGCGAACTGTGGAAGGCTCTAAAAGTCGGTTTTAAAGGCGAACAGATTATTTTCAACGGCACGAGCAAGGAAATCTGGGAGATTGAAAATGCAATAAATGCGGAAATTTATGCGATTCAGGTTGATTCAATTTACGAACTGGAATTGATTGAAAAAACGGCGCGGCGGTTAAAAAAACAGGCGAATGTTTCTTTACGCCTTGTTCCTGAAATCGAAACGAATACGCATTCGGGATTGCAAACCGCGCTTTTGACGTCGAAATTCGGAATGATGCCGGATGAAGCATTAGCGGCTTTTCATCAATACAAAGATTCGGATTTTCTCAATTTATGCGGCGTTCATCTGCATATCGGCTCGCAAAACCCGGAATCGTTACCATATACCGAAGCCTTTAAAATGCTTTTTGAAAATCTCGTGCAGATTTATGAAGAAACCGGAATTAAACTTTCGCACATCAATCTCGGCGGCGGTTTTCCCGTTAATTACTTGCGCGACGATTCTCATAAAAACTTTTTATCCAAAGCCGAGCGCGAAATGTTTGCGGCTGATTTTGAGCCTTCGGATGCAATTGAAAACGCCTGGAAAATTGTCAAAGAATCCGCTAACGCTTCAAACGCCGCGCATCTTTTGGAAAATATCACATTACTTTTAGAACCGGGCAGAAGCGTGATTTCCGACGCCGGAATTTGTTTGACAACGGTGAGAAATCGCAAAGAAAGACCTTTAAATAGTGGTGAACGTAAAATGGTGAACGGTGAATTCGGGACTTCTGATTCATCACTCACCACTCATCACTCACCACTCACCACTGATTTCTGGCTTCTGACCGATGCCGGTTTCAACATCTTGCTCTCGATGGAAACTTACAAATGGTATTATCATTTAATTTCTGCCGAACGTGCTGCCGACGCGCACGATTTTCCATACAAACTTGCGGGACCATTGTGCGACGGCGGCGACGTTTATTTTGACATCGAAGGCGAAGACAGACTTCCCGAATATCGTCTTTTGCCGGAAAATGTTCAGCCGAACGAAGTTTTAGCTTTATTGAATTGCGGCGCATATTCCATCGCGCAAATGTTTCAATACAACGGCAGATTTTTGCCGACGGTAGTTCTAATCAGGGAAAACGGTAATGTTGAATTAATCAGAAAACGCGACGAGTTTGAGGATTTAATCACCAACGACCTTTGGTGAAAATCAATTACGAATTACGAATTACGCTTTTGCTTAAATTCGTAATTCGTAATTTGAAATTCGTAATTGATTTGCCATTCGTAATTTTAATGCCCCGAATACCAATCGTAACCTTGCTCCGCCCAGTAATCGGCGGGACGCTCATCGGAAAATTCGATGCGTCCGATACGTTTTATCTGTTTGATGCCATATTTCGTCGCCGTCGCCAAACGAAGCGGTGCGCCGTGTTCGGGAAGAAGCGGTGCGCCGTTCATTTCATAAGCCAGAAGAGTCTGCGGATGCAGAATACTCGGCATATCCCAACCGACGTAATATTCTTCATCAGGCGTAATAAGGCTGACATACCGGACTAAATCCTGCGGGCGATTGATCAGGTCGGGAGTTTGACCGCTGCGCGTTTTCGGCAGATATTTCGCGGCAAAATCGGAAAATCTCGCGCCCGCCCAATTGACGACGATGCTCCAGCCTTCGATACATTTCAGTTCAACCGTCATTTCCGTGCGCGGCAGAGCCTTGACGTCATCCAAAGTTAAAATTAAATCGTCGCTTCTGTTTGCCAAACCGCCGACGCGAAGCCGCCAATTCGCCGCATCAATATCTTCACTCAAACCAAAACTGCCGTTGACACGCGCCTCAGTTAATTGATTTTTGGAGAATTCGGGTGCGAGGTCGTTTTTGTCGAAAAATATCTGGCTAAAACGCTCGTTAAATCGAAACGTGCGATTTAACAGCGCGTTTTTACTTTCGTCGCTCATCGAACGCCAGCCGAAAATGCCCAACAATGCCGTTGCGCCGCCAATTAAAAACGTCCGGCGTGTGCGGCTTGCCATATTCTTTTTTGCTTCATCATCGGTCATCGGCACGCTTAATTCCCTTTTTTCTTTTAAAAGAACTGCCGTGTTTCGATTATTTCTTTTCTCCTCAGCAGCTTGAATATCATCATTCTGCTCATTGTCTATAATAGTTTCGGAGTTCGTTTTTTCTTCCGTTATTTCTTCGGACGGTTTGATTTCATCATTCATATTTTTGCTCCTTCTTCAGCAGCAACGGCAATTTCGGACAAAGGCGCGTCGGTTTTAACGATTTCGTAACCCGTTACCATCGAACGGAAATTGCTCCAACCGGCAAGCGCAACCTGGATGACGTGAACGACAAAAAATCCGACGAAAAGAATCATCAGCCAGAAATGTTCCCAACGCGCCCATTCGTAACCGCCCAAAAGTGAAGTCAGCCGGGAAAGCTGTAAAGGTTTATAAATCGCCAAACCCGTAATAATCGAGCCGAATCCCATTAAAATTATGCCGGTATACGCAATGCGTTGCGCGTCGTTGTATTTTCCCTGCGGCGGAAGTTTTTTGACGATGTGTAAATCGTGAAGCGTTACGAGCAAGGCGCGTTTGAATGAACCCGGAACAGGCAGCAACGCCCGCCATTCGCCTGAAAAGATGAGATATAAAACATAAATCACGCCGTTCGCGGCAAACAGCCACATAAAGAAAAAGTGCAGCGAGATGCCTTCGGCAAGACGGAAGGGAATACCGAGCGTTTCATAAAACCAGGGCGGGAAAAAGTGGAAGAGTTCATAACCGAAAATCTTAAATCCGTAGACCGCATTTGCCCAGTAAATCAACAACCCGCTCCAAATCATCATTGTCAGAAGCGGGAAATTTATCCAGTGCAGCCAGCGCACCGCTAACGGATGTTTCTTTTCCAGTTTTTTCATTTTTTTACCTTATCTTTTGTTTAATGTTTTAATTCAACAAAATTATTCCCGACCTTTTACTACAAGTAAAATCGCCGGTTTTAGCTGGATAACGTAATTTTTTTTGAGCCGATAACGGACGAAATAGTTTTTACTTTTTACTTTTGCCTTTTTACTTTTGCCCTTTTACTTTTTTTTACCATTCCGCTTTGCGAATTATCGTCTGCAAAACTGCTTTTTCCGCATCGGTCAAAGTAAAATTTTCCCGTTCGTAAATATCGGCTAACTGCGATAGGGTAACGGCGCGAACGCTTTCATTATAAGTCACGGAACGATTGAGTTGACGCGGGCGAAACCGCCAGAAGTCAACATAAAATTTAACGAAAGACGTTTTTATGAGGCAAGCTGCCCGCGCCTCGCGTCCAATGACTTGTTCGACGGCGCGTTAAAAGAATACATCAACCTGACGGTTTATTAACGGCGCGGTTCTAAAACAATTTCCCGCGCCAGCCGATTACCCATCACTTCCCGGATTTCGAGACGTTCGCGGTAGCCTTGCATTTGCTTCTGGTCGTCGCCAATGACCTTTTGTAGAAGAGCGTCCGCCTTAGCTTCGTTGGCTTCCATTGTTGCCATGTCTTTGTACTCGGTCATCAGCATAATGTTAAAATCCGCCGCGCCGTGCGTTTCGGTCGTCAAAACTTTGTAGGAGAGAATCAGTCCGTCTTTTTTCATGGCTTCCTGATTGCGCTTCCAGTCAGTGGCGATATAGTTCAGATAAGCGGTTTCCATTCCCGGCTTCATTTTGATAAACGCGACGTTCCAAACCGAGCCGTTGCGATACGGGCGGCTGACCTGCGCGTAAACGACGACGCTCAAAGTCAGGACAAGAACGGCGATTAAGCCGATTGCTATGCAATTGTGTTTCATAATGTTTTTCATAATTTTTCTCCTGTTGTTTTTTTAGAATTTGGAAATTTACTATTCGACGATGCGCGTAACTTGGGCGGCGACCAGTTGCCATCGCCCTTTTATCTTCATATACGTTGAAGTGGCTCGGAATTGACCGCCAATGGCTTGCCCTTTGGACTGACCTTTGCTCGTTACGCGATATGTTGCCACAGCCGTATTTCCATAGAAACGGATGTTCACCTCGTCGAAGCTGACAGATTCATACTTCAATTCTCCAGACTTGATAGCGGCGAGACGCGGCGCTTTGGTCGTAATCTCTCCGTTC
>JBPCPU010000081.1:0-4843 GCA_050998795.1 Pyrinomonadaceae bacterium
CAGGTATAACATATTTCCAGTCTTTTTAACTTTGGGAGGGCATTGGTATGAAAATTTTGCTGGCGACCGACGGCACAAGACACAGTGATTCAGCCGTCGGTATCTTAAAAAATTTTAGTTTTTCTGACAATGACGAAATCAAAATCGTTTCCGTAGTTGATATGGCAGTGCCGTTGGCGATTGATCCATACGCGGGATATTTGCCAACGACAACCGAAATCGAAAAAACTGCGCGGGAAAATGCCGAAAAAGTTTTGGACGCAACCGCTCAAAAAATCAAAGAGATGTTTTCCGATAAAGATATATTGGTTTCTACCGAAATTTTATTTGGTTCGCCTGAAAGCCGCATCGTTGAAACTGCCGAAGAAATTTACGCTGATTTAATTATTGTCGGTTCGCACGGTTATAATCGTTGGGAAAGACTTTTGCTCGGTTCAGTTTCCGATTCGGTTGTCCATCACGCGCCTTGTTCGGTTTTGGTCGTCCGAAGTCCGAAGGAATAATTTAAAAATGAAATTAGCTTTTAAGGAATATGGAAGCGGAAAACCAATAATTTTACTTCATGCTTTTCCGCTCTATCAAAAAATGTGGCAGCCGCAAGTTGGTGAAATTATTGCGGCTGGTTTTCGGTTAATTTTGCCAGATCTGCGCGGATTTGGTGAAAGCCATAATTTCTCCGATATAAATTCTATCGAAGATATGGCAAAAGATGTTGCCGAGCTGCTTGACGCACTTGAAATAGAGCGAGCTATCATCGGCGGTCTTTCAATGGGCGGTTATGTTTCTTTCAATCTTTATCGCCTTTTTCCAGAAAAATTTGCCGCGCTTGTTTTGTTCGATACAAATTATGCCGCTGATACGGAAGAAAAGCGCAAATCACGGTTTAATTTAATTGAAAAGATAGAAAAAAGCGGAGCGCAAGCCTTGATTGATAATTTGCTGCCCAAGCTCATTTGCGTAAATACAAAGATAAACAATCCAGATTTGGTCGGAGAAATTGAAAAAATGTTTGCTGAAGTTAATCCCAAAGCGGCAATCGCCGCGCTTCGCGGAATGGCAGAACGCAAAGCCCACACGCAAATTTTGGGCGAAATTGATGTACCTACGCTTCTTGTATTTGGAGAAGAAGATAAAATAACAAATTTTGAAATTGCTGGCAAAATGAATAAAAGGATTTTAAATTCAATGCTTGTAAAAATTATAAATTCAGGGCATTATTCTAATCTCGAACAGCCCGCCCGATTTAACTCGGCTCTGATTAATTTTATATCAACCGTTGAGCTTTAGACATGAACGGTGCATAGTTTAAAAATTAGAATACAGAAAATCTCTCGATTTCAAATGACTGACCAAAACAAACTTATCACAATCAACTCATATAAGTTTGACGGAAAAATTCACCGAAGTTGGAAAGCAAAATTGATTGAGCAAAAGAATTCTCTATTGATATTTGTGGGAGAATTTGAGAAAGAAGTAAAACATTCACATCTCGGCGTTATCAGACGCGGAACAGTTAGTTACGAATTTTATTGGCTTGACCTTTGGTATAATGTTTTTCGGTTTCACGAACCCGACGGCGATTTGCGAAATTATTATTGCAATGTCAATTTGCCTCCAAAATTTGAAAACGGTGTTCTAGATTATATTGATTTAGATATTGATGTCTTAGTTTGGAAGGATTTTAGGTATGAGATTTTGGACTTGGACGAATTTGCGGAAAACGCTAAAATTTTTAATTATTCGGAAGACTTGATCGAGAAAGCAAAAGATAATCTTACCAAACTTTTAAGACTTATCGAAAATCGGAAGTTTCCCTTTAATACCTAAACATAAATTGTATTTTGCCCTTTCAAAAGTTGACTTAATTGATGCTTTCGCCGTCTGGCGAAGAAATTCGCGCATTTATTTGCGGCTTTGGAAAACAGAACTCATCGCGCCGGTTATCGAGCCGATTTTTACATTTTTCGCTTTTGGTTTCGGTGTCGGCGCGTTGGTAACATCGAAGATAAACGGCTTGAGTTATCTTTCATTTGTCGGCGCGGGCGTTCTGGCATTCACGGTCTTGATGCGGGCGGTGTTTGAGATGACTTACGGCGCATATTTCCGAATGGTTTATCAATCAACTTACGACGCGATTTTGGCAACGCCCGTCAACGCCGAATCACTTGCTTTCGGCGAAATTCTCTGGGCAATTACAAAAGGCGTGATTGATACGCTGTTTATCTTACCTTTAGTGATAATTTTCGGTTCGGCGACTTCGGCATTTACGCCGCTGGCGATTTTGCCTTTGACTGTCGGCTGTCTTTTTCTCGGCAGTTTGGCTTTAGGATTAACCGCCCGAATTTTTGAGATTGACCATTTTAATATATTTTTCGCGCTTTTCTTTTCGACGATTTTCCTGTGCGGCGCGTGGTTTCCAGTCGAACTGCTTCCGGGTTGGCTGCAAATCATTGCATATATTTTGCCGACGACGGCTGTCATTGATTTAACACGCGCTTGTTTAAACGGCAATTTTTCGTTTCGGCATATTTACGAAACGATTTATTTGCTGGTTGTTTCTTTTGTGTTGTTAAATTGGGCTTTGCAAAGCATCCGAAAAAGAATGGTTGTTTAATAATTGTTGGAACAAAATGTTTTGCCAGGCGTGAACTCGTTAAATTTCAAAATAAAAAAAGGAGAAAAATTTATGAAAACAAAAACATTCCTGTTTTTTGTCTTCGTGTTCGTATTTTCAGCCAGAATTTTCGCCCAAAATAATCCGCCGATGCCCGCACCCGGACAACCGAATCAACCGCAAAATTCGATTGAAAATATTTCCGCCGAACTGACAAAAGTTTCAAAATCGCTGCAAATTTTCAACAAAAACTTCAAGGCGTTTCTTGAAACTTTGCCGCAGGGAATCAAATTCAGCGACAAACAGCAAAATCTTCTTCTGGCATTTGAAATCCTTAATCGCGCCGAGCAGCGACTTGAGATTTTACAGAAGTTTCAAATTGATTTAACGGAAAAACAAGCCGGAGTGAAAACTCGCCTTGCTCAGATTGAGGAGAATATTACTCCCGAAGGCATAGACCGCAGCGTTGCTTTTCTCGGCACAACCAAAACTGAGGAAATTCGGGAAAATCGCCGGAAAACTTTTGAAGCCGAAAAAACCAGTTTGCGTCAATTGCTGTCGCAAATAAATCAAAATCTTTCCGAAACCGCCGACGAAGTGCGTCAAGCGTCGTTATTCGTCAAAAGACTTCGTGGTAAAATCCTGCCGCAAATCGAGCAGGAAGTTTCAAATTTTCAATGATTTGCAAAAAACCGCAAACTCGCTAAACTTAGTCAATATGCAACCGACAAGCAAACAGGCAGCAAAAAGCAAACTCGAACTTTTAAAGGAAAAATCACTTCTGGCGGAACAAGGCGGCGGCACGGCGCGACTTGAAAAACATAAAGAACAAGGAAAAATGACGGCGCGGGAACGCATCGAATTTTTTCTGGACGAAGGTTCATTTGAAGAATTTGATAAATTTGTCGTTCACCGTTCAACCGATTTCGGACTCGAAAATCAAAAATTTCCCGGCGACGGCGTGATTACGGGACACGGACTTGTGGACGGACGCGAAGTTTTTATTTTTGCACAGGATTTTACGGTCTTCGGCGGTTCTTTAAGCGAAACACACGCGCAAAAAATCGTCAAAGTAATGGATTTTGCAATGAAAACCGGCGCACCGATTATCGGTTTGAACGATTCGGGCGGCGCGAGAATCCAGGAAGGCGTTGTTTCACTTGGCGGTTACGCCGATATTTTTTTGCGAAACACTTTGGCAAGCGGCGTTATACCGCAAATCAGTTGTATTCTCGGACCTTGCGCGGGCGGCGCGGTTTATTCGCCCGCGATTACGGATTTTAATGTGATGGTCAAAGATACTTCGTATATGTTCATCACCGGTCCCGACGTGATAAAAACCGTTACGCACGAAGAAGTTACAAAGGACGAACTCGGCGGCGCGATGACGCACAATACAATTTCGGGCGTGGCACATTTTGCGGCTGACGACGACGAACACGCTTTGCGGTTGACGCGGGAATTGCTTTCGTTTGTGCCTTCAAACAATATGGAAAACCCGCCGTTTGTGCCGACAAACGACGCGAACAATCGAACCGATGAAAAATTAAACTCAATCGTGCCGGAAGTTTCGACTCAGCCTTACGACATCCGCGACATCATCCACATCATCGCCGACGAAAACTATTTTTTTGAAGTACAGGAGCATTACGCGCCCAATATCGTTATCGGATTTGCACGGCTTGGCGGTTTTTCGGTTGGAATTGTCGCCAATCAACCGGCTTTTCTTGCCGGAGTTTTGGATATTGACGCATCGGTCAAAGCGGCGCGTTTTGTGCGCTTTTGCGATTGCTTTAACATTCCGCTGATTACTTTTGAAGACGTTCCCGGATTTCTGCCCGGCGTAAATCAAGAACACGGCGGAATTATCCGTCACGGCGCAAAACTCCTTTTTGCGTTTGCCGAAGCAACCGTGCCGAAAATCACCGTAATTACACGCAAGGCTTACGGCGGCGCGTATTGTGTGATGGCTTCAAAACATATCAGAACTGATATAAATTTTGCATATCCGACGGCGGAAATTGCTGTAATGGGTGCAGAAGGCGCAGTCGGCGTTTTGTATCGTAAAGAAATTGCCGAGAATTCGGAAAAGTATCGTAAAAATAAAGTTGCCGAATTTGAAGATAAATTTGCCAATCCATACATTGCTGCCGAGCGCGGATATATTGACGAAGTTGTCGAACCGGCAATGAGCAGACGGAAACTTATCCGCGCCTTGTCATTGCTGCA
>JBPCPU010000106.1:0-12774 GCA_050998795.1 Pyrinomonadaceae bacterium
GATTTTTCCGACGACAAAATGCTGCAAGGACGCACGATGTCTTATTCGGACACGCAGCGTTACCGCGTCGGACCGAATTATCTGCAATTGCCGATTAACGCTCCGAAAAAGCACGTTGGAACAAATCAGCGCGACGGTCAGATGACTTATATCGTAGACACGGGCGGCGAAAATCCACACGTTAACTACGAACCGTCGAGCCTCGGCGGTCTGAAAGAAGCGCCAAAAGCCGGAAAAGACCATACACCGTATGTCGCCGGAAATCTCGTGCGCCAAAAAATCAGCCGCCCAAACGACTACAAGCAAGCGGGCGAGCGTTATCGCACGATTGAGCAATCAGAGCGCGACGATTTGGTTTTCAATCTCGTGGACGCGCTTTCGCAATGCAACAAGGACATTCAGAATCGAATGATTGACCATTTAACTAAATGCGATGCTGAATACGGACAACGAGTCGCCGACGGACTTAAAATGAAATCCGAGAAATCGGAAGCCGCTCAAACGATGTAATCGGTCAGCAAAAATTCGAGCCTTTTCGACTGTAAATTTAAACCGCGAAACACGCTGAATACACGAAAGAAAAATAAGAAAACCTTTCGTATATTCAGCGTGTTTCGCGGTTTAAATCACTTAAAAATTGAACAAATTCCAAATCTCACGGAAAAACAAACTCAAAATATACAAACTCACAAAAATCGAACCGATTAGCAAAACAATCAAACCGAAAATAATCAGCCCGACAAAAAGATAATCGCTTGCTGTGCCTTTGCCCCGTCCTGTTGCACGTTCACGGATTAATTCCATATTTTGCTTGTTTGATTTCCAAAAAAAGTCGAACGCATCGCCGATAAACGGAATAATACCGACGACATAATCAAGCCCGATATTAAAAGCCATCCGCAAAAGCGTGATTTTCGGAACGCCGTAACGCACGCCAGCCAGCAAAATATAAAATGACGCAAACGATGTCAGCGTATCGCCGACATTCGGGACAAGACCAATCAGCGCATCAAGACCGAATCGCCAGCCGACGACGGGAATTTTTATCCAATTATCGAGATAGCGCGATAGATTTTCGAGGCTTTCTTCGAGTTCTATTTGTTTGCGCTCATCTCTCGACAAACCGAAAACGCTGCGTTCTTGAATTTCTTCCATAAATTTACCAGACGACTTTAACTAAGTTACTAGCGATAATTGCCGAATCACAAGTCAAACAAGGAATGGCAAGCCGATGCGCAATACCGACAATTATTCGGTCGTGCATTTCAGGGACGGCTGAGTCTTGTGCAAAATCCTTTACATTCTCAGGCTCAAAACCGATAAATTCAAATTGTGCGCTTTGTTCAAACCGTTGAAATTCTTTCTTAAAATCAAGCGGTTGGCTAAGTTTTTCATTGAGAAAGAAAAGTTCGGCTAAAACGATTGCGGGAATGTAAATAATGGCGTTGCCTTTGGCGCCTTCATCAAAAGCGGTTTTGGCATTTACACCGAGTTTCGGTGAAGCAGTCAGATACCAAAATAAGGCGTGTGTATCGGTAACGTAGAAATCCATATCTTAAGAATTTTCCTCAAATTCCGTCTTGTATTCGCTGCGAATTTCAGTCAACGTGGCGGTAACGTCAAAATCTTCCGGCATTGATGTTCGCCAGATTCCGTAAAGATTTTGCGGACGGCGTTCTGTTTGACCGGCGCGAACACGGCGACGTAAATTTTGGGCGAGTTTCTCGACCAAAACCAATTGTTCTTCAAACGGAAGTTTTTCGGCTAAATGTGTAACATTTTCTAAACTAGCAATCTCCATAATTACCTCTGTAAAATTTTATCACAAAAATTTCAGGTTATTTCCTGCCTTTTGTGTTTTTTGGCAGTGAATTCCCTTCAATAATTTTCACGCTCAAAATTTTATCGCCGCGCACGAGAGTATCTACGATTTTCATATCGGTTTCGTTCACTTTACCAAAAACCGTGTAGCCGCCGTCGAGGTGCGGTTGCGGCGAATGGGTTATAAACCATTGCGAACCGCCCGTGTCTTTGCCCGATAAAGCCATTCCGACTGCGCCGCGTTCATACGGAATTTCGTTTATCTCATCGCGGATTTCCCAACCCGGTCCGCCGTTTCCGTCGCCGCGCGGGTCGCCGTCCTGCATTACAAAATTAGGCACGACGCGATGGATTGCCAAACCGTTAAAATAATTTGATTTGGCGAGTTTGATAAAATTATCAACCGTCAAAGGCGCGTCTTCCGGGAAAAATTCGATTGTAAAAGTCCTCTTTTCGGTTGTGATAATCGCTTTTGCATTTTTGCGCGAAAGGGCGCGAATGTAATCGGCGTTTACATTCAAGATTTGTCCGAGTTTCGTTCCCGTTTTCGGATTGTAAGGTTTGACTGTTCCGACTTGTTTCTCAAGGTTCGGAAAATCTTTTTGCAAATCATTTTGTTTGATAAGTTTCGCGGCTTGACGACGAACAAGAAAATCGGGTGCGTCGAGCGCGAGGTTTAAACTGGAAACGGCTTGCGCTTTGTCCAATTTAACCAATGCCGAAAGAATGGCAAGTTGCGCGTCGTTGTGATTTTTGTCGGTTTTGAGCGATTCGGTAAATGCGGTTTTCAAGACTTCGATATTTTCTTTTGTTGCGGGCTGTTCGCCTAAAACTTCGGCAATTACGCCGCGAATAAACAAGTCCTGCTCAATTTCGAGTATCGGACGATAAATACCCGGTGTATTTTCGGATTTAAAAGCGGCAAATGTTCTGACCAAATCGGGAATTGCCAGGCGCGAATCGTTAGTCGCTTTATTTTTCGCATTGGAATTTATCCACGAACCGATAAGTTTAACTAACAAAAGTCGTGTCTGAGATTTTATCAGGTCGTTTTCTTTGTTAGATTCAAGATTGGCGACTTCCGCCAAGCCCTGCAACGCAGCAGAACCCGTTCGCCAATCGCCGCCGAAAACATTTGCCGGTGAATCTACAATGCTTTGAACAAACAGTTTGGGTGCGACGCGAGCCAGAGCGATTTCAGTTTCGGAAGAAGTAAATTTATCAGCCGAACGCAGATTGTTTAAAAATTCAACAGCGTTTTTGCTTGAGGTATTCAGCAAAATTCTACCCAAAGCCGTCGCAATTTCAAGCAGTTCGTTTTTCTCAACCGGATTGGCAAATTTCGATTTTTTGTAATCAGCCAAAAGTTTTTCGCCGCGTTCAAGCAATTTATCGGCGGCTTTCACATCTTTCAAACTTCCCAAACTGCGAATCGCCGAAACGCGAACGCGCGAATCTTCGTCAGAAACAGCAGATTCGAGAAGGAGATTAAAAGATTCTTTATCTTCCGCCGCGCCGAGCGCACGCGCCGCGTTTGCTCTGGCAATTGCGTCCGTTTCCGACAAAAGCATCGCACGAAGTTTTTCGTTCGCGGTTTTTGAACGAAGTCTGGATAAAGTGTTTGCCGCATCTGCACGAATTCGCCCGTCCGGATTGGTCAAAAACTTTGCCGTCACAAAATCGCCTTCTTCGGGTTTTGCTCTCAAAACCGCTGTTATTCCAAGTAAAATAACTTCACGATTTTGTTGTTTGCCGCGTTTGTCTTCAAACTGCAAATTATCCAAAATCGCTTCGCCAAGCTGTTTTGCTTTTTCATCTTTGGCGTTTGCCGCCGCAATTTTTCCCGCTGCTTCGATTGCACGGGCGCGAACTTCGTCGGCTTCTTTTGTATTTTGCAGAACTTTTAGAATTGCGTCCGCACTTTTGATTGATTCGATTTCGCCAAGCGCAAACGTCGCCATTGCGCGAACTTCCGCGTTTGAGTCTTTTTCCGAAAGATTCGTTAGCGCGGCAATTGCGCGTTCATCGCCGATTCTGCCCGAAGCAAGCGTGGCACGTTTCCGAATTTTCGCGTCCGCATTTTTCATCAAAACTTCCAAAGTTTTATCGTAACGCAATTCATCTTCGGCTTTAGAAATTTGCACTAAAATTTTTATGGGAATTTGCGCGAAAAGTTGGATTGAAAAACAAAAAAGAACGGCAAAACAGATTGTTGAAATTTTTTTCATTGATAGATTTTCTCAAAAGAAATTGAATGTGTTAAGGATTTTAACGAGTTCAACGGTTAAATCCAAATCAATCGTAGATTATAGTATATTTTCAATTTTGGTTTATAATCATTCAATATCCGAATCACTCAAAGGAAAATACAAATGTTAAAAAGATTATCAGTAATAATAGTTGTCATAAATTTGTTTTGTTTGCCGATTTCGATTGCGGCGCAGACGAAACAGAAAATCAGTTTTTTGCTTTATAACGGCAAAATTTTCACGGCTGACGAAAATTATTCGACTGCCGAAGCCGTTGCGGTTGACGGCGAAAAGATTGTTGCAGTTGGAACTTCAAATGAATTAAAAGCCAAATATCAAGCCGCCAAGGGAATTGATTTGCAGGGAAAACTTGTAACGCCCGGATTTAATGACGCGCACGTTCATTTTTTGCGCGGCGCGTTGTCGCTTTTGTCCGTGGTTTTGACCGATACGAAATCGCTCGCCGAAGCGCAGAGCAAGGTTGCCGAAAAAGTTAAAACGACCAAAGCGGGCGAATGGATAATCGGGCGCGGCTGGGACCACACGATTTGGAAACAGAATTTTCCGACGCGAAAAGATTTAGACCAAATCGCGCCGAACAATCCGGTTTTTCTCGTGCGCGTTGACGGTCACGTCGGCTGGGTAAATTCGGCGGCTTTGAAACTTGCGGGAATTGACCGAAACACGAAAAATCCCGAAGGCGGCGAAATCGAGCGCGACGCAGCGGGCGAAGCGACGGGAATTTTGAAGGAAACGGCGCAAGGTTTGGTCAACCGTTTGATTGCCGAACCGAGCGCGGCGCAGATGCAGAAAGGTTTGGAACTCGCGCTCGATATGGCGCGGCGTTACGGTATTACTTCCGTTCAGGACAATTCCGGTTACGAAACGACGAAACTTTACCGTGATTTTCTCAAACAAGATAAATTGACCGTGCGCGTTTCGGAATGGCAGAATTTTGAAGATTCAGTTGAGAAATTGAAACAGCAACGCGCCGAATTTGCTTCGTTTAATGACGATAAAAACCGTTTGAAATTGACCGCGCTCAAAGGTTATGTTGACGGAACGCTCGGTTCGCGCACTGCCGCGATGCTTGCGCCTTTTTCCGATGATGCGGGAAATTCGGGAATTCCGCGCCGTTCGCAGGAAGAATTGACAAAAATGATTGTCGAACGCGATAAAGGAGGTTTTCAGATTACGCTTCACGCGATTGGCGACAGGGCGAATCGAATGGCTTTGGACGGTTTTGCGGAAGCATTAAGAAGAATCACATCTACTATTGATGGTGTTTACATAAACAATAAACGCCATCGCATCGAACACGCGCAAGTTGTCAATCCAAGCGATTTCAAGCGTTTTGAAGAACTCGGCGTAATCGCTTCGATGCAGCCTTCGCACGCGATTTCAGATAAGCGTTGGGCGGGCGAGCGTTTGGGCGAGTATCGCGTTTTGGGCGCATACTCGTGGCATTTGATGCAATCTTACAATGTTCACGTTCCGTTCGGCACGGATTTTCCGGTCGAATCAATCAATCCGTATAACACGCTTTACGCCGCCGTTTCGCGCCAAGATGCGGAAGGTTTGCCCGTCGGCGGTTGGCAGCCGCAGGAGAAACTAACAATGGCGGAAGCGATTCGCTGTCATACTTTTGAAGCGGCTTACGCGGAATTTGCGGAAAAGGAAAAGGGACAAATTAAAGTCGGAATGCTCGCGGATTTGGTTGTGCAGTCGAAGAATTTGCTGACGATTGAGCCGAAGGAAATTTTGACAACCGAGCCGATTTACACGATTTTCAACGGCAGGATTATTTACGAGAAAAAATAAATCAAAGAAAATTTAACCACAGATTTACACAGATATTCACGGATAAGAAAAGAATAGAGAACTTTCCGAAATAAGAAATATTTAACGCAAAGTCGCCAAGGCGCAAAGTCGCCAAGTTTTTTTTCAAAACAAACCGTCAAACGGTTTGCCTGGTAATTAAAAACTCAAAGGTTGACAACTTTGACAAATCATTATCTTTGCGTCTTTGCGTCTTTGCGCCACCAGCGTTAAAAATCTGAGTTTATTTGCAGTCTGTTTTATTTTGGAAAGATGTCTAATAAAAAATCTGTGTTAATCTGTGCCTTATTTTTTTATGAAAATTGCAAAAATAATCAAATCAAATTCACATATTGATTACGTCGGGCGCGTGATTGACGACCTTGACACGGGAACGCCGCCGACGGCGGAAGATTACGGGTTCGCGCAGTTTGTGAATTTACCGCTGGAAGATAAAACGGAAATCGTCGGCGTGATTTATAATTCGATGCTCGTCAATCCTGAATACGCGAGTTTTGGTCCGCGTCTTTCGCCGAAACCGGAACTCGGTTCGTTTAGCCCCGATTATCTGAACGAACAAGGCTTTTTGATTGGAATTTTATTGCTCGGAGTCAAAGACAATACCGATAAAATCACGCACGGAGTTCCGCGCCGCGTCGTTCCCGCCGGACAAGATGTTTTCAAAATCGAACGCGAAGAAGTGAAAAAATTTCACACGGGCGAAAACGATTGTTTGCAGATTCATTATTATTCGCAAGTCGTCGGACACGCCGGACTTTTCGCCGTTCCGCTGCTCGAAGCGATTATTGAACAACTGTCGCTCGATTGTTCCGAAACCGACAAACAGCGGCTCGGCGTTTTAAAACAAACTCTGGCGTGGCAACGAACTCTCGGTGGAATGCGTCTATAAGTTTGATTCCAGAATTCAAAATTCAAAATTTAAGATTTAAGATTTAAGATTTGAGATTCAATTATGAAAAAAGCATTATTTTTATTCGTGTTTGGTTTGTTTGTTTGTGCCGCGTCGGTTTCGGCGCAGCCGCGTCCGATTGGGAAAAAAACGGAGCAAAAAACAGAGCAAAATTCCACGCCGAAAACGCCCGCACCTGCTTCTTTTGCCGCCAAATATGAAGGCGGAATGTTTGGCTTTGATAAAAAGGAAAAGGGAACTCTGAAGTTTGACGACACCAACCGGAGAATTATTTTTATTGGTCAAAACCAAAAGGAAATGTTTTCGATTCCTTATAAATCAATGCTTGTAATTTATCCGCAATCAAAATCGGTGCGTTCGACAACCGGAACAGTTGTCAGCGTAATTCCGCTTCCGGGCGCGGTTTTAGCCGGATTGATTCGTGAAAAACGCCGCTATTTGGTGGTGCATTTTGACGACCCGGACATTGACGCGAAAGGTGTTGTCAATTTCAAACTCGACAACAAAGAATTGCTTAACGCGGTTATTGACGCATTGGGCGAAAAAGCCGAGCTAACGCGGCGCGGCGCGGCTTATTATCGTCCCAAAAAAGATTCCAAATAAAATTTCTGCAATTGTCATAAGCTGAAAGAAATTTTTAATTGCCTTTCAGCTTATTTTCTTTTAAATTTTCACCATAAAAAATTTGATAAATGCGGTAACTTGTCATTACTTTATAAACGTAATCTTTCGATTGCGAATAGATAATTTCGGGAACATACCGGTCGGGATTATCTGATTCGGCACGCGCCAACCATCGCATCATATTATCTTCGCCGCCGTTAAAACTTGCCGCGACAGCTTGCGGCTGATTTGGAAATTGGCGGAAAAGATTTGATAAATACTGTGAACCGAACAAAATTGCCGTCGGCGGATTGTAAAGCTCGTCCTGTTTGAAATTTTCGCGGTTTAATTCCTGCGCGAGTTTGTCGGCGGTCGTCGAAATAAACTGCATCAGACCGCGTGCCGCCGCATTTGATTTGACGTCGGCGCGAAAGCGCGATTCCTGCCGCATAATCGCTAACGTAAAACGCGGGTCAACTTTTTTTTGCGGCGCAAACTGCAAAAGCGAATCGGAATAAGGCGTTGGATAAAGCAGTTCGATTTGCCCGCGCGGAATCAATTCGAGTTCGTAATCGGCGGGAACATTTTTCCAAAGCGGTTCGATATATGAAATTGCCCGATTTGCCATATCGCCGCGCTCGTAAAAGACCGCAAGCGTAAAAGCCAAATCATTCGATTTTGGATTTTGGATTTTGGATTTTGGATTCTGAACTTCGGGCATTGGATTTTGTAATTCGTAATTTTCCAGTTCCGGCGTTGCTTCGTCGTAAAGTCCTAAAAACAAAAGTTCGTCGGCTAAATTTTTATGAAAGTTTTCGTTTGAAGCAGCGCGTTTTTCTTTCAAAACTTCCTTACGTCCGAATTCGAGAAGTTTTCCGCCCGGAACTTTTTGATAATCGGGCAACCTGGCATAAACATTTTTGATACTTTCTAAAACTCCCGCGCTATTTGTCAGCCGGTAAATAGACTGAAATATTTTTCTTTGTTCATTCGGTAAAGCCATTCCTGAATTTTGAGATAATTGAATTAGCTTAATTTCAACAAATCTTTTTGTCTTTTCATCGGCAGCAATTGCTCTTAATCTTTCCGTCGCCCGCCAGCCGTAATATTCGTTTCTGCCGTCGGGAATTGACAAATAAATCTCAATCGCTTCGTCATAACGATTGAGATTTTCCAACGCGAAACCTTTTAAAAACGTAATTTCGGCTTTGTTCGTGCCGCCCGGAACTCTTGTTCCGCCCAAATCGGGAAATGTCTGCAAAGCGTTTAAATCCGAAAGCGCGTTTGTCCAATCGTTTTGCGAAATATGAATCCGCGCTTGAGCAAAAAGCGCAATCGCTTCGGGCAGTTTTCCTTTGAAATCGGCTTGTGTTTTTGCCGTCCATTTTAACGCTTCATTGTCTTCGCCTCTGTCGCGCAAAATGTCCACGATGTTTAAATAAGCGCGTTCCAGATTGTCGGCATCGGGATAAGTTTGGATAAATTTTTGATAGCGCAAAATCGCTTCTTTCGTTTTGTTGACCCGCGAATAAGCCGAAGCTGTTTGGCTTAAAGCGTCTTTGGCAATCTCATCGCCCGGAAATTCGGCTTGAACGCGCTCAAACCAATTAATCGCCTGACTGTAATTGCCTTCCTGTGCGAAACCGCGCCCGATTTGATAAAGCGCATTGGCAACATAATTACTTTGTGGAAAGCGTTCGGCAATTGCTTGAAAATGCAGACGCGCAAGCGGAAAATTGCGGTTAAATTGGTAAATCAAAGCGCGTCGGTAGTGTTCGTTGTCGGATAACTGCGGCGCGGTTTTACCAAAATTTTCGTTTGCGCCGTCGAGCAAATCAAGATTTTTCGCCGCTTCCAAAGCAAAATCGTCAGGCTGCGCCGGATTCGGCAAGTTATTGGTTAATTTCGTGAAAACTTCACGCGCCTGCTGAATCTGATTGTTTTGCTGATACGCTTCACCAAGCAAAACAAGACTTTCGCGGGTTTGTCCTTCGTTCTTCGTCCTTTGTCCTTTGTCTTTTGCTTCACTCTGACCACTCAACATTTGAATTGCCGCATCAAAATTTTTGCTTTCAAAATAGCTTCGTGCCAATCGTTTATTGACCGCATCGCTCAAAAGACTTTCGGGCGCAAGCGTTGTAATTTTTTGCAGATAAATTCGCTCGAGCATCAAATTTCCGCTTGAGCGGGCAATTTGCGAAAGATGCCGCAGCGCGTATTCGCTCAGAACTGAATTACGATTGGCAACCTCCTGATAATTTGCCGCGGCAAGCGCAAAATCGCCGCGCTTTTCCGCCAATCGCCCCAACAAATAATCGTAATTGTTGATTGTGAAAATTTTTTTGTCTGATTTTTCAAGATTTTGCAATTCGTTAATCGCCGTTTGATAATCCCGGTTTTCCACTGCGTTGCGAATCCTCAGATGTGCTTCGGTTAAGTTTTGAGCGAAAATCGAAAGCGAAAAAACGAAAACAAACAGGAATGACTTTAATAAATTGGCTTGTAGCATAAAATAATAAAACCGTTGTAAGCTAAAAAGAAGTGAAAACATTGAATTATGATAGCAGAAACAACAGAAAAACGCGCAAAGATACTAAGCGGCAGGGAAGTTGCCGATACGATAAAAAGCAAAGTCGCCGAAGAAGTTAAAAATTTATCTTATCGTCCGTGTTTAGCGGCGGTTCGTGTCGGCGAAGATGCGGCATCAAAAGTTTATGTCGGCAATAAAGTCAAAACGAGCGAAGAACTCGGGCTTATTTCCGAATATCATCATCTTTCGGCGGAAACAACGCCGGAAGAATTGCTGACGCTGGTTGAAGAATTGAACGGGCGCGATGATGTTGACGGAATTTTGGTGCAGCTTCCCTTGCCGGAACAAATAAACGAAAACATAATTTTAGAAGCGGTAAATCCTGAAAAAGACGTTGATGGTTTTCATCCGGTTAACGTCGGGCGACTTGCGAGCGGACAAACTGCGCTCGTGCCTTGCACTCCGGCTGGCGTAATTGAAATTTTAAAGTATTTTAATATTGAAATTGCCGGAAAACACGCAGTTATTGTCGGGCGCAGCAACATTGTCGGCAAGCCGATGGCGGTGCTTCTTTTGCAGGAAAACGCGACTGTTACGATTTGCCATTCGCGCACAAAAAACCTGGCGGAAATTACGAGCCAAGCCGATATTTTAGTAGCGGCAATCGGACGTGCCGGATTTATTCGCGGCGAACACATCAAAGAAGGCGCAACCGTCGTTGATGTCGGCATCAATAATGTTACCGATGCGGATTTAGCGCGGGAATTGTTTGACGAAACCGAACTCGAAAAGCGTCTGCGGACAATTGAGAATCGTGGATTTACACTGGTCGGCGACGTGAATCCAAAAGACGCAATGGAAAAAGCAGGGAATTTCACACCTGTTCCCGGCGGCGTTGGACTTTTGACTGTGGCGATGCTGATGCGGAATACTTTGGATGCGGCGAAAATGCGAAGAAAAATTTAACGCAAAGGCGCAAAGTGGCAAAGGCGCAAAGATTTTTGCTTATCTTACTTTGTGTCTTGGCGACTTTGCGCCTTTGCGTTAAAAGTTAAAAATATGAAATTTGAAGAATATCAACAGAAAGCAAAGCAGACGGCTTTGTATCCGAATCGTTTAAGCAATCTTGAATATCCGACGCTCGGACTTGCGGGCGAAGCGGGTGAAGTCGCCAATATCGTCAAGAAAATCCAACGCGATTTCGGCGGCGAAATAACTAATGAAATCCGCGCCAAACTAAAAGATGAACTCGGCGACGTGCTTTGGTATATTTCGGCTTGCGCGGATGAATTGAGTTTAACTTTACAAGAAATCGCGGAGTTTAATGTCGAGAAATTAGCAAAGCGACATAACCGAACTTCTCAAGGTTGATATTGACGGCAAGCAAAACTTTAGACAGACAAAATTTTATCTGTCAATTATCATTGAAAACTTTGCAAAACGGAGGAAAGATGAATGGCGAATTGGAGGGAAAATCTCGAAAAACTTCGCACTTGGATTGACGGTGAACAGCCGGATGGAATTGCTGAAAATATCATCAAAGCCGGGCAAAACAAATCTGCATCGGAAGTGTTTTTGCAAAAATTGCTAAATTCGGTGGAGGAATTGCTCAAAAAAGAAATCGTATTTTGATGTTTGAACCTGAACCGATGCCCGCCAGCGTTCCCGAAGGTTTGCGCGAAATTGTCAAAAAGGCTTTGCAGAAAAACCGCGAAAACCGTTTTCAAACGGCGCGGGAAATGCGCGAGGCTTTGAAAAATCCGTCAATGTTTTTAGCGAAGCAAGTAGTTTCAAACAGAGAAAACGCCGACGCAGCGCAACCGTAAGCGTTTTCTCTGTTTGAAACGGTCAAGTGAGGGATGCAAGTTCGGACGAGGAGAAAAAGTAAAAGCCGTGTGAGCAACTCGAAGTTTTTTAGCAAATCGGAAAAGTATCGTTCAATCAGAAATGGTTGGGCTTTTGATGTTTGTGGTAAAATTTGAAACGTGAGGTGAATTGTTATGAATTTAGGAAATGTTATAGAAAGTAAAGTCAATTCGCTGCCGAATAATCTGCAAATCGAGGTGCTTAATTTTGTCGAAACTTTGATTGAGAAAAAAGCGAAAAGTAATAGCAAAGAAAAGGCGTTGGCGTGGGAAACTTGGGCAAAAAGTCATCGTGATGAAACGGCGGTAATTCTTGACGACAGCCGCGAAGCAATCTATGCCGAAGACGAATAAATGGAAGATATTCAAGCCGATACAAACATTATTTTGCGAAGCGTCCAGCCGGCTCATCCGCATTATCAAACGGCGGTCAATGCCGTCAAACATTTCTTGGCAAACGGCGACAGAGTTTGTCTGATTCCGCAAAATCTCATCGAATTTTGGAATGTCGCAACCAGACCGATTGATAAAAACGGCTTAGGTTGGACACCGGCAAAGACTGATGCCGAAATTTCGCGTTTAGAATCAATGCTCACCGTTTTGCCTGATGTTCAGGGAATTTATCAAGAATGGCGAAAGTTGGTTTTGCGGCATTCAGTAATCGGCAAACAGGTTCACGACACGAGAATTGTTGCGGCAATGAATGTCCATCAAATTACAAAACTAATAACCTTTAACGCAAAAGATTTTAAGCGATTTCAAAACATTACTCTGATTGACCCGTTGAATTTTTGATGCTTGATTGAAATTTGCAAAACTTGGCTCAATCGGAAAAGGAGGAAATTGTCGGATGGATGAACTAGAAAAAATTTGTTGTGTGGTTGAAGAAGTTTTGTTGAAATATACAAAACCGCCTTTTGCGGAAGAAGGAATTGACATCGAAGTTGTTTTTGACAG
>JBPCPU010000139.1:0-17865 GCA_050998795.1 Pyrinomonadaceae bacterium
AAAAACCTCCATAAAAAGTTAGAAGGAAAAACAATGCGAATGACTGTCAAAGAACAAGTAGAATGCAAGCAGGTAAAAACCCGTCTTTCATCCTACCATTGGACGTGAGGGCGAAACAGCGACTTTCTTATCGCGTTGTCCGTTGAACTCAAACGGGCTTGGTGGCGGTTTTGCCCACGTCGCTTCAGACGTTCGATGCTATCAGGTTCAATGAGAAAAGGCTTGTCCGTTGTGAGGTTTTTGATGAACAAACATTTGAAACAAATTGTTGCCGCTACAATACTGCTCGGCTGGTTGTGCTGCTTTGATTCTCAAGTAGTCGCGCAAAGCCCTGACCAAGTAAAGCCTCCTTATGCTCCAAGCAAACCGTTGAACGAGCCGACAATCTTCGCATCGGGCATCGTCTCAACCGGCGATTTCGATTCGCACCCGGCTTTTATGCCCGACGGCAAAACTCTCTATTTCGTTCGCAGCAATCCGAATTTTACTTTTTGGACGATTCTCGTTTCGCAATTTCAAAAAGGAAGATGGAGCGAGCCGACGGTCGCGCCGTTTTCCGGTCAGTATTCGGATGCCGACCCGTTCATCACGCCGGACGGCAAACAATTTTACTTTATTTCGAGCCGTCCGGTTGCCGGAAAAAAAGAACAAGACCTCGATATTTACGTGATGGAGAGAACGGCAAAAGGCGATTGGAGCGAGCCGAAGAATCTGGGCGCGCCCGTCAACGGCGACGGCGCGGAATGGTATCCGACCATTGCAGCCAACGGCACGATTTATTTCGGCTCAGACCGCGCCGGAGGAAAGGGACGAACCGACCTTTATCGCTGCAAATTGGTCAATGGCAAATATACGGAAGCCGAAAGCCTCGGCGATGTCATCAACACCTCATTCAACGAGTTCGAGCCATATATCGCGCCTGACGAAAGTTTTCTGATTTTTATGGGCGGCGGGCGTGAAGGCAGTCGCGGCGGGCTTGATTTGTATATTACCTACCACCGCGCGGGCGCGTGGACAAAGCCCGTCAATCTGGGCGACAAAATCAACTCCGCCGGAAACGAATACTCGCCGATGATTTCACCGGACGGCAAGTATTTCTTTTGGGCAAGCGCAAGAAGTTCTGCGGATAAGCCGTTGGAAAAACGATTAAATTATCGAGAGTTAATGAACAAACTGCACAGCCCGCAAAACGGTCTTGGAGATATTTATCAAATTGATTTGAGTGAGCTTAAAATTGAACGATGGTAAAGCCGGGATTTAACAAGATATTTGTTTCGTTGTTGCACGAGACCGATGCGAGGCGCGCACAGAATGCTTTATAAGAACATATTTCATTAAACTCAGAGTCGCGTGTAATCGGTTTCGCCCCACGTCAACTCAAGCGTTCGGTATTTCGTAAAGGTTTAGCTTGTTAACATATTGCCTCATGTGAACGTCGTATATTTGTGAACTAGCCCTTTGAGGGTTTGTGTCAAATGCGGCGTTCCGCATATTTCATAATTTTTATCGTATCTTGTCGATTGAATCCAAAACTTGGGAGACTATTTTGATGAAACACTTCCTTATGTTTATTGTCGCGCTGTTTTTTTTTATTCCGCTTGTTTCTTCCGTCGCCGCGCAAGATGACTTGGAGCGTTCAGTCGCGCTAATGGGAAAAATCGGGAGCGCGAATTTTCCCAATTTTTCGCCCGACGGAAAAAGCATTGCTTTTATTTCAAACCTGAATGGCATTCCACAGGTTTGGACAATTCCGGCAAATGGTGGTTTTCCAAAGTTGGTAACGGCTTTTGATGACCCGGTGAAATTTCTTACTTGGTCACCTGACGGTAATTGGTTTGCTTTTACCGTCGCTCCCGGCGGCGGTTTTAACGAGCAGATTTATATTATGCGTCCCGACGGCAGCGAATTGCGGCGTTTGACCGATGGCGGCAAGGAAAACAATTTTCTGTTCGGCTGGACGCGCGACGGAAAATATATTTTCGTTTCGTCAAACCGGCGCAATCCGGCGTCACTCGATTCGTATTTGCTCAATATAAAAACGGGCGAGATGCGATTGATTGCCGAAAATGAAGGCTTGGGATTCATTACTGATGTCAGCCGCGATAATCGCCGCGCAGTCGTCACTCGAATGAAACAAGTCAACGGCAATCTTTATTTGATTGATTTGGCGACCGGCAAAGAATCTCTGCTCACGCCGCACGAAGGTTCGGGCAGATTTGAGGAAGCACGGTTTTCGCCTGACGGACAAACGATTTATCTTGCTTCAAACAAAGACCGCGATTTGCCCGCTTTGGCGCGTATCCGGCTTGATGCCGGCGGTCAGCCCGGAGCAATCGAAACAATCGCCGAAAGAGCGGACGGCGAATTGTCCGGCGTGAAGATGAGCGACGACGGCGCGACAATAATTTTGGATTGGAACGTTGCGGGGCGCAGCGAACTCGCGTTTTACGACGTGAAAAAAAATCAAATGACGGCGGGACCGAAATTGCCAGCCGAAATTATCGGCGCGCTCGATTTAACCAACGACGGCAAACATCTGACGATGATTCTTTCGGGCGCAGCTTCGCCCGACGACGTTTGGACGCTAGATTTAACTACAAAACAATTCACACAGCTAACCTTTAGCCCGCATGCCGGAGTTGATTTGACGAAACTGGCGCGCCCGCAGTTTGTCGAATATACGGCGCACGACAATCTGAAATTGAGCGGCTGGCTCTACAAACCGCCCGGCGCTACCGGCGCGTTGCCGATTGTGTTGAATTTTCATGGCGGTCCAGAAAGTCAAGAGCGACCTGATTTCGACTCTACCTATCAAGCGTTGGTGCTGCGCGGCATCGCGGTTTTTACGCCGAACGTGCGCGGCTCAAGCGGTTTCGGCAAGAAATTTGCCGCTCTCGACAACGGCGCGTTACGCGAAAACGCGGTCAAAGATATCAAAGCGACGGTTGATTATCTGGTCAAAAGCGGAGTCGCCGACCCGAAACGCATCGGTATTATGGGCAACAGCTACGGCGGTTATATGGTGATGGCTGGACTGACCGAATATCCCGAACTTTTCGCCGCCGGAGCTGATTTATACGGCATTACGAATTTTGAAACATATTTCAAAAACACTCAGCCGTGGATGGCGGCAATCTCGAAAGAAGAATACGGCGATCCCGACACGCAAATCGAAATGCTCCGAAGGCTTTCGCCGATTAACCGCATTGACCGAATCAAATCTCCGGTTCTCGTTCTTCACGGCGTGAACGACACAACCGTTCCCGTTATCGAAGCCGAACAGGTAGTCGAAAATTTGAAGCGGCGCAATGTGCCGGTGGAATACATTCTGTTCCCAGACGAAGGACATGGCTGGCGGAAAATACCGAATCGAATCCGCTCGACGGTTTCAATCGTCAAGTTTTTTGAAACGCATCTTAAAGCCAATTAAACCGCAAACGACATTTGCGGTATCAAAAGGCAAAAGCGATTATCGCGAAAAACACGCCGAACAAATCATTGGATGCGAGGCAAAACGGCGACCTTCTTAAAAACGTCCCTGCGCGGACACGGCTTCGTCCTAAGTCAATCCTCCGTTCTCGGCAAACGCAAAGCCTTCATTCCGGTTATCTGCTCAACTTTCTTAAAATTTTGACCTTCGAGATGTAACTTTTCCGGTTTTCAACTGTTTTATCTTATGGAAGAAACAATGCTGCTCAAGAGCGAAGAGATTACAGCGATTTTTCAGGAAAATTATCCGAATCTGTGCCGATTTCTGGAGAGCATTGTCGGGCGCGGCAGTCATGCGCCCGACATCGCGCAGGAGAGTTTTTTGCGTTTGTGCCGGGCGGAATTGGGCGGCGTTTCGACTGCCGAGATTCGCTTCTGGCTGTTTCGGGTGGGGCGAAATCTGGCTTTGAACGAGATAAATAAGGTCAGGACGCGCGCCACGCTCCGGCAGCGGGTCGCAGAATTTTTCGATAAAACAGCACCGCATCCCGAAGAACTTCTCGTGCGGGACGAAAATCAGAGAATCGTTCGCGGATTGCTCGAAAGATTGCCGGAGCATCAGCGCTCGGCTTTGATTTTGCGAGAACAGGAAGAGATGAGCTATCGAGAAATCGCGCTGATTTTGAACGTCGGCGAGAGCAAAGTAAAAGTTGATATATTTCGCGCCCGCCAATCGCTGCGAGTATTGTGGCGCGAGCGTCTGGAAAAACAGGTATGAATACTGAAGAGACAAATTGCGGCGACGCGGAAAAAGTTTCTCTGCTAATCGACGGAGAGCTTTCCGAAGCAGAGAGCCGCCGCACGAGAGCGCACATTGCCGGTTGCCCGAAATGCGCGGATTTAGAAAAGGATTTTCTTTTTTTTCGTGAACAAATAAAGGCGTCGGCGATTGATAACGTCGTCGAACCGTTGAAAGCTCCGGTTATTTCGCCCGAAAAAGAAACGTCCGTCTGGCGTAGAGGAATTCGGCTACCCGTTCCGGTTTTTGCAGTTTTGATTTTAATCGTGGTCGGAGCGGGCGCGTTGTTGATTGCTTCAATACTAAACAAACGCGAGCGAGCCGTCGCCGTCGAAAATTCCGCGCAAAGCTCGCCCTCGAAAATTGAAAAACCGTCCGGCGAAATTTCGATTGCGCGTTTCGACCAAGGCGGGCGAACTGAAATTTACGTTGCGCCGCGTGTCGAGAAAGAGGTGAGAAAATGAAAACCGAATTCATTCGCGCGTCTGTATTATTGCTGGCTCTCGCTTTTTTGAGCGGCGGCGAACATTCGCCGGTTTCCGCCGAAAACCGCGAAAAGCGCGTGCGCTTTCAGGTAACGACCGTCTCGGAAAATGAAAACGAGCGGCGAGTTTTGGCGCAAACGACCGTCGAAGGCTTGCCCGGCACGGATTTTAACATCAACTTGCAAACCGGAAATTTCAAGATGCAGGCGCGGTTTTTGAGCGATTTGGTTGCGGAAGATAAATTGAAATTACGCGCTAATTTAAACACACGCCGTTTTTACGGCTACTCGCCGATAAACCTGCCGCTTTACGAAGAAGACTCGCAAAAACACGCTTTACAAGTTGGATTTAACGAAACCGTCGTTTTGCTTCCTTTCGGACGAAACGGCGGCGCCGATACATTAAAAATTGAAATCACGCCGACTCTTTTTTCCGTTTCAAGAACAGACGAGGAATCACAAAAGCTGAAAATTAATTTTGACAAGCAAATTCCGAGCGGCGAAATCTTTGTTCAAGCCTCCAAAATCCCGCACGAGTTCGAGGTTGAAGCCGTTCTGCTTGCGGACGGACAAGAAATCGCGCGAGGCGCAGCCGATTGTCTGCTCGAAGAGGAAAGGGAAATTATCCTACAGCCGAATCCCAAAGCAAAAATCACCGACCAAATTTTCAAGGCAAAATTGACGATAGATAAATTCAGCCGAAGCCGTCCGAAGGATTTTGCCGAAATAAATTTTGGTCTCTACCGGCAGTCCGGCGGCGAAATTCAGACGGCTGTCTCAAACGGCGCGGGGATGTTAACGCTCGGCGATGAACTCGTCTATCAATTAGACGAAATTGATTCGACCGTTGCGAGAAAATACGAGTTGAAATTCAAAATCGGTCTCAAGGAAAACGAAAAAGAAAAATAATCCGCAAACTTTTCAGGAGGAAAAATGTTTAAACAAACAACAGTCTTAATTCTAATAATTTATCTTTTGACCAACGTCGCTTTTGCCCAGTCGCCGGGAAAATATAAATCGAAAGAGATTTATGATTTTAGCCTGCAAATCGGTGAATCCGCAAAAAACAAAATCTGGAACGAGTTCGACTTTAGAAAATATACGCGGCAGAAAAATGATTCCGAGGGCGGATACATTTCTTTTTCGACCGCGCCGGGCGAGCAAGGCGACCAGACTTTTGCCTGGAAGGTAATTGACGATTATTTTCTGAATCACACTGTGGAAGAAGATTTATCCATTACTTTTCACGAAGCGTTTCACGCTTTTCAAAGAGACCCAAAGCGAGCGGGCGCGAAATGGGGCGCGGAAAATTCGCTGCTTATTTTTGAGTATCAGGAATCATCCGCCCGCAACAACGCGCTTTTCACCATCGAATCGAGGATTTTGCAATCGGCTCTGCACAGCAAAAATAAGGGCGACCTCAAGAAAAAAGTCGCGCAGTTTTTGGCGATTCGCAAATTGCGGCAGGGCGAGTTTGAACCGCGCTTCGTCGAATTTGAAAAAGGAGCGGAGTTGAATGAAGGCTTGGCTGAATATGCCGGGACGAAAGCCGTTCTCGCCGGTATGCAAGCCGACAAACGAAAAGAAATTTCCATCTCGTTTACCGAACCGAATGCGGACGCATATTTAAACAAAAAATACGAAAAACTCGATTCGATAACCAAAATCGGGCGCAACATTCGCCTCAAATTTTATTACACCGGCTCGGCGCAGGGATTTTTGCTCGACCGTTTAATGTCTGATTGGAAAACGAAAGTTCAAATGGAAGGGAAATCGCTTCAAGATTTACTAGAAACGAGCGTCGGGAAATTACCGCCGGAAAAAGCTGTCGCGGCGATTTTACGTCGAAACGGCTATGAAAATATAATAGGCGAAGAAGAAAAAGCAGTCGCCCAAAGAAAAACCGACAATCAATCGCTGCTTGAAAAAACGCTCAATCAAAAAGGCAGAAAATACACGATTGACTTCTCAGCGTTGGTCAAGCCAGGCGGAATTCGCAATTTCGACCCGATGAACGTCACGATGGTCATGCCGAAAATCCGCGTTCACACGCGGTTTGTGAAATTTGCCAGCGACGGCATATTTACGGCAAATTTTTCTCAACCCGTCGTGGAAGATTTACAGAATAAGCGTTATACGACTGTTCTTCCCGAAAATGCGAATGAAAGTATAACTGTTGATGGAACTGTAATTGATTTAAGTAAACCCGCTGAAATACAGTTCGATAAAAAGCTAGTAATAATTTCCTCTAATTTTAATTTGGAAGCTGTCGCCGGAATCGTCAAAATTTCTAACGAGGAAATTTTGATCCGTTTGACTGATAAAAAATAAGTAGTCGTGCAAAATAAAACTATAGTTTCAGTTCTTTGAAAACGATCTTGTAATCAACTCCGATTTTATTGAAAATCTCTTTGATTTTCCGTTTATATTTAGCGAAAGAAAAATAGTCTGACGGTCTGAGCCATTCATACTTTGCCTTTCGCCAAAAGATTTCCGCAATGTTCAGATGCGGTGAATATTTTGGCAGGAAGAAGATATACAAACCTTTTTCTTCCCATCTTTCCAATTGCTCAAAAAACAACTTCGAGCGATGCGTCGGGGCGTTATCAATCACCAAAGCTGTTGGTTTTTCCAGATATCGGCAAAAGTCATTGATGGATTTAACTAAAAACCCGGCATTGATATTTTCTTCCGACTGATAAGTAATGGCGACATTATCCGGTCGAAAGATGCCGAACAGATTGACCTTTTTATCGCGTTGTGGAAAAATTTCTATTTTCTTCCCTGTTTCTTGCCAAGCATATGGCAGAGCGGGAGTCATCGAAAAAGTTGACTCATCGGCAAAATAGAGGTCAATCCCATCAGTTTTGAATAGTTGCCACAAAGACTTTAACGCTTGTTCCTTACTTTCTCTTTCAACACCCACCTGCCGCTGTTTAAGCGAGGTGCGGATGCGTGTGTAGCTGAAACCAAGTTTTTTAAAAAGCGTTTGATGGTATCAACCGACATTGGAGTTTCCAAAGCGGTTTCCAATTCGGCAACCATCGCTTTGATGATTTGGGCATTTTTCCTGACGACAGTTTTAACCGATTCGATACAAATGATTTCAATTTGCTAGAGAGTTTCTCGAGTCTCGGATATTTTTTATCTAACTTGTTCTTAATATCTAAGAAATTTTCCCAAATGCCGGAAAATAATCAACTTTTGAATGGAGCAACTTATACTACTGCGATTCATTTTCTACACTTTTCAACCTAATAACATCAAACTTTTTGAACAGATGAGCTTCGACAGCTTTTCATAAACCAATTTGTCGAGCGCGTCTTAACTAATCTTTTATCTTGACTGAAATTGTCGGCACGGCGCGGGTTGTCTGTTCAATAAAAATGATGCCGTCGAAATTATGGCTTAAAACAAACCGCTGTGTTTTTCGTGCTTCGTTCCAATGATTGGAAAATAAAGCTCCCACCCAATACATCTTGCGCTCGGTTTGCAGCCATTTGAAGAATAAATTATCCTTCGGCGAATTTCGGAAATCTATGATAAAGTTTTTAATTCCGGTTTGGGCAAAATACCAATCCACCGTTTTTTCGGGCGCGGCTTCCAAAGTGAATTCCTGAACTTTTACTTCCTTCTCATCAACATTCTGCGCCTGAAACGAACCTCGATTAAATGAAAATCCGAAAGCGTAGTATTTATTGCCGAAAGCATTTCTCAAATCACTTCCCATCGTTTGACTGCCGCCTTCGCTGCGAGTGGAAATGTGCGCGTTGTGCGCCCAGACGATAATGCGCGTTTCCGGTTTTTGCTGACTGACAATCGCTTGAATATTTTCCGCCATCAAAGCGTCCCGCGTTTCATAATCCTGCGGACTGACGGCGGAACGGCTGTTTAATTCAGCAAACTGAGCAATCAGGCGAAGGTTTTGCAGGGTTTCTTCAAATCCTCTTTCGGAACTTTTTCTCACGAGGTCGGCTTTGTTAATCACGAAATAACCGATTAATTTGTATGTTTCGAGCAGTTGCGGAAGCGAAACTCCGGCGGGCGCAAATTTCGCGGCATTATCGTCTTCTTTTTGCAGGGATTGAAAAAGTATTTGGGCGGCGGAAACTTTTTCCGGCGTGAATTTTTGTAAATATTCAATGACCGACAGCATTGCTTTCTCATTTACTTGCGGGTCAAATCCGACGAACTTTATCTTCTTTTCTTCCGGTAAATTTTGATTGTATGAACGCATCCAATCGAGCATTTCGGAAAATTCCACCGTGTCCGGTATCCAGTATTTCTGGCTCGCCAACGCTTCGGCGCGACTTCCTTTGCCGTATAAAACGTAGTCGTTGATTGCAATGCTGGCTGACGCGCTCGCTTCAATCAAGAAAACGGTAAAGCCCATTTCTTTGACCAAAAATTCCACCATCCGGTGTTTGAAAGTAAAAAATTCGTGCGTTCCGTGTGTTGCCTCGCCCAAACCGACAAGGCGAACATTTTTCAAGATTTTTTTGAGCGGCTGCAAATCGTCGAATCCGTTTCCGGCGGAAAGGCTTTTCAAAGAAATTGCCTGTTTTTTGAGTTGGGCGATAACGGCTTCGTCTTTTGCTTTTTCTTCAGCTAATTGTTGGCGATATTGCCCGGCGGAAAGAATATCATCAATTTTGATTTCATAGCGTCCGGCGGGAGCATTCGCTTCCAAAGAACGTACTTCAATTTGAAACGCGCCCGAAGTTTTCGCGGCTATTGAAACAGGTTCGGGTCCTAGTGTTCCGTTCGGGCTGTCGAATTCTGCAATCTTCGCGCCGTCGGGCGAGAAAGTCGTGATGAGAACGTCAACTCCGCGCTGGTCAACGGTTAATTTCAAAAGCTGTCCGTCGCCGAGCGTGATTTGGTAGCGGTGAATTTCATCGCCTTTCATTTCGCGTTCGAGAGGTTTTCCTTGAATGAGTTGCTGAGTTTCAATTACGGAACTTGTTTGTCCTTGCGCGAGCGTTGATTGAATTAGTAAAAAGGTTACTAACAAAAAAAGTTTGTAGGCATTGTATTGCATAAATATTAAGTCAGTAATCAGTTTTTAACATCGAGGTTTTCAGCCGTCGGACACAGGATAAATATGCTAAATCAAAAACCATTATAGAAATCTCTTACTTTGCACGAAGGATTTTCAACGCTTCGACAGCACTTGCGCTTAGAGGATTCAGTTCCAATGATTTTTCATAGCTTTTGATGGCAAGCTCTTTATTTCCGTTTTTCATATACGCTTCGGCTAGGCTGTCATATACGTTGGCGGATTGCGGATAGGATTCGACGTTCAGTTTGAAAATTTCGATTGCTTGATTCAAACGATTCATTCCTATCAGCCGATAACCGAGACTGTTTATCGAACTTTCCGTATTGACGTAAAGGTTAACCGAATCGGATTTGAATGCTCGATACAATTTAATCGCCGACGCGACATCATTTTTCGATAACATTTCCATCAACATTTCCGAAAGTTCTTTCTTCGGAACATAACCAAGAATTGTTTTTATTGCCGGATCATTATTTGTGAAGTAATCCTTTGACGAGAGTTTGACGGCGATATGTGGTCCCGTCCATTTGCGCGTGTCGCGCGAATCTAAATCTTGCCACCAGAGAGTCGAAACGCGCACCGTGATTTCACTGTTTGGAAGCACGATACTGGTCGCGTCGCCGTAAAAGTTTGGACTGCCGGCAGTCGGTTCGCCGACAAACAAAGTATTCGTGTAATTTTCCAAATCGTTCACCAAATTTTGTGCGGCGGAAAAAGTGCGCCGACCGATGATTGTAAATAATTTCCCGCGTTGGTCAATTTTGTTTGATTTAATAATGCCGAGCAGAAGCGGCTTGTTAAGATAATTATTTCCGCCCGTGTTCCAGCGCAAATCAAGCACGAAGCGGTCAACCGGATGCGTGTCAACAAACGCGAATAATCGTTTAGAAAAATCGGCAACGCTTTCGTCTGTTTTATTCGCCACTTCGTTATATTGCACATACATCGTTCGGGAATCTTCAAGGTATTCAAACCAGAAATAGTTTTCCGGGCTTTTGAGCCACAAAGGAGTAGGCGACGAAATATCACGAGCATCAACCCAATTCGGCAACTTAGCGAATCTCTGACCAAATGCCCAATTATCATTGCTCGGTCTTTGCGCGTTGACAGGTTTTAACTCTATCGTTTCCTGCTTTCCTTGCCGCTCCATTACGAATCGCGCTTTTTCCATATCGTTAATTAAACCGACGGCGTGTAATACTTCCGGCGTTGTCAGCAGCAATGGAATTCTTTCTTTAACGGTCATTTCGTTGTCACGAAAAACCAAATCCTTCACGGCATTTATTGCTTCCTCTGCGGAGGCATCGCCGATTTTCACAATCCGACCGCCGACTGCCTTTGCATACTGCGGGTCAGCCGCATAAACGAACAAACCATCTTTGAAAAGGTACAGAGCAATCGGATAATAGCGGAAATAGACTTTAGAATCGTAGAGAAAATTACGTATACCCGTATGACCGTCGCCGACCATTGCGACGATGCGAGCCATTTCGACGATAATTTGATGCCGCGAGAGAGACGGAATGCGCTCATCGAGTTTTTTCACTGCCGTATCGAATTGCTGACGGGTCATCGTGTGAAAAAGATTTTTGTGTCGCTTCGGCATCTCTTGCGCCATATAATGCAAATCCTCGCGCCACTTTTCGGCTTCCGTTTTGCCGATTTTAATTTCTGTTTGGGCGAATACAGATTCGCTGAAAAAAGACAGACAGACGGCTGCACACAGTATAAAACTGATGGTCTTAAACATATTTATAGCTCCTAAAAACTTATATTTTGGGGGAATTCGTTTTTACAATAATTCTTGAATTTTTTAACCGTTCCCGTATTTTATTGCTCAACGGTTGAGCCGACACGCGAGAGACGGATGCCGCCGTTTATACTCGTCAGCGAAATCGGAACGCCGCCCGTGCCGATTCGCGCGGCAAAAATCTCGTTTCGCTTTTTCTCGATAACGCTTGTGTTCGGCAACTCTGAATTCACGCTTCCGTTAAATTCGATGACGTTCAGATTTGCATTCAAATCATCTGTAAAGCGCAGTTCCACCGACCCGTTAATTTCTTCTGCGCGGATGCCTCGTTCGCCGAGTTTGGTAATTGTCATCGTGAAACTTCCGTTAATGTTTGAAATTTCGGCAGAGCCGGCGGCTCGCGCAACTTTCACCGCGCCGTTAATGCGCTCCAATCGTACCGCGCCGTCAATGTCGCCGATATTGACGCGGGCGTTGACTTTTTCGACAAAAAGGGAAATTCGGCGCGGCAGTTTGAGCAAAACGCGATGCCGCACTTTATAGGGTTCTTGGCTCAAATCGCGCTCGCCTCGAATGGCTAAACCGTTCGCGGTTTGCTCGATGTTGATTTTGCGCGAGCTAAAATCCGCCCGGTTTCGCGCATAGCGAATAATATGAATTTCCGCCGTGTCGGTGTTTGAAGTTTCAATATCAACCGCGCCGTAGATTGTCGAAACTTCGACGCTCGCGCCGGGCGAAAGTTTGAAAGTTCGCCTTACTTCTTCCTGCTCGGAAAAATCGTCTTCGGTTTGCGATTTTTGTCTGGCATCGAGCGCAGTGTTTTTGTTGTTTTGGGCGTAATTGGTTGTTTGCGGAACTAGAAATAAAGCCGCCGCGATAAAAAGTAGTTTAATGGTTGTTTTGTTAATCATTGATTTTACCTTCAAATTTTTGATTGTGTTTGAAATTATTTTCCAGATTATTAGTAACGTCTGAGAATAAAAGGTTTCAGTCGTGAAATGAAATAATAGAAAAATGTTTCTCTAATCAAATAGTTTGATTGCGAATTCCTATTTTAGCGATACAAAGATTTGTCGGTTAGATTAGCGAATCAACGCGCGTTGATTCGCTTTTTGAGCCATTCAAACATCACGTCGTAATAGCCGGGAACAGTTCTTTTAGTTGTCGGAAAGTCGTTCGCGCCGGTTGTCGTTTCCTCGAATCGGTGATTTGCTTTGGGCAGAATTTTAATTGTGTAATCTTTATTGCCGCCTTTTTGCAAGGCTTGTTCCAAATTCGGAATGTTTCCGCCCGGCGGAACAAGCACATCCTTTTCTCCGAAGAAAGCTAAAACGGGACATCTTACTTTTTCCAAAACCGGTGCGGGGTCGAAATCCATAATTAAGCGAAACCAGCGCCCGCGCAATTGTTCTTTTGTTCCCGGATTCCAAATCCATTTCGCGTTTTGCGCTCTTGCTTTTTTGTAAGCGGCTTGAAGTTTTTCCCACGCTTCATCCGTTTGCATCGCGTCAAAATAAAGCGTTTGATATACAGCCGCTTCCTTTATTTCATCTTGCGAATATCCGTAAATCGGAAAAGAATTTTCCAACTCCATACGCGCCTGTATCTTTGGCGTAACGGAAGCTCCGGCGTGAAGAATCATAAACGCTACATTCGGAGTGCGGGCAGCAACGAGAGGCGCAATCCAGCCGCCTTGACTGATTGCCCAAAGACCGACTTGTTTTGAGTTAATATCTTGACGATTTTGGAGAAATTGAACGCCGGTAGAAGCGTCTCCGGCTAAATCATCAAACGTCGCTTTACTCAAATCTCCGGTTGATGCGCCCGCACCGCGTTTGTCATAAGACAGAGCGGCAATTCCATGTCGCGCGAATAATTGCGGCAATCCCTTAAAGCGCGTGTTCGGGTCAGAGCCGTGAATGAGAAGAACGGCTGGATATGGACCTTTTGTCAAAGGCAGAGTCAATGTTCCGGCAAGCGTAACGTCTCCATTGCTAAACTTTACTTCTTCCTGATTGAAAAGTTTGACTTTTTTGGCTGTTCTTTCGGCAAAGCCTTTCGGCTTCCACTTGAGAGCCGTTACCCGACCTTGTTTGTTTTTTACGAAAGTAACATTTATCTCGACCGGGTAAGGCACGAGCCGCGCTGTTCCGCCGAAGAATGTGGTTTCGGATGTCGGAAAAAGTTGTCCGAAGCGATTTGTATCAGATTCAGTGAAAACGATTCCAACCGTCGGATAATTCGTCTGACCGATAGAAATATATTTGTCACGTCCTATTTGATAATCACCGACATATTGGTCGAAAATTTTTGAATCAACGATGACGGTGCGAACGAGATGAAATGTGCCGCGCCCGTCGCCCTGCTGAATTGTTCCCGTAATCGCGTCGCCGTTAATTTTTCCGTCGAAGATAATCGCGGCTGTTCTTCTCGGCAATTCAAATTGCAAATTAGGAGATTGAAATCTAACTTGATTCAAAGCCACGCCGTTTTCTTCTCTCATCGGAAGGTCGAAAGTTGCTTTGATGTCGCTGTCTTCCGGCTTGAAATGAGCTTTGACGGGCGTATAATTTCCATTTATTTCATATCCGCCAACCCATTCTCCGGCGATTGAATTTTGCGCCGCACAAACGGTTGCGCCAATGAGAATTAATAAACAAGTTAAGATTGCCGTCAATAATTTCATTGTGTCTCCTTTATTCACTCTGTGTATTTGTGGTGAAAGAGTTATTTAGTCGTTTTTATAACAGGCGCATCGTCGCTAAAAATGAACGGTTTGCCCAAAGCTGCGCGCCAACGGTCTTTCTCCGCTTCCGAAAGAAGATCGAAAACCTTTTTCTCAAACTCTTGTAAAAGTTCCTGTCGTTTCTGATAAAGCGGAGATTGTCTGTTATCAAAATCCTTTATAAACTCCTGCTGAGAGCCGCCATTCTTCTTATTTTCCTGCGCCGCCCGGCTTATCAAATTAATTCTTTGCACTTCAAAGTCGGCGACAATATCGGCGGTCTTTTTGCGGTTTTCCGTAGATAAATCGATTTCGTCCGCCACGCGCGAATCAGACAGCGCAAGAATCCCGCGCCACTGCAAATCAAGCTCGTGCAGGCGTTTTTTCTGTTCGGGACGCAAGACGGATTCTACTTCCCGCCGCTCGTCTTCCATAAATTTCTTTGTTTGCGCGGCTGCCAGTTGACCGATTTCGGCAATCCATTGCTTTCGTTCTTCCTCTGAAAGTTTTGTAATATCAACGTATTTAACGGGCGGCATATATTGGATTGCGCGAGCCGCCATTTGACCGGGCGTTTGATTGACAAACTCCGTAAGAAATTCCTTTTGCAGCGAGTAAAGATAAAGCTCATTTTGCACGTCTTCGCGCTTAAGCAGCGCTTTTTCATAGCTCATCGCCGGCGAGCCGCCCGCCAGCGTGCTGCTGCGCTGCGCCTGCGCCGTCGTGATAAAGCCGAGCGCAAATAAAATCCCGACGCCGAATATTGCGGCTAATGTTTTGCGATAAATTTGTTTGCTGTTCATTTTTCTCCTTCTATATTTATGTCTAAATTCCGTCGTATTCATTTTTGAATCGTATTCGTGAAACTTTTCGACTTTTACTCGTTTTTATTTTCAGTTTCTGATTCGCAATTTCTAATCGCGTCCGCCGCGATTTTGCTGAAACTAACTCTGCCGTCGAACGAATCGAGTTCGATTTGGGCTTTGCCGTCTCCATATTTCCCGATAAATCGCCGGTCTGTTTTCCCGGAACGAAAGGCGGAATCATTTTGAAAAATGAAGTCTTTCTCGATTTTTCCGCTATATGAAGACAGCGTGGCGGTGAAACCTACATTTTCAGGAATCGCCATAGATACAACGCCTGATAAAGTTTTTAAGCGATAACGCTTTTCGGAACGAATCGCGCCGATAAAATAGGCTTTGCCGTTCGAGGTCGAAACATCAACATCGCCCTCAATTGCAATGAGCCGAATTTGACTGCTCGTATCGCTGATTTCAACCCGTCCTTTAACACACGATAAATTTATCTTGGCGTTGACCGAAATAATGCGTGTATCGCCCTGTATTTGCTGTGCGTTGATGTTGCCGTTGCCGGTAATCAAATCAATCGGTCCCTTAATATTTTCCAAACTGATATTGCCGTTTCCCGTGCGAGCCTGAACCGAGCCGACATTAACAATTTTAATGTCGCCGCTGGCGGTTTTTACGTTAACAAAACCTTCAATGTCGGAAACGGCAATCGTATCGCTTTCCGTTTGAATCGGTTCGAATTTGGCGTAACGCGGCACTTTTAACTCCAAATAGATTTTGCCGTTTTGGTTATCACCAATTTTCGCGCCGAGTAAGATTGTAATTTTCTTTGCGGACTCGATAATTTTGACCGAAACTTGTTCCGCGCTTGAGGCGTTTTTAGCGGTCGCTTCGAGCGTATCGCGCTCCCATCCGGTAATTGTGACGTTTCCGAAACCTTTGCCGACGGCAATTGTATTGTCCTGCTCAACTCTTCGCTCTTGTGTTAAAGCAACCGAAATTTGCTTTTCCTGTGCGACGATATTTTCAAAAGCCAGCACCGTCAGCAAGAAAATTAGTAATGAAAACTTTGCATTCATAAAATTGTTACCTGCCGATTTATTACTCAATTACCGGCAATCGTTCTAAGCAGTTCAATCTTCTTCGCATATGCAGTCGTCATATATTGAATCGCCACCGGGTCGTTCGGTTGCGCTCGGACGGCGCGGCGCGTTCCGTCTATCGTGCGGTCTATATCGGCAAGCGGTTGCTCAAACTGCGAAAAAAAGTTTGGCGACAACTGCGCCCGGCGGCGTTTAATATCGCTCGACAAAATTGCAATCGCCCCTTTGTATTGTCGTTCGGCTTTTTCGACTACCTCGTCGGTCGTCAGTTTGCGATTCGGGTTGACCGGTTTGGAATTAACGAATTGGTTTGTCGGCTTCGATAAATTAGAACGCGGGATATTTCTTTTAACGCGATTCTCCGCTTGTGCAATCGTGATTTTATTTTCCGGCTTGCCGATGTCACTCTTTTTATCATTGCTCGATATTTCATTTTTCGCATCGCCGTCGGTTTTTTCCGGCGAAGATTGAATATCGGTTTTTTGAGAAATGGTTTTTTCATTAAACGTATTCTCCGTAGATTTATATTTTATTACGCCGACGATAATCCCAAGCGTAATCAACAGCACGAGCGGCACTGCGGCAAACGCCGGATTGAGAGCCGATATGCCGAAAGTTTTAGCAAGCCAATCACCAAGATTATTCAATGAAAGGCGTTCGCGTTGAACTTTTTCAACATCAGTCTGCACGTTAGTCCAGAGCGTCGGTGTCGCTTCAATGTCGAGAAGATACTGCGAATATGTCTGCTGCTCGCGGCGCAGTATTTCATATTCATCCGCGCACACCGGGCAATCGGCAATATGCGCCGAAACTTGACCGGCGCTTTTTTCGTCAAGCTCATTCTCGACATATTCGTCGAGCATTGTTAAATAATTTTCACAATTCATCGCTCGTCTCCAAATAGGGGCGAATCGTTTTTCGCATCTCGGCTTTCGCCCGGTGTAAATCCGTTTTAAGTTTCGGAATCGAAGAGCCGGTTATCTCCGCAATTTCTTCGTAGCTTTTATACTGGAGAATTTTCAGGACAAAAACCAGCCGTTTGTCTTCCGAAAGTTTGCCGAGCGCGTCGTGGATAACGTCTTGCAATTCGACGTTCAGCAATTCCGCATCGGGCGAGAGATTACCGCCGCTTATTTCCTTGAACGATAGTCCGTCAATTTCCAAATTGCGATTTTCCCGCCTCCGCGAGCGAAACCAATTACTCGCCACGTTTCTGGCGATGCCGCCGAGCCAGGTAGATAGTTTCGCTTCGTTTCGCATCGTGCCGATGCTTATAAACGCGCCGACAAATGTTTCCTGCGTGAGTTCTTCCGCCAAGCCGATTTCGCCGACCATTCCGTATAAAAATCTCAAGACGAAACGATGGTGCTGTTCATAGATTTGCCGGAAAGCCGCGCTTTCTCCGGCTTGAACGCGCTTAATCAAATCTTCGGACTTATCCATCAATGCCTCGACAGGTAAAATCAGCGATACGGCAGCCATAAAATCCTCGTCTAACTCCAGCTTACTCGCCTTTTAACCAGCTTCGCTGAATCAATAACTGCTCGGCGGTCGCCACGGGCGATTTTTTGATATAAATCTCGCCGTCGTAAAATTGCGTGTAGCCTTCAAACCCGGAACGCCTGAGACAATCCAAAACCTGCAATTGCTCTTTGCCCTCGACGTATTTTTTGAAAAAATCGCTCATCTCGCGCCCGGCAATTT
>JBPCPU010000218.1:0-29155 GCA_050998795.1 Pyrinomonadaceae bacterium
GCCACGAGAGTTTATTCAAGAAGTTGGCACGGATTGTGGAATACGCTGAAATTAAAGATGTTAGATTACAAATTGTGTTTTGCAAAGATAATTTCTTACGCTTAATTTCTACTCAGGACTCAGGTTATGTTATATGTCGTCGGTTGGGACGACGGAAAACGAATTCACAGCATCAACATTCACGCTGACATCATTAGCGGAAAAATCTGGATTCAGCACGATAATACAGAGGAAGGAATTGCAACGGATTTGGAACAAGCAGATGCTCCGAAAAGCGATATTGTCTTGGCATTTCACGCGCCGGAACTGGGAAAATATACCGAATACGCCGTTGCGTAAAATTCAATGGAAAAAGTAAATTTAGCCGAAAAATTCGCTTTGATAAATGAGTATTGGCGACCGAAAGTGGTCGGCGAACTCAACGGGCAGGAAGTCAAACTCGTCAAATTTTGCGGCGCGTTTCCGTGGCATCATCACGAACGGGAAGACGAAATGTTTATGGCGTTGCGCGGAAGTTTTCGCATCGAATTTCGTGATAAAACCGTCGAACTCGGCGAAGGCGAGTTTGTGATTGTGCCGCGCGGAGTCGAGCATCGCCCCGTGGCGGATGAAGAAGTTGAAGTGCTGCTGTTTGAACCGGCTCAATTGCTAAATACGGGAAATATTGTTGACGAAAAATACACCGCGCCGGTTGGCGAAAAAATCTGAAAACTTGCTTTTTTATAAATTTGTTTTAACTTGCAGCTTTAAAAAATGAAAAATCATATTGCATTTACAGGAAAAATTATTTGATGCGTCCGTCTCCCAAAACTATCTTTGGTCATTATAAAATAATCTCTCAACTCGGCGCGGGCGGAATGGGCGAAGTTTTTCTCGCCGAAGATACCGGTTTGGGGCGCAAAGTCGCGCTCAAATTACTTGCCGAAAAATTCACCGCCAATTCCGACCAACTGAACCGTTTCGTCCGCGAAGCCAAATCAGCATCCGCCCTTAATCATCCAAATATCATTACGGTTTATGAAATCGGCGAATGGGAAGGCGCTAATTTTATTGCCACCGAATATATTGAAGGCGAAACTCTACGCGATGTTTTAGAAAAAGGCGGCTCATCGCTCGATGAAGCGCTTTCAATCGTCATTCAGACGGCGGAAGCGCTTTCGGCGGCACACGCGGCAGGGATTGTTCACCGCGACATTAAGCCCGAAAATATTATGCTTCGGAGCGATGGTTATGTGAAGATTCTGGATTTCGGTCTGGCAAAACTGACGAAAAAAAGCGAAGCCGAACCGGAAGAAGTAACTCAAAAACTCGTTAAGACAAATCCGGGCGTGGTGATGGGAACGGTTTCGTATATGTCGCCGGAACAGGCGCGTGGGCGGGCGGTTGATGCGCGAACGGATATTTTTAGTCTCGGTGTTGTGCTTTATGAAATGCTCGCCGGAAGATTGCCGTTTGCGGGCGAAAGCATAGCCGATATTCTCGTCGCAATTCTGCACAACGAAACGCCTTCGCTTTTTACTTATCGTCAGGATACGCCGCCCGAACTCGAGCGCATTGTGGCGAAAACTCTGCGAAAAAACAAAGACGAGCGTTACCGAAGCGCGAAAGATTTGTTGACGGATTTGAAAAGTTTGCAAAAACGTCTGAATTTTGAAGCCGAACTCGAACGCAGTTCGTCGCCGAACAAACAAGCGGAAGAAGCGGAAGACAAGACGCGAATTTTCAAAGTCGCAATCGCCGAAGAAAAGCCCGGGCTTTTGCCGGACGTGACTCTGAACAACAAAGACGCGCTGCTCTTGACCGAGTTCCACAACCTGACAAATGATGCGGTGTTTGACGCGACGCTCAAAATGGCGTTAGCGTTTTGTTTGGAGCAATCGCCGTATCTGGAGATTTACGCTGATGCGCGGGTGCGTCAAACTTTGCGTTTGATGGAATATTCGGCGGACGAGCGCGTAACGCGCCGGCTTGGACGCGAGATTTGCCAGCGACAAGGTTTGAAGGCATACATCGCGGGAACAATCTCGAGTATGGGAAGCGTTTACGTGCTGACGCTCGAAGCCTTGAACGCGCAGACGGGCGAAACCATCGGGCGGCAGCTCGAGCAAGCTGAATCGAAAGAACAGGTGTTGAAGGCGTTGGGACAGGCTGCGAGCAGATTGCGCGAGAAGTTGGGCGAGAGTTTGAGTTCGATTGAGCGGTTTGACGCGGCATTGGAAATGACAACCTCATCGCTGGAGGCGCTTAAAGTTCACGCGCTGGGGCAAGAGCAGACACAAAAGGGCAAGACTCTTGGAGCGATTCCGTTTTACAAACGAGCGATAGAACTCGACCCAAACTTCGCTTTTGCCTACAACTTACTGGCAGTGCAGTATAACAACGCGAATCAGCCAAAACTGGCGGCTGAATATGCAGCGAAGGCTTTTGAGCTGCGAGAGCGGGTAAGTGAACTCGAGAAACTTCGCATCACTGCTTTCTATTACAGTTATGTTACCGGAGAACTGGATAAGCGGATTGAAACGCTGGAACTGATTAAGAAGACATATCCGCACGATATAAGAGCGGTCAATAACCTTTCCGACAGCTACCAGCGAATCGGGCAATTTGAGAAAGCGGTTGACGCCGCCCGCGAAGGTGTGCGGCTCAATCCAAATACCTTCGCCAGTTATGCGAACCTTGCAGAATCACTACTTCGGCGCAATCGTTTCACGGAAGCCAAAGAGGTTTGCGAGCGGGCGTTTAAGCAGAAATTTGACAGCACATACTTTCATATCTACCTCTATGAGATAGCTTTCATTGAAAGCGATCCGGCGACAATGGCTCAACATTTGGCTTGGTTTAGCGGACAGCGTGATGAATATGTCGTTCTCAATTTACAAACAAGCACGGCGGCTTATCAAGGACGGCGGCGCAAATCGCAAGACTTCTCGCGCCGCGCGATTGACCTTGCCGTTCGCAGCGACGCCAAAGCAGTCGCCGCCCAATACGCCGCCGAACAAGCCTTACGGATTGTGTTTTGGAGTTCGGGCACGGGTTTGCCTTCGCCGAATGATAATCAACTGAAACTTGCTTTGAAAACACAAACGCAAAAAGCGCTTGGGCTTGAACGCAACAAAGTTACATTAACACGCGCAACATTAGCTTTAGCGATTGCCGGACAAACATCGGAAGCCGATAAACCGATTGAAGAATTAAAAACCGAATATCCGAAAGACACGCTCGTTCACGGGCTTTGGCTTCCACTGATAAAAGCCGCGCTTCGACTGCAAAGCGGAAAAGCGAAAGAGGCGATTGAAGAATTGGAAACGGCGGAACGCTTTGAACGCGCCGCCGAATTTTACCCGCAATATATTCGCGGGCTGGCTTACCTGAAATTGAATAAAATGAAACAAGCAAGCGCCGAATTTAAGAAGATTTTGAATCATCGCGGCGAAGCGGCTCTGTCGTCAATTTATCCTTTTATCCTTTAGCGCAACTCGGTAAAGCGCGGGCGACGAAAGATGCCGCCGAATATGAAAAGTATTTCAAGCTGTGGAAAGATGCCGACAAAGATATGCCCGCCTTGCTGGAAGCCCGAAAAGAATATGACAATTTAATATAAAGACTTTGCGATGATAAAATAAGAAAGCGAACAAATTAAAAATCGCAAATCTGAAATCGAAACTATTTTATGTCCGAATTGAACGACCTTTATCAAGAAGTTATTTTAGACCACAACAAAAATCCGCGTAATTTCCGCGAGATTGCGACGGCGAATTACAAAGCCGACGGAAACAATCCATTGTGCGGCGACGCGCTTCGGGTTTATGTCAAAATGGAAGACGACCTTGTGAAGGATGTCGCCTTTAAAGGTTCGGGCTGTGCGATTTCAAAAGCGTCGGCGAGTATGATGACGCAGGTCGTGAAAGGTAAATCGAAAGCGGAAGCCGAGGTTTTGTTCGACGAATTTCATCGAATGGTTTTGGGCGAACTTGACGAAGAGCGGGAAGAAAATTCTTTGGGAAAACTCAAAATCTTCGCGGGCGTAAAGGAATTTCCCGCCCGCGTGAAATGCGCGTCTTTGAGTTGGCATACCTTAAACGCCGCGCTGCACGGCGAGGAAGAAGTTTCGACGGAGTAGAAATAATTAACAGGGATAACAGGATGGACAGTGATAATTCTAAAAAATCCTGTTTATCCTGTTCATCCCTGTAAATTTTGCTTTATAAAAGACATCGAAACACGCGAAGATTTGGAAACGCTTCTCACGGAATTTTACAAAATTGCGACGAAAGACGCGGAAATCGGTCATCATTTTGATGACCTGGATTTGAAAACTCATCTGCCGATTATCATTGATTTCTGGGAAAAAGTGCTTTTCGGCAAACCTGTCTATTTCGGCAATCCGCTTTTTGTCCATCAAAATTTACACGCCAAGTCGCCGCTCGAATTAGAACATTTTCAGCGTTGGGTCGAGATTTTCAGCGCGACGGTTGATAAACTGTTTATCGGGAAAATGGCAGACGATGCCAAACTCCGCGCCAAAATGATAGCTCACAGCCTCAATCAAAATCTCAATCAGAAAATTTAGCGTTCACGCCAAAATTTCTTCAAAATAAATTGTCACAAAACATCGCAGTGCGGTGTTTTCTTTTTGTAATACATACAAAATTCAAATCAAAAGGAGTTTCTTTTATGTCAAAAAAATTGCAAAATCTAATGCTTTCATTTTTCAGTCCGGCGGTTATCGTGCTGGTTTTCGGCTCATACATCATCGTCGCGCAAACCGTTGTAACCGGCGATTGGACGGCAAAAACCGGAACTGAAAAAAGCGATAAAATTTATTTGTCATTTGAACGCCGCAGTGAAAAAGGCGGCAAAAATCAAATGGGACAAAGTTATGAACTTGCCGATTTGCAAGGCTTATCACGCGAGCAATCCTTGAGTTCCGGCGCGGTCAAATTCAGTCTCGTGCGCGAAGCCGGAACGATTGATTGTGAAGGTAATTTTAATAACGGCAAAGGCGCGGGAACTTTTCGTTTTATGCCGAACTCACAGTTTATCCCGGCGATGAAATCGCGCGGTTTCGACTTTGAAAAAGATTCTTCAAAAAACGAACGCGAACCCGAAAACAGACTTTTTGCCGCTGCCACTTTAAATTTAACAACCGCTTTTACTGATGATTTGCTTTCAGCAAATTTCGGCAAACTCGATATAGACGATCTTTTCAAAGCGCGAATTTTCAATGTTACTTCGCAATTTATGCAGGAAATGAAAGCAACCGGATTTTCCAATCTCGGAATGGAAGATTTGGTTAAGGCGCGGATTTTCAAGATTGACGCCGATTATGTGCGGCAAATAAGCGCGATGGGATTTAACAACGAACCGTTTGAAAGTCTTGTGAAAATGCGGATTTTCAAAATCACGCCCGGATTTATCAGTGAAGTGAAAAACACAGGTTTGAATAATCCTTCCGTCGAGGAACTCGTGAAAATGAAGATTTTTAAAATTGATGCCGAATTTATCCGCAGCAATCCGAATCTGAGCGTCGAAGAGTTAGTAAGAAAACGCATCGGCGTTTCGGGCGGAAAAGGGGAAAAGTGAAAAAAGGGAAAAAGGGGAAAAGGGGAAAAGTGAAAAAGTGAAAAAGATAAAGAGTGCAAAGGTCTGTTGATATAAATTAACGACAGGCTTTTTCCCTTTTCCCCTTTTTCCCTTTTCCCCTTTTTACCCTTTTCCCCTTTTTACCCTTTTATTCAAACTGCTTCTTAAACTCATCAAACATTTGCCGAAAATCGTTTAACTCGCCGCGCAAAGTTCCGATTTCCTCTTCAAGTTTTGTCAGCCGCTCATTGTCCGCGTGTTTGCCGGAAAATGCGGTTTCCCTGGCATACGCGGAAACGTCAACTTCGCCCGACAAAAGATGGGCAAAACGGGCTTCTTTTTGTCCGGGCAGACGTTCCAATTTTACGACTAGCGGCTCTTCGCGCCGCATTAGCGCATCAAGCGTTTCGTTGACTTCGCCTAATCCCGAAAATTCGTAAAGTCTGCCTGTTCGTTCGCGCAATTCGCCCAAAGTCTGCGCCCCGCGAAGCATCAAAACGCACAAAACGGCGGTTTCCGGCGCGTCGAGTTCAAAAACGTCGGGCAAAATGTGTTTGTATTTCGGCACGCGGCTCGTGCTTCCGTAAAAAACATAAACGATGTTCTTTTCGCGCAAGTTTTCCAATGCTTTTTCGACCGTTTCTTCATCATAAACAACGACCGGCTCGCGGTTGGTTTTTTGATTACACGCCGCGACGAGCGCATTCAGGGTTAGCGGATAATATTCCGGCGTAGTCAACTGTTTTTCGATTAGTGCGCCGACAATCCGCGCTTCTACTTCGGTTAATTTTTCTTTCATATTCCGGTTAATAGCTTAATACATTTTCGTCCCGGTGTTTAGTGCCTTACAATTTAAGTGTGAAAATTTTAGTGGCGCGTCAGCCGAAAGAAATCGAATTAGCTTACGAAAAACTTTCCGCCGCACAGGAAATCGGCTGTGATACGGAAACTTCGTCGCTGTCGGCGCGAAACGGCAGGATTTTCTCGGTGCAGTTTTCCGACGGCGATTTTAATGTTTTAGTTCCGATTAGCGAAGGCGTTTCTTTGGGAAAACTTGCCGAAATTTTGACAAATCCGAACATTGTAAAAATCTTTCACAACGCGAAATTCGATTTGGACTTTCTGCGCGAAAGCCATTATCGAGTGCAAAATTTTTATTGCACAATGATTGCCGAAAAGTTGTTGACGAAAGGCGCGGGACAATCGGCAAGTTTAGCCGAAACGCTTTACCGTTATTTCGCCGTTGATTTGGAAAAATCTCATCGAAGCAAATTCAATAAAAACTGGGACTGTATTTGGACGGATGAATTGGTTCATTACGCGCTGTCGGACGTTGTTTATTTGACGCGCCTGATGCGTGAACAAATTGCGTGGTTGGAGCGTTTAGGTTTACGCGAAGAGTTTGAAAGGCAAATGAAAAGAACTTTTGGTAATATCTAATATTGTGGGCAGAAGCCTGTGCGTGAGCAAGGGCGCAGGTTTCCACCTTACGAATAAATCTGTTTTGAATTTGCGAATAATGAAAAGTTTGAAATATCATCATTTTATTTTAGTTGGAATGATTTTGACCGCCGTCGTTTGGAATTTTGGTCAAATGTCTGTTCCATTGTCAAATATGAAAAATCCGCGTCTTGTCGTCAGGAAAAAAACTCGCCTTTTACAAATTTTCGACGGCGAAAAACTTATCAAGACTTATAAAATCGCGCTCGGTTTCGCGCCCGAAGGCGACAAGGAAATTGAAGGCGACGGCAAAACGCCCGAAGGTGAGTTTTATGTTTTTACGAAAAATCCGAACAGCAAATTTTATCTCTCATTGGGCGTCAGTTACCCGAATATTGAGGACGCGCAGCGCGGGTTGAAAGAAGATATTATTACGCAGGAAGAACACGACGCGATTGTGCAAGCCATTGGCGAGAAACGAATGCCGCTCCAAAAGACAAAACTCGGCGGCGAGATTTTTATTCACGGCGGCGGCAATTTGCTTGATTGGACACAAGGCTGCGTGGCGTTCAAAGACGAAGAAATGAAAGAGATTTTTGATGCAATTCCGCCCGGAACGAAAGTAAAAATTGAACCGTGAATGAAATTCCAAATTCCAAATATAAGATTTCAAATTTTAGTTGTCCAATTTATAGTTTAATCTCAAACTTGACTAATTTTCTGCAAAAACCGATACTTTATTAAAATGTCAGGTTTCAAAATTTGGAATTTGGAATCTGGAATTTGGAATTTATAGGAGAAATTATGCCATATCCAGAAATAATGATACACGGAATGCGTCAAGAGTTGGCGCAGCTTGGAATTGAAGAAACAAAAACGCCGGAAGCGGTTAAAGAAGCGGTTGAAAATACCGACGGAACTGTAATGGTTATCGTCAATTCGGTTTGCGGATGCGCGGCGGGCGGAGTTCGACCCGGAATTGCGATGGCTTTGCAAAACGAAGCTAAACCCGACAAAGCGATTACGGTTTTCGCGGGCGCGGATATTGACGCGACGGACGTTGCGCGTGATTATTTTGCCGGTTACTCGCCTTCGTCGCCGGCAATCGGATTACTGAAGGACGGAAAAGTCGTGCAAATGTTTGAACGAAAAGACCTCGAAGGTCGCCATCCGCAACAGATTGCTCAGGCGTTGGTTTCTGCTTTTAACGAATGCTGCGCGAAAACCGAAGCCGCTAATAATTAGATAAAACACGGTCAAAGAGTAGTTAAAGCATCCGTCATAATTTGGCGGATGCTTTTCTTTTTGAAAAAAATCATTGCTTTTATCAAGAGTAAATCTATAATATAAAAGTAAAGTTTTGGTAAACCCGTCAAATTTTCTTCAACAATGTCTATAGAACAAAGACGACACATTAGATTTTCGCTGGATATTCCAGCCATTCGCTACACAAACTACGGCGAAGCAATAGAAACCGTGCTTAATCAAATCAGCATCGGCGGTTGTCTGACTGAATGGGACGACAATGTTTATATCGGCGATGAATTTCGGGTTTTAGTTCAACTTCCCAATAAGAATTTTCTTCCGCTGACGTGCAAAGCGTTGTATCGTTTTGTGGACAACGGCATCGGCGCGAAATTTGTGAATATCACGCAGTTTGAACAAGAATTAATCACTAAAATAATTTCCCAAAATCTGGAAAAACAAGGCTTATCGTTACAAATTGACCCGTTTGCCCAACCGAAAACTTATAACAAAAATCCAAAACCGCAAATAACCAACAGCCGACGGCAAAGGGAAGAAATACTCGAAGATATTTTGTCGTTTAATGATTGAATTCAGGTGTGATTTACCTTAACTTTGCGGCGATTTTCCATAATTTTTATTTTCGTCCCAATCAAAAATCACAAATAATTATACAAGCATTTCCAGACTTATACATATTAAAACAGTTCATCCAACGCTTCTTCCAAATTCCGCACACCGACGACACGGATTCCTAGTAATTTCTCCAATCCTTTTTTATTCGACGCGGGTAGAATCAATTTCTTGAAACCGAGTGTTTGCGCTTCGCGGGCGCGGGTTTCTCCTTGCAGAACGCCGCGCACTTCGCCCGTCAGACCGACTTCGCCGAAAACCGCCGTGTCGGGCGGAATCTGCAAATTACGAAAACTCGAAGCAATCGCTGCAATCACGCCCAAATCGGCAGCGGGTTCGTCAATTTCCAAACCGCCTGCGACATTGATGAAAACATCGTCGCCCGCGAGTTGGAAGCCGAGACGTTTTTCGAGAACGGCGATTAAAAGCGACGTGCGGTTGTAGTCAAAACCTTGCGCCATTCGTCTGCCCGTGCCAAATTTTGTGCCGGAAACCAACGCTTGAACTTCGACTAGCATCGGGCGTGTGCCTTCCATACAAACCGTTACAACCGAACCGCTTGCGCCTTCAGGACGCTCTTGAAGAAAAACTTCCGACGGATTTCCGACCACTTTTAAGCCTTCGCCGGTCATCTCGAAAATGCCGATTTCGTTTGCCGCACCGAAACGATTTTTTGCTGCTCTGATAATTCGATGATTATGATGACGGTCGCCTTCAAAATACAAAACCGTGTCAACAATATGTTCGAGTGCTTTTGGTCCGGCAATCGAACCTTCCTTCGTTACGTGACCGATGAGAAAAACGGGCGTATCGGTTGATTTGGCAAACATCATAAATTGTCCGGCGACTTCGCGGACTTGTGAAACCGAACCGGGCGCAGATTCGATATTCGGCGAGAAAACCGTTTGGATTGAGTCAACGATTATCACGTCGGGCTTCATCCGTTCGGTTTCCGTCAAGATGTTTTCGAGATTTGTTTCGGGCAAGAGAAAAAGATTTTCCGCATTCAAACCCAATCTTTCGCCGCGCATTTTGATTTGTCTTTCAGATTCTTCGCCGGAAACGTAGAGAACTTTTGCGCCGTTTGTCGTTAATTTGTCGGCAACGTCCAAAATCAAAGTAGATTTTCCGATTCCCGGTGCGCCGCCGATTAAAACAAGCGAACCGGCGACAATTCCGCCGCCGAGAACTCTGTCAAACTCATCAATGCCGCTCGAGGTCCGCGCATCGTCCTGCGATTCGATTTCGTTATAAGCAATCGGCTTGACTTCGCGGAATGAGCTTGCGCCGATACGCATTTTTGCTGAAGAACCTTTGCCAATTACTTGCGGTGACGGACGAAATTTTTCTTCGACGTAAGTGTTCCATTCGCCGCAGTCGGAACACATTCCTTGCCATTTGCGCGATTGGTTGCCGCAGTTTTGACAGACGTAGATTGTTGCCGGTTGTTTTGCCATCTTTTTCAGTTATCAGTTATCAGTTATCAGTTATCAAGAGCATACCTAACTTATATTTTGATAGCAAAGTTGCTCTTTACGCCAATTGCTCGTTATTGTATTCTGTTGACTGTTGACTGATAACTGTTGACTGATAACATCTTTTGTCGTCCGAAGCAAAAGGTTTAACGGGACAAGTTTTGACGGTTGAATAGCAAAACTTTTAGTCGTAAAATTTTAGTTATTCATAAAATTAAATTCGTGTTAAAATTTTACTTGTCATGAAATTGGACATTCTCATAATCAGAATCGGATTTGTCGCACTGCTGATGCTGCTCGGTTTTCAACTCAATCCTTTTGCCAACACACAGCGTTTCGGCGCGATTGACGATGCAACCCGCAAAATTTTTTCCGCTTTGCTTGGCGGCATCATCGGTCTTGTCATCATTGCTTTTGAAATGCGTGTTAAGCAAGCCTCGCTCAAAACGCTTATCGGCGCGGCAATCGGTTCAATTTTGGGAATCGTCGGCGCATTTTTAATCGGCATTTTAATTTCGATTCAAAAAGAGGCGGCAGTTTCTGCTGAAATGCAGACTTTTTTAACAATCTCGCTCGCGTTTTTTATGGCGTATATCGGTTTGATGGTCGGCGCGGCAAAAGGTGATTATCTTGATTTGACGGTGCTTGGCGGAATTTTTAGCGACAAAAACGTCAAACGGGATTACAAAATTCTTGATACCAGTGTGATTATTGACGGACGCATCGCCGATGTTGCCGAAACCGGATTTTTAGGCGGCACTTTAATAATTCCACAGTTTATTTTAACCGAATTGCAGCAGGTTGCCGATTCATCGGATTCTTCCAAACGCCAGCGCGGACGGCGCGGACTCGATATGCTGCAACGTCTCCGCAACAACAACCAGATTGATATTCAGATTATCGAAACCGACTTTCCCGCCGTCAAAGAAGTTGATTTGAAATTGATTGAACTCGGCAAACAGCTCGAAGCTGTAATTATTACCAATGATTTTAATCTCAATAAAGTTTCGCAACTGCGCGGCGTAAATGTTTTGAATATCAATGAATTAGCCAACGCCTTGAAACCGGTTGTTTTGCCGGGCGAAGCGATGCGCGTTTTTATTTTGAAAGAAGGCAAAGAATATAATCAAGGCGTGGCTTATTTGGATGACGGCACGATGGTTGTGGTGGACAATGCGCGGCGGCTGATTGGCAAAACGGCGGATGTTGCCGTAACCAGCGTTTTGCAAACAACGGCGGGGAAAATGATTTTCGGGCGTTTGTGGGAAGAAAAAGACGATAATTACGAAACGTCAAACAACATTCATGAATCGCGTTCACCGGGTTTCCGAAAGGCGACGCGCGAACTTCGTGAGACAACGATTATCGAAGAAATAGATTAATAAGTGATAAGTGATAAGTGATAGGTGATAAGTAAAAAAATTTTTACTTATCACCTATCACTTATCACTTATCACTTATCATTATGAATACTGCAATTATTGTCGCCGCCGGACAAGGAAAAAGATTTGGGGCGGAAAAACCAAAACAATTTCTCGAAATTCACGGGAAACCTCTCATAATTTACACATTACAAAAGTTTGAATCCTGCCCGCTGATTGACGAAATTATTCTCGTTTTGCCAGCCCAAGAAACCGAAAGTTTTACGCAAACCGCTAAAAAATATAACCTGAAAAAACTTTCAAAAACGGTTGCGGGCGGCAAAACACGCGCCGCATCGGTTTTAAATGGATTAAATGCGATTGATGCAAAATCCGCTGAAATCGTCGCGGTTCACGACGGCGCACGTCCGCTTGTTTCGGTTGAGGAAATTACGCTGACAATGGAAAAAGCCAAAGAAACCGGCGCGGCGTGTTTAGTTGCCAATGTTACCGACACAGTAAAAGAAGTTGCAGACGGAAGAATTGTTCAAACGATTGACCGCGCCAAACTCAGACGCGCTTTGACCCCGCAATGTTTTCGATATGAAATTTTGAAACGTGCTTTTACTGAAAATAGAATTGGTGAAATCGTGACGGACGAGTGTTTTTTGGTGGAAAAACTCGGCGTTGAAGTTTCAATCGTCGAAGGAAGCGCGAGAAATATAAAAATTACAACGCCCGAAGATTTGGTTTTAGCGGAAGTTTTTTTCCGGCAATCTAATGGCTGAAATCAATGTTTTTTCAAAACAAATTTCTGCTATAATTTTAACTCTCAAAATTTATGTTTCGTATCGGTTTTGGCAGCGATATTCATAAACTCGTCGAAGGTCGCGCGTTGATTTTGGGCGGCGTGAAAATTCCCGCTGAAAAAGGCGCGGTTGGACATTCCGACGCTGACGCGCTGACGCACGCCGTTACCGATGCAATTCTCGGCGCACTCGCGCTCGGCGACATCGGCTCGCATTTTTCCGACAAAGACGCTCAATGGAAAAATGCCAACAGTTTTGTTTTCCTAAAACACGCGGTCAAATTGATGAAAGAAAAGGGCTTTGTTGTCGTCAATGTTGACTCGATAATCAATTTGGAAAAGCCGAAACTTCGTCAATTCATTGACAAAATGCGCGAGAATATTGCGGAAATCCTGGAAATTGAAATTTCCTGTGTGAGCGTGAAAGCAAAAACAGGCGAAGGCGTTGACGCAATCGGAAACAGCGAAGCCGTTAAAGCCGAAGCCGTAATTTTATTGGAAAAGCTGTGAAATAGTTGAAGTAAGCAAATAAACTTAACTTCCCCGTCTCCCTTTCTCCCCGTCTCCCCTTCTCGCGTTCGGGCTAATCGCGTTGGCGGCAATCGGTTTTTTCGTTTATCAAAATTATTTTCGCCGGTCTGAAACGAAAACGATTTTAGCAAATCGCGTAACGCCGTTTTCCGGCGCGACGGGACGCGAAAACACTCCGGCTTTTTCGCCCGACGGCAAGCAAATCGCTTTTGCGTGGAACGGGGGCGAGGAAGATGGCGATTTCGACATTTATGTGCGTCTCGTCGGCGCGGTCGAACCGTTGCGATTGACCGATTCCGAATATACTGAACAATATCCGGTTTTTTCGCCCGACGGTTCGCAGATTGCTTTCGTCCGCGATTTTGGAACGCACGGCGAAGTGATTTTGATTCCGGCGTTCGGCGGGGCGGAACGCCGCATCGCCCGACTTTTTTCCGGCAATTTCAGCATTTCCTTCGCCCCCGACGGACAAACCATCGCCGTCATTGACACCGAAGATTCGATTGCCGGCAAGCCGCACGCGGTTTATCTGGTCAATCTGCAAAGCGGCGAGCGCAGTCGTTTGACCGCTCCGGCGGAATTTGTCGGCGAAACCACGCCGCGCTTTGCGCCCGACGGCAAAACTCTGGCGTTCGTGCGCGTTTTCGACGATAAAAATCAGGATTTATTCGTCGTGCCGGCGACGGGCGGCAAGCCACGTCAAATAACTTTTGACCAAGCGATTATTCACAGTCTGGCGTGGAGCGCGGACGGACGCAAGATACTTTTCGTTTCCTTTCGCGGCGGCGAGCAAACGAACATCTGGCGCGTTTCGGCGGGCGGCGGTCAACCGGAACTGTTGGCGACGAACGGCAGAAACATCTCGAATATTGCCGTTTCGTCCGACGACAAAACCGTCGCGTTTGTCGAAAACCTAAAAAATACGGACATCTGGCTCACGGCGGCAAACGGGCGGACAGCAAAGAAATTGGTCGCTTCAATCTACAGCGAACACGATCCGATTTTTTCGCCCGACGGCTCGCGCATCGCTTTCGCGTCGAACCGCACGGGCAAATTCGCAATCTGGATGTCGGATGCCGACGGCAAAAATTTGCGCCTGCTCGCCGATGCGCCGTCCGTAGTCGGCTTGCCGCGCTTTTCGCCCGACGGTTCGCAAGTTGTTTATAACGGAATTGAGGACGGAAATCCCGATGTCTATGTCGTTTCGGTCGAAGGCGGCGCGGCGCGGCGTTTGACGACGAACGCGGCGCGAGATTTTGCGCCCGCGTGGAGCGCGGACGGCGCGTGGATTTATTTCACCTCAAACCGCGCGGGCGAAAATCAAATCTGGAAAATGCCCGCGAGCGGCGAAAAAGCAGGCGAAGCCGTTCAAATCACCCGCAGCGGCGCGTTCCAAGCGATGCCCGCGCCCGACGGCAAAACCGTTTTTTATGCGAAAATAGGCAGTCCCGCCGAAGTATGGAGCGTTCCGGCGGCGGGCGGCGCGGAACAAAATCTGCCGGAATTTGCCGCCGCCGGTTTTACGGGAAGCTGGACGGTAACGCGGGCGGGCATTTATTTTCTCGCCCGCAATCCCGACCAATCGCTCAAAATCAGGTTCTACGATTTTACCGACGGAAAAATCAAAAACATCTCCGACGAACATGGCATCCCGGAAAATATCTTCGACAATTTCGACGCGACCGCCGGCAGCAGCCGTTTTTTATACGCGCTGCTCGACCAAAACGCCAGCAGCATTATACTCGCCGAACTTGGAAACTAACCGGCACGCCGTTCAAAAAATTATGCCGACTGCATTCCGCATTCAAGCAGATAATATGTAAAACACAAAAGTTTTATTGGTAAAAATACTCATTCCGAAAATGCGGGTCAGGCGTATCCAAAAGAAGTTTTCCGCGAGTTTTTTGCTGAGTGAAAATAACACGAAAGCGAGAATTTAGTAAAGAAAATTTTTAGACTATAATAAAATCTTTGGAATACTTAACAAACGAGGGAAATTAAACGAATGACGGCGGAACACCAGACGACAAAGGAAACACGAACGGAAACCGATTCGATGGGCGCAATCGAAGTCGAAGCGGATAAATATTGGGGCGCGCAGACCGAAAGAAGTCTGCATCATTTTAATATCGGTTTCGATGTGATGCCGCGCGAGATGATTCGCGCACTCGGCATTTTGAAAAAAGCCGCCGCAATTGTTAATCATCAATTGAAGTCGGACAAAATGACGCTCGATAAAACGGATTTGATTGTCCGTGCGGCAAACGAAGTGATTGCCGGAGATTTGGACGCGCATTTTCCGCTTCGTGTCTGGCAGACGGGCAGCGGAACGCAGACGAATATGAACGCCAACGAAGTCATCTCAAACCGCGCCATCGAAATCGCGGGCGGGACGCCGGGAAGCAAAACGCCGGTTCACCCGAACGACGACGTGAATATGTCACAGTCGTCAAACGATACTTTTCCGACCGCGATGTATATTGCGGCGGCTGAAACGATGAACGCCCTTGTTCCGCGTGTGCAGGAAGTTCACGACGCGATTGATGCAAAAGCCAGAGAGTTTGCCGACGTGGTGAAAATCGGCAGAACGCATTTGCAGGACGCAACGCCTTTGACGGTCGGGCAGGAATTCGGCGGTTGGGCGAGTTTGATTGAGCGCGATATTGAAAGGCTGAATATGACTCTGGAAGGTCTTTACGATTTGGCAATCGGCGGAACTGCCGTCGGCACGGGTTTGAACGCGCACCCTGAATTTGCGGAACGCGCGGCGCAGAAAATCGCCGAATTGACAGGTTTGCCGTTCAAATCGCACCCGAACAAATTTGCCGCTTTGTCGGCGCACGACGAAATCATTTTTGCATCGGGAGCGATAAAAACTCTCGCGGCTTCGTTGATGAAAATCGCCAACGATATTCGCTGGCTTGGTTCAGGTCCGAGATGCGGAATCGGCGAACTCGTTTTGCCCGAAAATGAGCCGGGAAGTTCGATTATGCCCGGAAAGGTTAATCCGACGCAATCAGAAGCAATGACGATGGTCGCCGCGCAGGTTTTCGGCAATGATGCGGCGATTGGTTTTGCAGGTTCGCAAGGCAATTTTGAACTTAATGTTTTCAAACCGGTGATGATTCACAATTTCCTTCATTCCGTCCGGCTTTTGAACGATGCGTGTAAAGGATTCGTCGAATTCTGCATTTCCAGTATTGAATTAAACCGCGAACAGATTGACAAATATTTGGGCGATTCGCTGATGCTCGTTACGGCTTTGAATCAGCACATCGGCTACGACAATGCCGCAAAGATTGCCAAACACGCGCACAAAAAAGGCTTGAGTTTGAAGGAAGCGGCTATTGAACTGGATTTGCTGACGGGCGAGAAATTTGACGAATTAGTGAAGCCCGAAGAAATGACGCATCCATAAACGCAAAGGAACGCTAACTTTAGTTTGCTTTTCAAAAAGTAGATGTCAAACTAAAGTTCGCGTTCCTTTATTCATTCTGACTGCCGACGAGCGGAAAGCCGCCGTGTTCTTCGATGTGCGCTTCAGTCTCGCTCATTAAACGAATCGTTTCTCCAAGCGCGACGACGATTTTGCCGTAGTGGGCGATGTCTTCCGTCAAGAGTGTTCGCGCCTTTCGGTCTTTGAGCCATTTGTGGCAGACCTAGATAGCCGCCGATGTGGAAATTCCAGATTGGTTCGGGAATGCCGTTGAAGCCGGTTGTTTTGTTGATGAGAACTTTGCCCAAGTATTTCGGAAAATCCGCACTGACTTTCGCGCTTTAGATAATTTCACAGTTTCAATTATTGATGCTTTGCACCATTAATTTTCAAGTAGTTTGACAAAGCCTGCCTGCTCAAAATGGTGGTCGGTCGTCAATGCGTGAAGCAATTGATGTTCGTTCATTGCTAAAAAACTGACTGCATCGCAGAGTGAATATTGTTTGTCCAGACGATTTTCGAGCAGCTTCATTGCCGCTTCGTGCCGTGTCTCATCAATCCAAACGAGTTCGAGACGCGGCAGCAAAAGCAAATCCTGGATGTAAGTCAGAGATTCGGCGCGGTCGTGTCCGCGAGCTTGAGATAACGGGACAAATTCGGCTAAAACATAATTTGTCGTCACGAATCGGCGGGCTGCACGAAAATACTCGACGGCGATTTAATGGCGAAAATCATTTTCGTCGTGGGCGCAGAGCAAACCGGAACTATCGAGAAATAAATTGTCGGCGCGGACAATGTTCATAATCCTCTGCCGTATTCGCGGGCGAGGTCGGCATCAATTTTATCGTTATCGGCGGAACGCGAATCGCCGCTCTTGACTGCGCCGAAATGCCGGGCGAAGTTTGCTTCGCGGCGTTGTTTTTCCTCTTCGCTCAACTCCGGTTTCGCCGCCGGTTCTGCCGCATCAAGCAAGGTCACCACCGCCCGCGTTTTGCGCGTGACGGTGACGGGTTCAAGCAAAGTAACAATTCCATTTGTATCTATTTCCGCTTCGACTGCAATTAACATTTCAAATCACCTCTTGCCGTTGATTCTATCACGCCTTGACCTCAAATCATCTCTCAAATCCTTACGCCGTAGAGCGCGGCGGCTCGTTCGTTTATAATTGACTGCCGACCAGCGGAAAGCCGCCGCGTTCTTCGATGGTTTTATCAATTTCCGCCATCAGGCGAATTGTTTCCCGAAGCGCGACGACGATTTTGCCGTAGTGGGCGATGTCTTCCGGGAGAAGCGTTCGCGCTTTTCGGTCTTTGAGCCATTTGTGGCAGACTTGGTAGCCGCCGATGTGGAAGTTCCAGACTGGTTCGGGAATGCCGTTGAAATAATTTGTTTTGTTGATGAAAACTTTGCCGTCTTCGTATTTTGGGAATCCGGCGGCGACTTCGTGGTTTTGGAAAAGTGCTGCGCCGTCGGTTTGCAGACTCCACGCGGGCGGCGCGTCAATGGATTCGAGCAGATGCGCTTGGACTAATTCCGCGCCGAGAGCGCAGAGTTGGCGAAAGAGTTCGGTGTCGGTGGTCAGTGGCAGACGCGGAAAATCTATCTTCAAAAATTCGGCATAACGGGCGCGGTAAGTCGGGCTGTGAAAAACGGCGTAAGCGTAAGCGAAAACATCTTCGGGCGTAAAAATTGGAGCGCGGGCATCTCTGCCCGCTACGTCGCCGCAGGCGGCGTAATCTTTTCGCGCTTCCGCGCTCATTGCGGGCAAGATGCCCGCGCTCCAATTAAGTCCTAATTTGTTTGAAAATTCTTCGATAAATTCAGCCGAAAAATTCGGAACGCGCTCCGTCGCGCCAAAAGCCTTTTCTCTTTCGGTTGGATAAAGATAAAGCGGGAAAACATTCGAGCCGTCTTTTACTTCAACGTAAAGAGCAGTCGAAGGTGTTTTAGAAACAACGGCGTGTTGCCAAGTTTCCATTTTTGTTTGGCGGACAATGTTGAAACAAAGATTTTCTTTTTTAGCAACGTGGTCAATTAGTTCGCGGCGCGGATAATCCATTGCGACAGTGCTGAAATAACAGTAACGATTATCGAATGGACGATAAGAACAAAGAATTAAATTACTTTGCCAATCTTTCTTTTCTCTTACTCGTTTCAAATACTTTTCAACCTTTTGCCGAATCTCGATTAGCGTTTCCTGCGATTGAACGCAAAAACGCGGCGTTTCGGGCGAACAGCGAATTATCTCGTTGATCTTTATCGTGTCTTCTTCGATTTGTTCGGTTTCGAGATTGTATAAATACCAACGGCTGACCGATTGCGGATTTGGAATTGCGGATTGCGGATTTTCGTTTTCTGCATTTAACCCATCCGCTACCGCAGAACCTTCTTCTGACATCTCCCTTTCTCCCTTTCTCCCTTTCTCCCCGTCTTCTTTGGGCATTTCGGGAAGTTCATAGCAGAAGAAAACGGCGCGTGTTGAATCTTCTGTCAATTTCTTGCCGCTGAAAATGCGATTCGGCAAGCGGGTTAATTGGTTATCGAGTTCGGGAAATTGTTTGAGAAGTTCTTGATATTCGAGATGAAGTTTTTCAAGCGGCGATTCGTCGCCTTCGAGTTCGTGATTAAAATCTTTTAAGGCTTCGTAATCGTCTTCGGGCTTGAGTAGTTTTTTGCCTTCGATACCGAAAACACGCGAGATTTTCAAAACCTTATTTGAAACTTTGGCATAAAGATTCAAAAGCGAATCGAGTTCGTCGGGCGGCAGAAAATTCCAATAAACAACCGTGCCGCGAATCTCTTTTTGGTCGGGATTTGCCCGCACAATTTCTTCTTCGATTTGACTGTCCAAACGTCGGTCAACACGCCCGATTCTCTGCATCAGACGCACCGGATTCCAATGTAAATCGTAATTGATAAGGCGCGTCGCGTCCTGCAAGTTCAATCCTTCGGCTAAAACGTCGGTCGAGATTAAAACGCGAATTTCTTCTTCGCCGTTGTTTGCTAATTTTGCGTTTGAAGAATCGTTATAAAAAGGCGAAAAACGCCGGACAATCGCTAACCTTTCTTTTGGTTTTGTGCCGCCGTCAATTTCCGACACGCCTTCAATCCCGGCTTTTTTCAGATTCTCAAACAGGTAGCGAGCCGTTTGCAGATATTCGCTGAAAATTAAAACTTTGTGTTTTTTCAAAACTCTGTCGCTTTTCAAAAGGCGAATCAGGGCTTGCAGTTTATCGTCCTTTTTCGGCTCAAACGTGCGGAATTCATCAAGAAAATCAAGAATCTGTTCCATATCGTCAAATGTCGCATTTAAGATTGAATGGACGTTGTATTTTTCGCGGTCAAGAACTTCAAAAGATTCGAGAAGTTCAGGACTGATTATATCTTCGGTAAGTTCGTCGCTGTCGCCTAAATCCTGCTGGTCGTCAAAAAGTGCGCGTTGGGTTTGGCGGAAAAAGCCGAATTGTTCTTCCTTGCGGCGTTTGATGCGGTCGAGTTTGGATTTCTCCATCGCGGTTTCAGCGTTTCTCGTCGCAAAAGCGAGCATTTTTCGATAAAGCATCTCGCACGAAGAGCGAAACGCTTCCGCCGAACTTTCAAAGCGTTTCAGAAAAAGTGTGCGAATCAATCCGACAAGCTGTTTCTGCCGTTCAACCAAAAATATATCTTCTTCCTCAACGCCGGTTTTCAAGAAAGATGTCGGGCTGTAAATCGCCAGCGTGAAAAGCGGCTCTTTTTTGGAAAAGGCTTTATTGATTGCATCAAGCAGTTTGCCATAAGTTTTTTTTATCGAGTATTCGGCAACTTGCGGAACTTCACGTTTTGGAAACTGCGCCGGATTTCCGCCTTGCAGTTTTTGACTTTCACGGACGTAACTGCGGCTTCTCTGCACGACGAGTTCGCGGAAAAGTTCGTCGTTTCCCAAAATCTGCCCGGCTTCGACTTGATTAAAATCGAAAATCGGTTGGTCGGGCGAACTACCGCGAATGCTGTCTTCGAGTTGTTTTTCAAGATAGCGAAAATGCGCCGGAAGCGAGTGAACGCCGAGATTACGGAAATAATTGTTTTCTTTATTTGTAAAGAGTTCGATAAGTCGCTGTAAATCAATCAGACTGTTGTTAATCGGCGTAGCGGTGAGCAGAAAAACTTTTTTGTCGCCGATAATATCCGCCATCCGGTAATAACGTGAAGCCGCTCGCGCATCCGTGCCTTTCAAACCCGGATTTCTGAAGTTATGCGCTTCGTCAATGATAATGACATCGGCGCGTTCTTTTACGCTTTTCAAATCTTCCTGCAATCTATCTACGGACAAATCCGTATGACTAAAAATTTCAAGATTGGAGAATCTGCCAAAAAGACCCGGAAGATATTTTTTCAAAGCGGGTTTCCAAACAGCTTCGAGGGTAGCTTTCGGAACGAATAATGCAACACGCTTGCGGTCGCGTTCGACAAGACGTTCAATCAACATCATTCCGACAAAAGTTTTCCCTAAACCTACGCCGTCGCAAAGAAACGCGCCGCGATATTTTTCGGAGATTTTCATCAAGGCTTTGTAGCCGTCTTGTTGATAAATATCTAGTTTGTTATAAAGCCGCGAGCGGGATTTTTCCCACTCGCTGACTTCGATTTCGTAACGGCGGAAATACTCTTTCAAAGCACGGGCGTAAATCTCAAACGGCAGATAATCGCGTGTGTGGCGTTCGATGGTTTTGAGAACTTCATCGGAAACGTCTTCCGCTTCGTTCCAATATCTATCAAACCACGCTTGAAGTTGGTCAACTTCGCGGCGTAATTGCACATTTAGTTCGATATTATTAATCAGTCCCGGTTTGGTGAAATTGCTCGAACCGACGAGTGCGCTCGAACCGACAACGGTTAAGCGCGAATGTGTAATATAGGCTTTGGCGTGAAATTTCTTTTTGGTATAAACGCGGCATTCGATTTTGCCTTGTTTAATGGCTTCAAGGATTGCCGGAACGCCTTTGAGGAAATCGTTTTTTTCCTTTTCGTTTTCAAGGCTGTCGTCGAGTTGGCGCGTCAAACCTTCAAGCAGAGTTTGGCGTGTTCGCTTGGTAACTTCATCGCCCATCAAAACGCGAATTTTGTCGAGTTTTTGCCAATCGTTTTCGAGCGCAAGTAATGAGCCGATCTCAAAATAACCGGTGGCAATATCAAACTGCCGGGAAATCTCCGTCCATTCGCGCAGATAATTCAAAACCTTCCAATCCGTGTCGGAGTTATCAACAATTAGTATTTCTGCGCCGCTTTTCTTCCCAGACATTTTTAATGGTTATCTTCGTTTATGAAATGAGCCGTTTAAGTGTATTGGAAAATCAGGTGAAAACTCAAGATTAATTCGTCCATCGTGAATGCTTGGTTACATCACCGTTTCAATTTCATCAAATCCCGGACGGATAAAATCTCTCGCGTTCGGGAATTTTTCTTCAGCTTTTCGTTTTATCGTTTCAAGTAAATTAAGAAGCGGCTCGATTGTTCGGGCATTTTCGTTTGTCAGTAAAACCGTCCAAGCCATCAACGAACGTTCGACGGCAATCAGCGCGATTTTGATCGAGCCGTTTGCGTCCGATTGCGCGTCTTCGAGTTCTTCCGCGTCAAAGTTTCCGTCAGAATCAAAAATCCCGCTCAAACCGCGATGAATCTTCGCCCCGATGAAGTATTGATACCAGTAGATGATGCTCAACATCTCGTTTTGAGTTTCTTCATTGAGCGCGGAGAAAATGAGCCATTCGTCTTTTTCTTCTAAAATTTTGCGCGATTCTCTGCCGTATTTTTCCGCCAATTTCGGTAAATCTTCGCGGCTTAAATTTTCTTCCCGGCGGCGTTTTATTTCGGCAAATTCTTCGTCGCTGACGGCATCAACGTCAATACCGAATTCCTCTGCCTTTTCACGAATCACTGTTTTCGCTTGCGCGAAAATTCCCGCGAGATTTCGCCAAAATGCTTCGTTATTGATGTCGCGTTCTTCGTCCGTGTCTTCCTGCTCCATCGAAAACACGCGGCAGCGCGCCGTGAAAGTGCAGCGTTCGCACCAACGGTCGCAGTAATTATGAATGCCGGTGATGAATTTTTCTTCCTGCATTGCTATTTGAAATTTTTGCTTTATTGCTCCGGCGAAACTTGTTGAACGGCTCTGTTTAAGGTGATTTTTTTGGCAATCTCCGCCGTCTTTTTAGCCCGCTCTTTCGGATTTCCCTGTGCCGCATTTGTGTAATGGCGAAGCAGGTCGGTTTCGCGGCTAAGTTCCAATTCTAAATCGTCGGACGGGTTTTTTTTATGGGAATCTTCAAGTTTTTTTACTACGTCTTTTTGCTTCTCGACTTTTTCCCCGTAATTTACGGGTTGATGGTTTTCAATCTTTTGTTTTTCAGTTTCGTTTTCCATAAATTATCCATTTGATTCGGCATTCGCGGGAAACCAATATGTATCCTCGTAAAGTTTTTCGGCTTCCTCCCAAACGTCGTCGGAAACACGCTCGAAAAGTTGATAAAATCTTTCGTCAGCCGGAAACATAGTTTCATTGAGAATCGTTTTTATTTCTTCCTGCTCGTCAAATTTTGGCGCGACTTCAAACATTACCGCCACAAAAGCCGCAATATCCTGCCCGCGTGTCAATTCGTGAGATTTTGCCCGTTCGATACCGATTTTGACCATTTTCCCCAGTTTTTTATCGTCGTAATCGGCAACTCTTGCGGGATTTGCTTCCCGAATCGCCCGGCTGACAACTTCAACCAACTGCTCTTCGTCAGCGGCTATAAAATGTTGGATTTGTTCTTCTCTGATAATTAGCATTTTAATATCTAAACTAAACGGAAAATTGCAAATGTTTTTTCCCTTTACCTTGTCTTCATTTATCCGCCGATCATAACAGTCGGACAACCCATCGCAATAAAATTCGGCGGACCGATGGCTTCGGTAATCTCGTCGCCCTGCCGCGCGGCGGGCTGTCCGGCAACTATAACTGTTTTGGAAGGTTTCGTTACGACTCCCGGACCGTGAGGCGGAAGCGGCAGCAGCGTCGCGCAAACGTGAATATCCGTCATTGCCGCCGCCTGCATAATTTTCGTCGCCATTCCGATTGATTCTTCGAGTTTAACCTTTGCTTCATTCAATTCAGCGGCTGCAATCGCTGTCGGGTTTCCTAGTTTTTTGGCGGCTTCGGTCGCCAACTCAGCTTTTTTAATTCGTATCTCGGAATCTATTTTTCCGCCTTCTATTGCGCCTGCGCCGGCTGCGCCGATTCCGCGCCACGCCGGAAGAAATCCGATGATGACGGTTATGGCGGTCGGTCCGCCGGTCAAAACCGGTGGCAATGGATGTAGAACAGGGTCGAATATTCTGGCGGCTGGCGGCATTTTTATTTCTCCTTTTCGATTTATTTAATATCAAATGCGGCTTGTTTCAAATGATTTTCTTCCGCAAGATGAAAACTCATCAGCTTTTCATTATCTTCCGATTCGGCAAAGAACGATTCGACATCGCCGAAAAAAACCCTTAGCTCATCCGGTTTGCACGTCGGCAGATAGCGGCGCAACACCCGCGGGTCGTAAAAACGAAAAATCAGCGGATTTCCCGTTTCATCATAAACATTTACCAGCGAGCGAAAATGTTTTCGCATTTCGATTAGAGAACCGCGGCTATGAACGAAAATTCCCCAATGGTTTCCCCAAAATTCCTGTAAAAGCCATTCTGTAAATGGCGTTCGCGGCTGTAATCTGGCTAGATAGGGCGCGGTGTGTTCCATATCCGGTTCTGAATCTCCGGTGAAAAGACAGAAATGCGGCGGGCGCATTTCGTAGAGTTTCGTCGGTAAATCCGGCACGGAAGCACCGTCCAACACGGCGTAAACCCGCGTTACCTTTGAAAAAAGAGTTTGATTTAGTTTTTCGTTATTCATTAAAATTACCGACGGCAGATTGTCAAATCTATTTTAGCCGATTTTTCATCAATATAATTTTGGGGAGCTTTTTCTCCTAACATTCTAAATTATTTCACTGAATCATCATTTTTTTTGGCTCGCTGTTCTTCTTGAAGTTTTTCTCGTTGTTTCAACATTTCGTCCCTTCGTCTTACCAACTCTTGTTGCGCCCTGAGAGCTGCTCCACCTGGATCAATACTGTCTATAGCTTTCTTAACATTCTCTTTCGCCTCGTTAATTACTTTCTGTCGCTCTGCCTTTTCCGCATCGTCACGCATTTTCTCTTGCTTCTCAAGTTTATCTACTTGTTCTTGTAATTTCTTAATATTACGCTCTTGTTCAATCTCTCTATTAGACTCATCTTTCTTCTTTGCCGACGCTTCCTGTTTAACAAACGGCGCAGCTTTTTTCGCGGCATTTTGCAACGCCTGTGATTGCTGACTATAATTTGAAGGTTGTTTCGGCGGCGGCGGCGTATCTCCTTTTACTTTATCGCCCGGGTCCGCCGTAACCGCTTCTTTTGCTTCCTGTGGAGCTTCGGGACTACTGCCGCCGCCCGAACCCGCTGCGCCTCCACTATTAATCATCACGACAGTTCCTTGAATAAAAATGCCGCCCGGATTGATATTAATAAAATTGCCGCCGACCTTCAAAGTTAGATTCGCGCCAGTTTCAACCGTTAAACTCATACCGGATTTAAGATGAATCTCCATTCCGGCATCAACCGCATATTTAGTTCCGGTTTTTATCTGCGTATCAGTTCCAACTTTAAGCGAAACCGCTCCGTCAACTTTCTCATTTTGGTTACCGGTGACCTTTAAGTGTTTGTCGCCTTTAACTTTTTCAAGTTGGTTGTTTTCGACTATCAAATGTGAATCATTTTTAATAATTTCCTTGCGGTCATTCTTGATACGCACGTCGAGGTCTTTCTCGCCGTGGATAAAGATTTGTTCCTCACCTTTTTTGTCTTCAAAACGAAATTCGTTAAATCCGCCGCCGCCCTTCGATGAATTGGTTTTGATGGTTGATTTAGTTTTTTCGTCCGGCAGAGTATAAGGCGGCATCGCTTCGGGATTATAAACGCAGCCAGTAATAATCGGTTGGTCGGGGTCGCCTTCGAGAAACTGCACGATGACTTCCATTCCGATGCGCGGAATAAACATTGCTCCCCATTTATTGCCCGCCCAGCTTTGTGCAACGCGCACCCAACACGAACTATCCGCGTCAACTTTTCCGTCTCGGTCCCAGTGAAACTGAACTTTTACGCGCCCGTATTTGTCTGTGAAAATCTCTTCGCCCGCAGGTCCGACAACGAATGCCGTTTGACTGCCGTAGATAGCGGGCTTGGATGTTTTTAGCAAAGGACGAAATTCCGGGTGACCCGAACCGTGTGGAATGCAGGTAAATTCGTTTTCGTAAGCCTTTGGAAGAACGTCGCCGACCAGGTAATCAGGGCTTTGTTCAGCGTCGTGTTTAACTGATAAAACTATATACTTAATGTTAAAGTCCTTGTTAGGATGGTTTTTCAGATGAAAGCGATAACCTGCGGTTAAAGTACAGCAGTCCGATGGACCGGCTGCGATTTTGTGTTGGGCATCGAGTGCCGTCATCCTGTTTTCAACGGTTTTCTTATTATCCTGGAAAATGTTATTCAAATCGCCGGTCTGTTCACCGCCGCTTTTATCAATGCCGTCATATTTTCTCGCGTATCCGGCAGGAAAGTTATAGACCTCAAGTTCCCGATTGCTGCCGGCATCAAAAAGACTTAATTTATCAGCCTCGAGTTTTTTATTCGGAAGTTGAAAATGATAATCCCAAAGAGTAGCTTTTCCGCTCTCAAGTTTATAACTTATCTGCCAGTCTCCAATTACGGTTTCCGCCACTTTTTCAGGATTCAAATCTTCATTGTAGATGGGAATTTCATTTTTACTCGGACAATCTTCAGGCGTTTTAAAGTCATCACGGAGAATCAGCTTCTCGGTTTCGGCGGCATGTTCAAAGTAGTAGGAAATGCCCTCTTCTTCCATCAGACGCGATGCAAAAGCAAAATCAGTTTCCTGGTATTGAACACAATAATTTCGCGGTTTGTAATCGGCTTGAAGTTGATACTTGACCTCATAACCTTTAAAGACTTCCCGCAGAATATCCGGTATCGTCTTATGTTGGAAAATTCTGCTTTGTATAATTTGAGTTAATCTCCAAATATGAGGGACAATTACGGCATTGTAGAATGTAAATCTTCGATTACGACCGACTAGCACGAAATTATTGACCATTCCTGTAAATTTTCGCGTTCCGCCGTCATCTTGAGTAATGGTGATACTAACGGTCTTTCCAAGAATGTCTTTGTCATCAACTATTGTTAATTCATATGCGTCATCCTCTATTTGGTCGTATAAAAGTTCGACGTGAATCTCAAAGAGTTCTGAAAGTTTTTCATCGGCGTGCATCTTATTGATTAATAAATAATCCTCACCCAAAGGTGTCATGATTGAAAGAAGCCTCTCTCTTTGTGTCGCTTTTGCCATTTTTGCTGTTTCCTTATCAAAACCTACTCAAAATTATTTATTACCGACTTATTCTATCGCGGCATAACTAAATTTACTATCAATCGTTATTAAAGACGAAGGCAAACCGGAAATTTGCACAATTTTTGCTTTCAAAGCAATAAATACTTGTTAATTTCAAAAAATGCACAGGCGATTGAAGCTAAAAAAAGACCGACAAAAAACATAATATCTAAAAATGTTTCTGCCGGTCTAACGCTCTGAAAATTTTTACAGCCGTTTTTGTTTAGCTTATTTCATATGCAAATTTTTCACCTTCGCCGACTGCGACGTGAACTTTCTTAATACCTTCGCCCGATGCCATCCGCGATAAAACCTCGCCTGACATTTCCGGCAGAAGCGTTCCGGTCAAAATGTTATAAACATTTCTCGCGCCGCTATCAACATCGGTGCAGCGTTTCGCCACCGTTTCGATGACGGAATCATCATATGAAAATTGCGCTCCGTGATTATCCGAAATGCGGTTTTTGACTTTGCCGAGTTGGAGTTTAATAATCAGCCGCAAAATATCATCCGAAATCGGATAGAAGGGAACAGTTACCATCCGACCTAAAAGCGCGGGTTTGAAGGATTTAACGAGTTCGGGGCGAATCGCTTCCACCAAACCGTCCGGGTCTGGTTTGGTATCAGGGTCGGCGCAGAGTTTCATAATCGTATCTGTGCCGACATTTGAAGTCAGCAAAATAATACAATTCTTAAAATCAATTTCGCGCCCTTCGCCGTCTTCCAAAACGCCCTTGTCAAAAACCTGGAAGAAAAGTTCCATCACGTCCGGGTGCGCTTTTTCGACTTCATCGAGCAGCACGACCGAATACGGTTTTTTACGAACGGCTTCGGTCAAAACGCCGCCTTCGCCGTAGCCGACGTAGCCCGGAGGCGAGCCTTTTAGTGAAGAAACCGTGTGTGCTTCCTGATATTCGCTCATATTTATCGAAATCAGGTTGCGCTCGCCGCCGTAAAGCGAATCGGCTAAAGCCAGGGCGGTTTCGGTTTTACCGACACCGGAAGTTCCGACGAGAAGAAATACGCCAATCGGACGTTTCGGGTCGGTCAGTCCGGCGCGGGCGGTGCGAATTCTTTGCGTAATCGCTTCGAGCGCGTGGTCTTGTCCCAAAACTCTTTCGCCGAGTGTTTTATGTAATTGCAAGACGGCGTTGATTTCGTCGGCGACCATTTTGCCGATGGGAATTCCCGTCCAGCCGGAAATGACTTCGGCAACCGATTGACCGTTGACGACCGGCTGCATCAAAGGACTTTCGCCCTGCACTTCTTTTAATTCGGCGGTTAATTTTTTGAGTTCCTCTTTTGCCGCTTGAATGTCGAGCGGTTGGGCGGTTTCCGGTGCGGGCGCAGTTGCCGTCGCCGAAGATTCGCCGGTTGCGGCGGAATCAGTTTCAGCCGTTGCCGTTTGCGCCGCAACTTCCGGCTGTTCAGGCGTTGAAACATTCGCCGCCGCCGATTCCGATACCGCGTCGCTTGTCGGCTGACCGTTGCCGTTCAATTTTTCCGTTAATTTCCCATCGAGCCGCGACATCTCTAATTTTGTTCGCAGAACTTTGATTTGATTGGTCAAATCTTTTTCCTTCGTCCATTGCTCGTTGAGTTTGGCAAGCTCGGCTTCGGTTACGGCGCGTTTGGCTTTCAATTCTTCAAGCCGGTCTTCGTGCGTCGCGCCGGTTACAAGCTCGCGTTCGAGCGAATCGACTTCGGATGAAAGATGCTGAATCCGCCGCGTCGCGTCTTCAATCGGCGCGGGTGTTGCGCCTTGCCCGATGGCGACTTTCGCGCACGCCGTATCGAGAACGGAAACGGATTTATCGGGAAGTTGTCTGCCGGTAATATAACGGCTCGACAATTTCACGCATTCGACAATCGCTTCGTCAAGAATGCGGACATTGTGATGTTCTTCCATTTTTCCGACCAAGCCGCGCATCATTCCGATGGCTTTTTCTTCGTCGGGTTCTTCGACCTTGACAACCTGAAATCTTCGCGCCAACGCCGCGTCTTTTTCAAAATATTTCTTGTATTCCGCCCACGTCGTCGCCGCGATTGTGCGAAGTTCGCCGCGCGCGAGTGCGGGTTTTAAAAGATTTGCCGCGTCGTTTTGTCCAGCCGCGCCGCCTGCGCCGATCATCGTGTG
>JBPCPU010000051.1:0-58684 GCA_050998795.1 Pyrinomonadaceae bacterium
CATTTTCTCGCAATAAATTGGAAAATTCTGCTCGCGGGTTGCCTTATTTTCGCAACTCTGACCGCTATTTTTCAAACTCGAAAATTTGCTTTAATTTTTCTTTCCATCGCGTTTGTCGCGGTTGGCGGTTTGTGTTTGAGTGTCGAAAATAATTCGGTTGCGCCGAATCGGTTAAAAAGACTTTATGATACAAGCCAAATAAAGTCGGGCGACCCACTCGAAATCGAAGGTGTTTTGCAGGGCAAACCCGAACTCGCCGTCGGCGGATTTTTTTTAATCCTCAAAGCTGAAAAAGCGGTTTATAAAGATGCGGAAATAAAAGTATCAGGAAATGTCAGGCTTTTCGCGCCGATTCCAACCGAACAAATCAAAAAAGAATATGACCAATTAAATCTCAATTACGGTTCGCGGATTCGCGTCGCTTGCCAACTTCGGCGCGAAGATAGTTTTTTGAATGCGGGCGTTATCTCGCACAAAGAAATACTCGACCAAAGGCAAATTGACGCAACTGCAATTATAAAAAGTCCTCTTCTCGTCGAAAAAATCGCAGACACAAAAACTTTTGCGCCGTTGGCTTGGATTTATGAACGCCGCCAAAATCTGATAATTGATTTTCGGGACAATTTTAATGTTTCGACGGCGGGCGTTTTAATCGCGTCGCTACTCGGCAACCAACATTTTTTAGACAAAAACACGGCGGAAGTTTTCCGCGACGGCGGCACATTTCACGTTCTCGTTATTTCGGGTTTGCATATTACGTTTATCGGCGGTTTGACGTTGCTTTTTATCAGATTTTTTACCAGCAAAAGATTGTCGCAATTTGTCATTGCCAGCCTTTTTTTATGGTCATATTCGATAGCCGTCGGCGCGGACGTGCCGGTTATTCGTGCGACAATAATGTTCACGATTTTGCTTTTTTCGCAGGTGATTTATCGCAGCGGAACGCTGTTAAATGCTTTTGGTTTGTGCGGTTTGATTTTGCTGGTGTGGCGACCAAGCGACATTTTTACTTCGTCTTTTCAACTAACTTTTGTCAGCGTCGGTGCGATTGTGGCGATAGCTTTTCCGTTGGTTGAAAATTTACGTGCCATCGGAACTTGGTCGCCGTCCGCCGAAACGCCTTTTCCGCCGAATGTTTCAAAACGATTGAGAAAATTTTGCGAAACGCTTTATTGGCGCGATAGAGTTTGGGAAATAGCAAAAGGGCGCAATTTGTGGACGGCAAACCTGTTCAAATCGCCGCATCTGAAATGGCTTGAAAAAAGAAATTTGCAAAATCCGATGCGTTATATTTTTGAAGCAATTTTAGTTTCGCTGATTGTGCAAATGTGTCTTTTGCCGCTTTTGGTGATTTATTTTCATCGGTTCTCATTCGTTTCGATTTCTCTCAATCTATGGGTTGGAATAACGATTGCGCTGGAAAGTTTCGCGGCAATTATCGCCGTTTCTTTTGCTCAAATCAGCGACGTGACGGCTTTTCCGTTTATAAAATTGACTGAATTTTTCAATTGGCTGATGCTTTCCATTCCACAAATTTTGAGCGCAAATGATTGGACTTCGGTGAGATTGCCGCATTATGCGGGTGCGATGAAAGCGGTTTATTTGTTGTATTTTGCGCCGCTTCTTGCTCTGATAATTTTCCTGAATCGGTGGAAACCGTTTTCTCTGAGTTCCAGGTTTCGGGTTTCGAGTTTCAAGTTTTTGGAGCGTGTTTCGGCGGTTTTGTTGATTGCTTTGTCGGCTTTGATAATTTTTCATCCGTTCAGCGCACCAACGGCGGACGGCAGATTGCACATTGATTTTCTCGATGTCGGACAAGGCGACGCGGCTTTGATAACTTTTCCGAACGGCGAAACTTTGCTGGTTGACGGCGGCGGTAAAGGAGATTTTAGCAAGATTTATATTCAAAACGAGTTTGAAGATGAACCTGAACTCTTTGAACCTGACGCGCAAAACGTCGGCGAAACGGTGGTTTCGGCATTTCTTTGGGAAAAAGGTTACTCGCAGATTGATTATATTTTGGCGACACACGCCGACGCTGACCATATTCAAGGGCTTTCGGATGTCGCCAAAAATTTCAAAGTTCGTGCCGCGATGTTTGGCAGAACACCTGTTCAAAACGCCGAGTTTGCCGAACTTTTCGAGATTTTACAAAGACGCGATATTCCGATTATGAAACTTTCACGCGGCGATATTTTAAATTTTGACGCGGCGCGAGTCGAAGTGCTTTATCCCGAAAAAGGCGATTCACCTGACGCGGTTTCCGAAAATAATCAATCTGTCGTTTTGCACGTCACATATGGCGAAAGGAAATTTCTGCTGACGGGCGATATTGAAAAAGAAGCTGAAAGTAAGTTGCTCAACGCGCCCGAATTTTTGCAATCGGACGTTGTAAAAGCCGCGCATCACGGCAGTCGGACTTCTTCGACGCTTGGTTTTATCGAAGCGACACGCGCCAAACTTGTCATAATTTCTGTCGGGCGCGAATCGCCTCATGGACATCCGCACCAAGAAGTTTTAGAAAGATGGACAAATTCGGGCGCGAAAATCGTAATGACGGGAGAGCGCGGCACGGTTTCGGTTTCAACCGACGGAAAGGATTTGCAGTTGAAAACTTTTTTGCGCTAATTGCAATTTAAAAAGCAAAAACCCGAAAGATTTTTGAATAAAAACCTTCGAGCGTTCCTTCGTATTCCAATACTGTCCTTAGTTTTACTTTATCCTGCCAGAAATGTCAACTGTTTTTTGGAAGTTGCCGATAAATTTACGCACCATTTGTAAAACTGAAAAAAAAGTCTTTGCATTTCACAAATTTTTGTGTAGACTGATAATCAAATTAATTGCCGAAGTCATCAATAAAAATTTGATGACACGGGGGAACCAAAGTTTTGTCGTCAAAAACAAAACACGGGGCGCAGTAGAATTAGCAAATTTCAGCTAATTTTACAGAAGACTTCTTCGCTTCCAGCCCGACAGCTAACCTCGTAGGCGCAACGAAGAAGGACACACCAGACTTTTTTTTGAGGCTGTGAGGTTGTGGACTTCACAGCCTCTTTGTCTATTTAGCGGGAAAAGTGTCCTTGTCTTCAATAACTTTTTTAGGAGGATTATTGATGAAGAACATTTTTTTACTAATTCTATATTTGGCTCTGCTGATTTCTTCCGCCAACGCCCAAACAAATCAAGACAACGACGACTATCAATCGTGGAACGACGTTCAAATAACCGTTCCGATGACCGAAAAATTTGATTTCTTTTTGCAGGGAACATTTCGTTTTGGCAATGACATTTCACGGCTTAATGACCGGCGGATCGCCGTTGGATACGTTTATAAACCGAGCAAATCTTTGTCAATTTCGCCGTTTTATTGGAATATTGTCGCCCGCAATTCAAGCGGCAGATTTCGACAGGAACACCGGCTCAATCTGAGAATTACTTATCGGTTTCCGTTCAAAAAATTCGGACTTTCGCACCGCAGCGGTTTTGAATATCGGATACGTCAACCGCGCAACTCCTGGCGTTATCGTCCGTCGCTGACGTTTGAAAAAGGCATCGAGAAAATCATTCCCAAGTCAAAGTTCTTTGCGACGGAAGAGATTTTTTACGATTCGATTTTGAAGAAATTTTCGCGCAATCGGTTCAGCGTCGGGATTAACCGAACTTTGACGAAAAACTTGTCGCTCGATATTTATTATATGCGGCAAAATGACGGTTTTTCCGTTCCCGGAGATTTAAATGTTATCGGGACGAGTTGGAGAATTAAATTCTAAAAGGAGGAAAAGATAATGAAACAAAAATTTTTATGGATGACGGTTTTGGGTGCGCTTTTGTTGGTCGGTTGTTTGCCGGGCGGTCAGACCAACAAAGGCGGATGGACGATTGCGGTTTATGGTTTTTTGATTATGAAAGAAGCGTTGGAAAAAGAAATCTACCCGGCGTTTGCCGCCAAATGGAAGCGCGAACACGGCGAAGATGTCGCGTTCACTTGTTAGTGCTTAAAATGTCGAACGCCGGTAAAGACCATTGCTAAACCGTGTTCGTTGGCGGCTTGGATAGTTTCTTCGTCGCGCATCGAACCGCCGGGCTGAATAATTGCCGAAATCCCGAATTTCGCGGCTTCATCAACATTATCGCGGAACGGAAAAAATGCGTCCGATGCCAAAACCGTATTTTTCAAATCTAATTCGGTTTTTTCGGCACGCATCGCGGCAAGTCTGACTGAATCAACGCGGTTCATTTGTCCTGCGCCGACACCGACGGTTTGAAACTCGTTGGCAAAAACAATCGCATTTGATTTAACGTGTTTGCAGACTTTCCACGCGAAAAGCAGTGCGCGAATTTCTTCGTCGGTCGGTTTTCTTGCCGTAACAATCTTTAAATCTTCCGCTGAAATAGTCAGATTGTCGCGGTTTTGCACCAGCATTCCGCCTGAAATTGTGCGATATTCGAGTGTGTCCGCAAATCCGGTTTCTTCAACCCGTAAAACGCGCAGATTCTTTTTCTGTTTGAAAATTTCCAACGCTTCACCGGAAAAATCGGGCGCGATGACAACTTCCGTAAAAATCTCGTTGACGGCGGTTGCCGCCTCTGCGTCAACAATTTTATTAAACGCGACAATGCCGCCGAAAGCTGAAATCGGGTCGGTTGCCAAAGCGCGTTTGTAGGCTTCCGCATTGTTTGCGCCAACGCCGACACCTGACGGATTTGTATGTTTGATAATCGCGCAGGTAATTTCATCAAAATCGCAAACCAAACGCCACGCCGCATCCGCGTCAATATAGTTGTTATACGACATTTCTTTGCCGTGTAAAACTTCGGCTTGCGTGATGCCGACGATTTCTCCGGTTTCATAAAGCGCGGCTTTTTGATGCGGATTTTCACCGTAGCGCAAATCTGTAATCTTAATTAAATCTAACGATTTGAACTCAATGAAATCTTCATCTTCAATCATCAAATTATGTCCGTTTTGGCTAAATTCATCGTCTTCAAATTCATCATCATCAAAATCATCATCAAAATCATCATCGGAGAATTCGCCTTCTTCAATCATCATTTGATACAACGGATTTTCCGTCAAAGGGTCAAGATTTTCCACCGCTGAAAACTCTTCGTCGGAAAGTTGTTCGCTGAGATATTCGGAAATTATCGTGTCGTAATATGAAGTTTTGATAAAAGCCAGAGCGGCAAAAGTTTGGCGTGTGCTGAACGAAAGCGAGCCGTCGTTTTCCGTTAATTCGTCAATCACTCGTTCGTACAGCCGCGTGTCGGTTACAACGGCAACATCGCGCCAGTTTTTTGCGGCGGAACGAATTATTGCCGGACCGCCGATGTCAATTTGCTCAATCGCTTCGGCAAGCGCAACATTTTCATTTTCAATAGTTTCTTCAAATGGATAAAGATTAACAACCACCAAATCAATCGGTTCGATGGCGTGAGTTTGCATTGCCCGTTGATGTTCTTCATTATCGCGCAGACCGAGAAGCGCACCGTGAATTTTCGGATGCAGAGTCTTCACGCGCCCGTCCATCATTTCGGGAAAACCCGTTACGTCGGAAACTTCCTTAACTTCAACGCCATTTTCGCGCAAAGTCCGCGCTGTTCCGCCGGTTGAGATAATCTCCACGCCAAATTTTTGCAAAGATTTGACAAATTCGATAATTCCCGCTTTATCCGAAACGCTAATCAAAGCGCGTTTGATTTTTCTTAGTTCCGTCATAAAAAATAATTCCCAAAATAAAATTAGCGGTCATTGTTGACCGCTAACGATGTTAAAAATTATGCAGTAAAATACAGTGAAAGCTATTTTTATTCTCTGCTGAAAACAATTTGAAGATAAATTTTGCTGAACCGACAGCTTAAAAAAAGAAACGTCCGAGAAATAAAAGGCTTAACAAAAATGCTAATGTATAAATGACTATTTTGATAATACTCATAAATTTCCTATCCTAAAACAGAGCCTGAAGAAGATAATTAAAAAATCTATTTTAGTTCCCTATTTGCTTCGATGTCAACAACACAGAAAAGGTTTTTAGTCAATTTGGTAATCTGCTGTTCGGTTTTGCTGTTTGTATCTGCTGTTTCGGCGCAGCAAATCGAGGCAAATATCAAAGTTGTTTCGATTTCGCCCGCAGTTTTGCGTGTCGAAGGAAAGTTTTTGCAGGAAAACGCAGCACAGCCCGAAAAAAATTGGGTGTTTTTGCGTTCTTTTGCCGGTATCGAAAATCTCGGCGAAAGAATTTCGGAGTTGAATTTAACGAACAAACAAGGTCACGCAATTTCTTTCAAAAAACTGATTGAAGGCGAATATTTGGCGGAAAATGGAGCTGTCGCCTGGAGTTATCGAGTAAATTTAAATCCAACGCTGAACGAGAAGGCAATGGCGCACATCTCCTGGCTGAAAGACGAACAGGGAATTTTGATGCCCGGCGATTTACTTCCGCAATTCAGCGCAGAAAATCAGCCGGTTTCCGCGAAAATCAAATTTGAATTGCCAAAAGATTGGAAAATTTTTAGCAATGAAAAAGCGATTGCGGAAAACACTTTTAATGTCGCAAACATCGAAAAAGCGGTTTTTGCGATTGGAAAAAATTGGCGTGAAACAAAAATATCAACCGAAAATGACGCGCTTAATTTGGCGATTTCCGGTGAATGGAATTTTTCCGATGCGGAAGCCTCCAAAATGGCAAATGATATTTTTAGCGAATATCAAAAATTGTTTGGTGAAGTTCCGAATATAAAAGCACAGATTTTGCTTGCTCATTTTCCGAAAGAAATAAAATTCGGTCGTTGGGAAGCGGAAACACGCGGTTCGACTGTGACGATTCTTTCCAGCGACATGCCATTTAAAACCTTGTCGCTGCAACGCCTGCACGAACAATTGCGACACGAAATTTTTCATCTGTGGATTCCGAATAATCTGGCTTTAACGGGAAATTACGATTGGTTTTATGAAGGTTTTACGGTTTATCAATCATTAAAAACAGGTCTTCAAACAAATCAAATTCGCTTTGAAGATTTTCTCGACACGCTTTCGCAAGCCTCTAATTCGGACAACTTTCAAAGCCGGAAAGTTTCTTTAGTCGAAGCCTCGAAAAATCGTTGGAACGGCGCAAACAGCCGGGTTTATTCGCGCGGAATGATTGTCGCTTTTTTGTGTGATGTTGCGCTTTTGCGGGAAAGCAAAGGGAAACGCTCAATCACCGATATTTTTCGACGGATTTTGAACACATATCGTTTGCCAAACAAGCCGCAAGAAGGCAGCATAGCGGTTTTGAATGTCCTGGGAAATTATGCGGAACTACAGCCGATAATTGAAAAATACATCAAAGGAACGGAAAAAATAAATTGGCGGGAGGATTTGGAGAGTGTCGGAATCGAAGCGGCGGAAACGGATTTCAACACAAAATTAAACGTCAAAGCTAAGTTAAACAAGCGGCAAAAGGATTTATTGGGTAAGTTGGGTTATAATAACTGGCGAAAAATTTTGGAATAGTAAAAATGAGATTAAAAAAAACATTTATTTTATCGGCAATTTTGCTGGCGGCTTCGGCGTTAAGCGGATGCGGCGTGGTTGACGGAATTTTTGACAATGTTTCGTCTTTAGTCGGATTGAACGAAACCGGAACGGTTATTACCAAGGCGCAAATCCGCAGTTCTTACGCAGTGGTTGCGGCTGACCTTTTGGAAGTGAACCGCGGCGATGTGATAGACATTTTGGACGAAATCATTTTTGAAAAAGTGCATTGGTATCGCGTCCGCGCTCACGACGAAGACAACACGGAAGGCTGGATTGAAGCACAGAATCTGATTATCAGCAATGTGCTTGCGAAATCGAAAAAACTAGCCGAAGAAGACAAAGACTTGCAGCCGCAAGCCGTCGGACAACTTCGCGCCGCTTCAAATCTGCGGCTGTCGCCCGAACAAACCGGCGATAACATTTTGTTCAAACTCGAAAACGGCTCTAGTTTTGAGATAACCGGCTGGAAATTTGTTCCGAAAGCGCAGGACGCTCCCGACGTTGACGATGCTTCCAACACCGCGCAAAAACAATCAAAGGGCAAAACGAAAAACGCCGAGATTGAAGCGGCGAAGGAAAACGACGAACCGGACAAAATGGAAGATAAATACGATGTTTGGTATAAAGTGCGGCTTGACGCTTCGGTTTCGCCCGCGCCCGCCGGTTGGCTTTTCGGCAGACAGGTCGAACTGCAACTGCCGAACGATATTTTATTTTATCAGCAAAACAACAAAAAATTCGTCGCCTGGCAAAGGCTCGACAATGCCGACACCAATAAGTTATCCGATAAAGATGCGGCAATGAAAGTTACCAAGCCCGGAAGCTGGGTGGTTTTAAGTAGAAGCAATGTCGTGAAAGTCAGAAATGGAGTAGAACCGGATTTCGACGGCATCGTCGTCTATGCTTACGACAAATACAACGAAGAACATTATATGGCGTATCGCAGCAGCGGCGAACTCTGGGGACAACTGCCGCTCAAATCAGAAGGAACAGCCGATAGTAAAACTTTTTCCGTTCCGCTTCTCAACGCGGGCGGGCAAATGGAAGAAAAGCGTTTTGTCGTCATCAAAGACGCGAAAGGTCGCTTGCGGGTTACGCCGCCGGAAGGTGTCGGCACAAAATAAAACTTCAGGTTTAAGGCTTTTTAACTTCCTGCAAAAATTCGCCGTCAGAAGGCTTTTGCGAACCATCGAGTTAGATTGCCCTTTCCAATAATTATTACATAAATGCCCAGAAGAACAGACATTCATAAAATTTTAATTATCGGTTCAGGTCCAATCGTCATCGGACAGGCTTGCGAATTTGATTATTCGGGAACGCAAGTTTAATTGAGAATATAATAAAGTTGGTTAAATGTTTTCGAGTCTTTTAAGGCATTTATCTAAACTCGGTGAGTTTATTCTTGCAGAATTTGCATCCCAAATATCGGAAATAAATCTTTTGATTTCGGAAGTGTATAACTTTCCGACTTGAGCGGTCGAATTTTGTTCAGGCACTAATTCTGAAATAATTTTTGAAGAGCGCGAACCTCTCGCTATATTGACAAGTTTTTGTTTAGGGTCATCTTCGTTTTCAGGACTCAAAGGGATTTTTTCAATACTTACATTTAGAAAGTTAGCTATATTTTTACGGTCAGCCATTATCCAACTTTCGATCTCTCTAACAACAACACGAAAAAACATCAGGTCATTTTTGTATGGCAACCAAGTTGAAACGACTTCGGAAGGACAGATACAATCAGCGTCCATAAAATCCACCAAAGCCAAGTAGCAAATGTTTTGTGCGGATTTATTAAAATCTCGAATCTTATTTTTGATATAACCAGAACCTTTTTTTCCGTAACACACTCCAGCTTGATGCCCAACTGCAAAAACAAGTTTGCGAGCCACAATTTCATCTATTTCACCTTCAACTAAAAGATTTATGGTCGCCATTTTACAAAGAGAAAAGAAGTCCTTGAATATCTTTAGGAGATGATTTGGGTAATACAACGTCTGCGATAGTTAGCCCATTTTTTAGTTGTTCCATTTCTTCTTCAGAGTCTAATGGAGAAACAAGTTTTGTTCCGTCGGGACTTGGCTCTAACCTAATTACCTCCTCACCGCCAATTCCTTGATTATCGAGCATTTCTTCAGAAAAAGTGCTGATAATTACTTGTCTTCTTGGCTTACGAGAACGATTTATTTTTTCAATCATCGCAGGCAGTTGGCGAACTACTTCTTTATGTAAAGATAGTTCAGGTTCTTCCATCAAAAGTGTTCCATCTCCTTCAAAAAGAGACCAAAGTAATCCAAATAAACGAAGTGTTCCGTCAGAAAATTGAGATTCAAATTGTTTTGCTCCGTGAGGTCTCCAATGCTCGAAAATCCCTTCTAAGTGAGGAATCCCCGAATTATCACGACTAACTTTTAATTCTTTTAACTGAGGAACAGCAATTTGCAAAACAGATTCAATTTTTTTTAGACGTGAATCTCGAATATTCGTTCTGGTTCTTTCAACTCGGTGAAGAAAATCTCTACCGAACGGGTCATTGATGATTGAAACAGGGGAAAACCCTTTTGAATCTCGAACAACCTGAGGAATTAAGTGTTGGTAGTTGATACTTTGGAAAAAGTTAGCGATAGAGCGAAACTTGTTGTTCGCATTAAGTTGCTCCAATGATGTTTGTGAAAGCCTTGCAATATCTTTTTTATCATCATCATCAGGTCTGCTCAAAAGAACTTTGCCATTGTGTTCCACTCTTTCAGATTTGATGATAGGGTTGCGATTTTGATTTTGCCCGAAACTAAGCTGATAAACCCAAACTGAATCATCATCGTCTTTTAATTCTACCTCAATAGAAATGTCCGGTTTTTTTCTGGCAAATAAACATCGAATTGCTGAAACCCCATTGCGAGTTTCAACTGCTTGCTTAAAACCACCGCCAGTATCCAGAGAAATTTCGCGTAAAAAGCGAAAAATGTCTAAAAAATTTGACTTTCCCGAAGCATTAGGTCCGATTAGAAATAGCCGACGGGATAAATTAACATCGCCTTTGCGAAAGTTTTTCCAATTTTCGATTTTTAATCTTTGAACGAACATTTAGGCTACACTCAACTGATATTGTATAATTTCCCAAACTATTATGTTTTATATTACAACAATTCTTTAAATGCCAAAACGCACAGACATTCATAAAATTTTAATCATCGGTTCAGGTCCAATCGTCATCGGACAGGCTTGCGAATTCGATTATTCGGGAACGCAGGCGTGCCGCGCTTTGAAACAGGAAGGTTTTGAAGTCGTTTTGGTCAATTCAAATCCGGCGACGATTATGACCGACCCGGAAATTGCCGATAAAACTTATATCGAGCCGCTGACGGTTGAAACGGTTTCGGCGATTATCGAAAAAGAACGTCCCGACGCGCTTTTACCGACGGTTGGCGGACAAACCGCGTTGAATTTATCTGTTGATTTATATGAAAAAGGCGTTTTGGAAGAGTTCGGCGTAAAACTCATCGGCGCAAATATCAATTCGATAAAAGTCGGCGAAGACCGCGAACTTTTCAAGCAGGCAATGGATGAAATCGGAATTCCGTCGGCGAAAGGCGGATTCGCGCACACTTGGGAAGAGGCGCAAAAGATTGTCGAAACGACGGGTTATCCGGCAATTGTGCGTCCGGCTTACACGCTCGGCGGAACGGGCGGCGGAACGGCATTTAATCCTGAAGAATTTGAAGACATTGCCAAAGGCGGACTTGCTGCTTCGCCGATTTCGCAGATTCTGGTCGAAGAATCAATTCTCGGCTGGAAGGAATACGAACTCGAAGTGATGCGCGATTTGAATGATAACGTCGTCATTATTTGTTCGATTGAAAATTTCGACCCGATGGGCGTTCACACCGGAGATTCGATAACGGTTGCTCCGGCGCAAACTCTGACGGATGTTGAATATCAACGGTTGAGAGATATGTCAATCGCCTGCATTCGCAAAGTCGGCGTGGAAACCGGCGGCTCGAATATCCAATTTGCCGTTAATCCCGAAAACGGCGATGTGCGGATTATCGAAATGAATCCGCGTGTTTCCCGTTCATCCGCGCTTGCGTCAAAAGCAACCGGATTTCCAATTGCAAAAATTGCCGCAAAACTCGCCGTCGGCTACACTTTGGACGAAATTCCGAACGATATTACAAAGAAAACTCCGGCGAGCTTTGAACCGACGATTGACTATGTTGTAACGAAAATTCCGAAATGGGCGTTCGAGAAATTTTCCGGCGCGGAAGACGTTCTCGGAACGCAGATGAAATCCGTCGGCGAAGTGATGGCAATCGGCAGAACCTTCAAAGAATCACTTTTCAAAGGTTTGCGCTCGCTCGAAGCCGTTAAACCGCTGCGGCTCGAAGACGTTCCCGACCACGTTTTGCAGAGAAAATTGGCACGTCCGAATTCAAATAGATTTTCTTATTTAACTTATGCTCTGCGAAACGGTTATTCGATTGCGGAAATTCACCGTTTGACGAAAATTGACCCGTGGTTTTTGGAGCAATTGCAGGAAGTTATGCAGTTGCAGGCGCGGATTGACGGGCGAAATTTAAATGATGTTCCGAGCGAGGTTTTAAGAACGGCGAAGGAGTTTGCTTTGTCCGACAGACGCATTTCCTATCTGACAAATTCAACCGAAAATAAAGTTCGGGAAAGACGAAAAGATTTGAATATCGTTCCGGTTTATAAACGGGTTGACACCTGCGGCGCGGAGTTTGAATCGCACACGCCGTATCTTTATTCAACTTATGAAGAAGAATGTGAAGCCGAGCCGACGACACGCCGAAAAATTATGATTTTGGGTTCGGGACCAAATCGTATCGGGCAGGGAATCGAGTTCGATTACTGTTGCTGCCACGCCAGTTTCGCGTTGCGCGACGCCGATTTTGAAACGATTATGGTCAACTGTAATCCCGAAACCGTTTCGACCGATTACGACACTTCCGACCGTCTTTATTTCGAGCCGCTGACGTTTGAAGACGTGATGAACATTGTCGAAGTCGAGAAACCGGAAGGCGTAATTGTCCAATTCGGCGGACAAACGCCTTTGAATTTAGCCGACAGACTGCACAACGCCGGAGTGCCGATTATCGGAACTTCTTCCGATTCGATTGGCTTGGCGGAAGATAGAAAAAGATTCGGCGCATTGCTTGACGAACTGAAAATTCCTTCGCCCGAAAACGGCACGGCAGTTTCGGCGGAAGAGGCGAAAATTATTGCCGATAAAATCGGTTATCCGGTTGTCGTGCGTCCGAGTTTTGTGCTTGGCGGACGCGCGATGGCGATTGTTTATGACGAGAAAACGCTCGACGAATATATGCGGACGGCGATTGACGCTTCGCCCGAAAAACCGATTTTGATTGATAAATTTTTAGAACGCGCCGTCGAAATTGATGTTGATGCCCTTGCCGATGAAGAAACCTGCGTCATCGCCGGAATTCAGGAACACATTGAAGAAGCGGGAATTCATTCAGGCGACTCTTCCAGCGTTTTGCCCGCGCAAAAAATCGCCGCAGAGCATCTCGAAACCATCAAACATTACACGCAAAACCTGGCAAAAGCCTTGAAAGTTAAAGGTTTGATGAATCTGCAATTGGCAATAAAAGACGACCGCGTCTACGTTATCGAAGTCAATCCGAGAGCCTCGCGCACCGTTCCGTTTGTCGCCAAAGCGACGGGCGTTCCGCTGGCGAAAATCGCGTCTTTGGTGATGGCTGGCAATAAAACTCTCGCGGATTTTAATTTACCCGAAGTTTTATCCGTGCCGCAAATCTTTGTCAAATCGCCTGTTTTCCCGTTCAAGAAATTCGCCGGAGTTGACCCGATTCTCGGACCTGAAATGCACTCGACGGGCGAAGTGATGGGCGTTGGCGACACATTCGGCGAGGCTTACGGCAAAGCGATGGAAGGCGCGGGTTTGGTTTTGCCGATGCAGGGAAAAGCGTTTATTTCCGTCAACGACTCCGACAAAGGTCAAGCCGTAATTTTAGCGCGGCGGCTCGATAAATCAGGCTTTAAATTGGTTGCCACTTACGGCACGGCAAAGCGTCTGCACGAAGTCGGACTCGAATGCGAAACAGTTTTCAAAGTCAACGAAGGTCGCCCGAATATCGCCGATTACATCAAACAAAGCGAAATCTCACTGATTATCAACACGCCTTTGGGTCAAACTTCGCATTACGACGAACAGGCAATTCGCAAAGCCGCGCTCCAATTCAACGTGCCGTGCGTAACGACAATGACCGGCGCGGAAGCCTTGATTGAAGCGATTGCAACGAAAAAAACGCAGAAAAAAGTTTCCGTGAGAAGTTTGCAGGAGATTCATTCGGGGAAAGAATTGGCGAGCGTGGTAAAATAATTTTGGAGAAAATTATGTCAGCCGTTTTAGATATACCGAGAACAACTTCGCTTAATGCAGTAAAAAAAGCGATTGAATTAGTTCAGCAAGAAGAAGTCGCCGTCAGTTTGGCAAATGTTTCCTGGGAAATATACGACCAAGCCGTGCAAATTTACTGGGGAAAACAAAGTCCGCGTTTTTATTACCAAAAAGGGAAATTACTAATTATGCCGACTTCAAAAAAGCACGAAGATTTGAATAGAGCAATCGCATCATTTGTCGAAGTTTGTTGTTTGGAATGGGAAGTAAATTGGCGAAATTTCGGTTCGGCAACTTATCAAGGCGGCAAATCCAAAGGCGGGTTTGAACCGGATTCTTGTTTTTATTTTAAAAACGAAGCAATAGTTGAAGGCAAAGAAAAATTGGATTTATCTTCCGACTCACCGCCGGAACTGATTGTCGAAGTTGATATGACAAGTTCTTCAACCGAGCGGGAAAGTATCTTTGCCGAATTCGGAGTAGCGGAAATTTGGCGATACGAAAATGAACAAATGCAAATTTTGATTTTGACCGGCACGAAATATAAAACAACCGAACGAAGTTTGGCTTTGCCGTTGGTAACTTCAGAAGTTCTGACAAATTTTGTTTTGCAAAGCAGAAATCTAAGCCGTCTTGAGTGGTTGAAAAGCGTTCGGAGTTGGGCAAAAGAAGTAAATTAATAATTTGGAGTTTATATCGAAGCGATTGCGACAAAGAAATCACAGGAAAAAGTTTTGGTGAGAAGTTTACAGGAAATTCATTCAAAGAAGAAATTAGCCGCAGATGAACGCAGATAATCTTAAAGAAATTCAATCAGATTGTTTCGAGTAGCCGATGAGATAAATTATTGGAATCGGATTTTTCTCGCCGCATTCTTCGCCGATTTCCCAAACGTATCCGTCTTCGCCGATTTCGGCTGTCAATTCCTTCAGTTCGTCGGTAGTGTAAGTTCGCAGTGCGGAAACAACTCCGTCAAATAAAACGACCAGCGGGACAATCGGAAGCAGATATGTGAAAACGATTCTCGACCAGCGAAACGGGCGAATCTTCGGCGTAAGCAGCAAAACAAAAATCGGCGTGAGAAGCATTATCAGCAGGGTTTTGACATTTCGCGGCGTGGCTTCAAAAATGCCGATGCCGCAATTTTTGTTTGCCGCGTCGCGCAGAATTTTTCTCGCTTGCGCGGGGCGAAAATGATGGAAAGCCGAGAACATCGTGCGAAATCCGTCTAAGTTGGTCGGAACGTCAATCGCGTTGACGGAATTTTCCTGAAAATCCAAATCGTGCTTTTTCTTTAATTCCCGAAAAGCCGCGAGATTTGGGAAAAGGTCGGTCAGAGTTATCTCAACGTCTTCAAATTCCTTTTTTAAACTCACCCAAGCACCGCCGCCGCCCGAACAAAGATCAACGATTTTCCCAGTTCCGGCGTTTTTCAAAGCTGTCTTTAAATGCTGAAAAATCGGTTGATAAACATTCCCGAAGGTTATCGCAAATTGCAGATAATCGGTTATGGCATCACGAACCGGCGCGGGGCACCAAGTTTGTTCGTGAATTTCGATTAAATGAAATCTTTTCATAAATTTTTCATCGCTTGAATTCAAAACCAAATGTCTTGCCGATTTAACATCTTCATTTTTAACCCGAAAACATAATTGCTACAATGTGAAAAATGATTTCGAGAGAAAAATTATGATGAAAAAGCTGTTTCCTAAAATTCTAATTTGCGTTTTGTTGTTTTCCGCCTCCGCGTTCGCGCAGAGAGATGTTGGTGTGCGTCCGACCGAATCGGGCGGCGTTTTGATGGCTGAACAGGCGGCTTACGACATCAAATCTTATGATTTGGATTTGCGCGTCAATCCAACGGAGCAATCAATCAAAGGCGTTTTGACGGCGAAGGCGTTAATTGTCAAACCGATTGATAAATTTGTGCTTGACCTCGATACGCCGTTCACGGTTGAGTCGGTCGCGCTGGTTGATGGCAAAAAGCAGAAAACACTGGCGTTTGAACGTCGTGAAGGCAGAATTTGGATTTCCTTTCCGACGATGGAAAAGGCGGGAAAAACGGTTGATGTGCGTGTTGTTTATTTCGGAAAACCGCGCGTTGCGCCGCGTCCGCCGTGGGTTGGCGGTTTTGTTTGGTCAAAAACTGCTGACGGACAGCCTTGGATTGCGACGGCTGTGCAGAACGACGGCGCGGATTTGTGGTTTCCCGTCAAAGACCATCCGTCGGACAAACCGGAAACGACTTCGCTTCATTTTACAGTGCCGCAACCGCTCGTTGCGGCTTCAAACGGCAAATTGCAATCGGTCGTTAAAAATAATGACGGAACGCAGACTTTTAACTGGTTTGTTTCGCAGCCGATTAGTAATTACTGCATCGCGCTCAACGTCGCGCCGTATAAATTGATTGATGACAAAGTGCAGTCAATCGGCGGCGATATGATTCCGATTCAGTTTTATGTTTTGCCGCAGGATTATGCGAAAGGTCAATCGCTCGTGGATTTGACGAAGAAATATGTAAAATTTTATGAAGAATATCTCGGTCCGTATCCGTTTCGCGCTGACAAAATCGGCATTGCCGAAACGCCGCATCTCGGAATGGAACACCAATCAATTACGGCTTACGGCAACAATTTTAAATATAATGCGGACGGCGACGACTGGCTTTTGTTTCACGAATTCGGTCACGAGTGGTGGGCAAATCTCGTAACGGGAAGAGATTGGAATGACTTCTGGATTCACGAAGGTTTCCAGTCATTTATGGATACGTTTTATATTGAGAAAACGAAGGGCAAGGAAGCGTATTTCAAAGCAATGGCGAATCGTTATCGCGGTTTGCACAACGTCAAACCCGTTGCCCCGCGCGAACCTCGCACGACGACCGAAATGTATTTTCTGCCGCCCGATTACACGAAAAGCGACGGTGACATTTACGGCAAAGGCGCGTTAATTTTGAACACTCTGCGCTTTTATCTCGGTGACGAAGCGTTTTTCAAAGCGTTGCGCCGAATGGCATATCCGACAGCCGAAATGGAGAAAGTTACAAACGGAAAACAAACAAGATTGGTAACAACCGATGATTTCTTGAAGACTGCCGAACAGCAGTCGGGCAAAAAACTCGATTGGTTTTTTGAACTTTATCTGCGTCAGCCGCAACTGCCGAAACTGATTGTGGAAAATAGCAATACAGAAGGAGGGAATTCGGTAAATTTACGTTGGGAAACGCCGAACAATATGTCGTTTCCAATGCCTGTAGAAGTAAAAATCGGAGAAACAATTAAACGCATCGAAATGCCAAATGGAAAAAACTGGTTTCCGCTTCAAGCCGGGCAAAAATATAAGATTGACCCGAACGGCTGGCTTTTGAAAGCGCAATAAACAAAAAGAATTTAACCACGAACACACGAATTACGCACAAATAAATCAATAGAGAAATAAAAGTAATGCTGAAAAAGAATTTACCGCCGAAGCGCAGAGTTTTCGCCGAGTGTCGCAGAGATTTCTCAGCATTCCTCTGCGTCTTTTCTCTGCGCCTCAATGGTAAATTCTTTATATTTTGAACGCCACCAGATTATCTCTGCAAAAAAAATATTTCAAACTTGACGAAACATTTCCGCACGAATTAAACTTAAAAAATTAAAGACGAAATTGAAATTCATTTTCAACAAGTTTTTATTTATCCGGTAAGTTAAGGAAATAAGAAAATGCGGGAAATATTTTGTGGAAAAAGCAAAGTCCATATTGCTTGTAGACTGTTTTGTGTAATTTTATCTATCGCTGTTTTGGCATTTACGGCTTTTTCCCAGACCGCTGAACATTGTTTTCGCGGAACGGTGAAGGATGTTAACGGTGCGCTTGTCGGCGGCGCACGGATAACACTGACTAATGACAGCGGCAATACGATTTATAAAACAGAAAGTAACAAACTCGGCGGGTTTTATCTTAGTTGTTTTGCCAAAGGCAGTTATCAATTGCGTATTTCGCAGAAAGGAATGGCGGAAAGTGTTAAAAATTTAACTTTCTCCGGGCAGGATTTGCAGGTTTCCGAGATTGTTTTGGAAACTCAAACAGTTAAAGAAACCGTAACGGTTAATATCGAGCCTGAATTTAGTACCTCGACGAGCGAAACCGTAACGAAAACGGCAACGCCTTTGCGCGATGTGCCGCAATCGGTGGAAATCGTCAATCGCCAATTGCTCGATTCGCAAGCTGCTCGTTCTTTGCAGGACGCGCTCGTCAATGTTACGGCGGTTTCCGTCGCGCAGGGCGAAGGCAGACGCGACCAATTTTTTATTCGCGGATTTAACGCCGTCGGCGACCAGTTTATTGACGGCGTGCGCGACGACGCGACGTATTACCGCGATTTGGCGAACATCGAGCAAATCGAAGTCGTCAAAGGTCCGGCGGCGGTTCTGTTCGGGCGCGGTTCGTCCGGCGGTATTATCAATCGCGTTACAAAACGTCCGAATTACTTCAGCAGAATCGGCAGCATCGAAACAATGTTCGGCTCATACGGTTTGAAACGCGGTTCATTTGATTTTGGTCAGCCGATTTTCCAAGAAAAACTCGCTTTTCGTTTCGTCGGCGCGTATGAAAAATCGGGAAGTTTTCGTCATTATTTTTTCCAAGACCGCTACAATATTGCGCCTTCGCTCGCGTGGAAGCCGACGGAAAAAACCGACGTTTTGTTTCAATTTGAATTCTTGAATGACAAACGCCGACCAGACCGCGGAATTCCTTCGTATCAAGGTCGTCCCGTCGGTGTTCCAATCGGAACTTATTATGGCTTTCCCGAAAGAGACCGGATTACGAATCGTGTTTTGTCGCAAGCGTTAAGAGTCGAACACAGATTTAATAATGATTGGCTCGTCCGCAATGTTTTCCGGCGAATTTACACGGCGACAGATTGGTATAATACGGGAGCGAACGGCGTTTGTGTCTTTAATGCAAGCGGCAGTTGTGCGGCAATCAGAGCGACCGATCCGACTTTTTCGCTCGACAGATTGGGCGCGATTCGATTTCAATATAACGGCAGCGGCAAGCAAAATAATTATTTCAATCAAACGGAAGCCGTCGGCGTTTTTCAAACCGGCAAAATACAGCACACGGTTTTAGGCGGAATCGAAGTCGGTTTGCAAACCAGACGAAATCTCCGCAACACAAACGCCACGCCTTCTCCGGTTGCGCTTCTCAATCCCGATTTGTCGCGTCCGGTCAACGTCGGCGCAATCCAGAATTTCAACGAATTTACGGGAAAAGTTTTCGGCGTTTATGTTCAAGACCAAATCAATTTTACGAAACAATTGAAAGCCCTGGTCGGGGTTAGATTTGATAATTTTCGTCAGAAATTGGATGACCTTCGCGCCGTTAATCAAGATTTAAGTCGAACCGATAAACAATGGAGTCCGCGCGTAGGATTAGTTTATCAGCCGAATGAGCGGCTTTCTTTTTATGGAAGCTACACACGCTCTTTCCAGCCATCGGGCGAAAATTTGTCATTGGCGGCAAACGCGGCGGAATTGAAACCCGAATTGACGCGCAACTACGAAGCAGGCGTAAAAGCGCAGTTCCAACCCTTCAGATTAAATGCGACACTTGCAGTTTTTCGGCTTGACCGCAATAACATTAAAACAACTGACCCGCTTAATCCGACGCAATTAATTTTGGTTGGCGAGCAGAGAACCGACGGAATCGAAATAACCGTTTCCGGCTCGCCCACGCGAAATCTCGATATTTATGCCGGATATGCCTTGCTGGATGCGAAAATTACAAAATCAAACAGTTTCTCGGCAGGCGTTCCGTTGCAGGGAAAATATGCCCAGCTTACGCCGCGAAATTCGGGAAATCTGTGGTTGACATATCAATTGCCAAAGCAATTTCGGCTTGGTTTCGGCGCGTTTGCACGGAGCAAAACTTACACTTCGACCAATAATCTCGTAACTTTGCCCGGATTTGCGCGTTTTGATGCGTCGCTTTCGTGGCGAAGCGAAAAGCATTACGAAATCGCGTTTAATCTGAAAAATATCAGCAACAAACGCTATTACGAAACTTCCAACGGCGACAACGGCATTCAGCCCGGCGCACCGATAAACGGTTCGGTTACATTGCGCTATCGTTGGTAAAAGGCAACCCGCGCGTCGGGCAAAGGTGGAAAGTAGCCAATAACGGTGAAGTGTGAATGGTGAGTTATCATTTATCATTCACCACTCACCGTTCACCACTTTCTTCCGCTCTTGCTGACGTGCGGGCTTCCGCCTTTCCGAACCGGCAATTAAAGTTGATAAAATATGAAAAAGTTTCGTAAAATTATTTTCTGGCTGCATTTGATGTGCGGTGTAATTGCGGGGATTTTTATTTTCGTGATGTGTGTCAGCGGCGCATTGCTTTCATTTGAATCAAACATTTTGGAATTTGCCGAACGTGAAATGCGTATTGTGCAATCGCCGACGGAGAATGCGCCGCGTCTTTCAATTCAGGAAATCATTGCCAAAGTGCGCGAAGCAAAACCCGATGCGAAACCATCGGGAATCACTTTCCAAAATGATAAAAAGTCCGCCGCCGCCGTTTCTCTCGGACGCGGCGGGCAGGTTTTTGTTAATCCGTATACAGGCGAAATTACAGGAATTTCGCTTGTTCTGCGGCATTTTCGCAATTGGCTGAAAAATCGGGACAACCTTGCGGCGCGTTCGGACGCAAATAATACGTAAAAAGTTTTATTTTCGAGTGCTTTAACCGCCGCGGCGCAAACCGCTCAAACTTCTTCGGATAATTACAAAGATTTTGCAATTAAAGAAGTTGCGACGATTCACGGCGGCACGGGACCTTTTGCCGTTGCCGGGTATAGGATAGGTGTATTGACAAATTAAGTTAGCATTACATTTAATCTTTGCGTTCCTGGCGAACTTTGCATGAAACATTTTTTCTCACGCAAAGGCGCAAAGTTCGCCAGGAAAACAAAGCCATTCCAACTTAATTTGTCAATACAGATAACCTCTGTAATTTCTAGTCAATCTTAAAGTTATCGCACCCGCCTCTCGCTTTTCAAAAATTATTATTAAAATTTAAACAACCTCTAAGGATTACGCAAAGGTCGCTAAGATTTCTTTACTTATCTAATTTGCACAGCCTTCAGTTAAATCGTTTATTTTATTCGCTAAATCTCTGCACTTCCGTTAAAATTTAGTAATTACAAACGATTTGCTCAAATCGTCTTACATAAAAGATGAAATGAGCAAAAATCAGATTGTGAAAGCTGAACAAACCGCAAATAATCAAATGTCTTTTAGCACAATAGAAGCCGCCGCCGCCGATATTCAAAACGGCAAAATGATAATCATTGTTGACGACGAAGACCGCGAAAATGAGGGCGATTTGGTCTGTGCGGCGGAAAAGATTACGCCTGAAATCATCAATTTTATGATAACGCACGCGCGCGGTTTGATTTGTCTGCCGCTGACCGAAGAGCGGTGCGACGAACTGCATCTGCCGCCGCAAACATCGGAAAATACTTCAAGTATGGGAACGGCTTTTACTATTTCCATCGAAGCGCGGACGGGCGTAACGACCGGGATTTCCGCCGCCGACCGCGCGAAAACTATTCTGACTGCCGTTCATTCCGATACAAAACCGGCGGATTTAGCGCGTCCCGGACATATTTTTCCGCTTCGTGCAAAACGCGGCGGCGTTCTCGTGCGCGTCGGACAAACCGAAGCGAGCGTTGACATTGCCCGCATCGCGGGACTTAATCCGTCGGCTGTGATTTGCGAAATAATGAATGAAGACGGCACAATGGCGCGGCTTCCTGAATTAAAAACTTTTGCCGAAAAGCACAAGTTGAAAATTATTTCCGTCGCTAATTTAGTGCGCTACCGGATTCAAAAGGAAACTCTTGTCAGGCGTGTTGTCGAAACGAATTTGCCGACGGATTTCGGAACTTTTCGCGCTATCGCTTACGAAAATATTATTAATGGCGAAACGCATGTGGCAATGGTGTTGGGAAATGATTTTTCGCAGACAACCGAACCCGTTCTCGTGCGCGTCCAAACGGAGAACATCACGTTTGCTATGTTCGGTTCAAAACTCGGTGAAGCGGCTGAAGCAATTCATTCTTCACTGAAAAAAATCTCCCGGGCAGGACGAGGTATTATTCTTTACCTGCGCCAGAATCAGCATAATCTTGATTTGATTCATCAATTACAAACTTACGCCGTGATGCAGGAAAAAAATCTCGATTTTCAAACGGCGCGAAAGGAAACCGGCTATGGAAGTTACCGCGATTACGGTATCGGCGCACAGATTTTGAATGATTTAGGCGTGAAAAAAATTCGCCTCTTGACGAATCATCCGCCAAAGGTCAACGCGATTGAAGCATTTGATTTGGAAATTATTGATGTTGAGCCGCTTTAATTAGTTAGTTTTGGCGAAAAAATTTATTTTAGCTTTCAATAAACGGTAAATATCGTTAAAATGTTTTCAGCAACTCTCTCTTGGATAGAATGTCAGAAGAAAACGAAAACCACATAGAAGAAATCGGAGAACACGAACCGCAAGAAAACGCGGCGGAGGAAACTGCGCCTGAAACTACTGCGCGGCGCAGGTTTTTCACGCGCCGAAACGGAGTTATCGCGCTTGGGCTTATCGCGCTTTTGGCGGTTAGTCTCGCGCTTTTGACGACCGTTTCATATCGTTACGGCGTTTTCGATAATTATATTAAAGAGCAATTTGTCGCAAAAATGGCGGAAATCGGTGTTGTTTTTAGTGCCGATACTTTTCGTTTGACTGTTTCACCTTTAAAGTTAGAACTCAAAAACGCAACTTTTAACGATAAAATTTCGGGCGACAAACTTTTTTTCATCAAAGAAGCACAACTTTATTTAAGCGTCAAAGACCTTTATGCGTGGCAACTGAGCCGCGACATCAGCCTTGATACAACCGATGTCAAGGGTTTTGAGGCGTGGGTGAAATTTGATGAAAACGGCAAATCGAACTTTTCCAACTTAAAACTTGTTGAAGACGAAGCGGGTTCGCGCGTGAATTTTGCTTATTCTTCAGTGAAATTTTCGCTCAAAGACGGTTTGGTGCATTTCGGCGACGTGCAGCACAAAATTTCCGCCGATGCGAAGAATATTCAACTTTTTCTCGAACCGGAAAATTACCAAGTTCCCGACGAGCAGAAGCGTTATAAAGTTGATTTTACCTCGACGGATTCAAATTTTGTCTATGACGAAAATCCGATTCAGCCGGTTGATATTCGCGCCAAAGGAATCGCCGACGCGAACGGCGCGGAAATTTCCGAGTTTAAGCTGACAACGCCGATTGGCGAATCAACCTTAAACGGCACAATAACCGATTGGGAATTGTTAAAATATGATTTGAATATTGACTCGAGCGTAGATTTATCGCAGACTTCCAACATTTTGCCGCTCGGCACGGCTTTGCGCGGCGCGGCGAATTTCAGCGGAAAAGTGACGGGCGAAGGCGACAAATACCGCGTCGAAGGCGAAATCCAATCGGACGCGCTCGCGGCGGACAACATTCGTTTGAAAGGCTTAAACATCGCGGCGACGGTGGCGGGCGAAAACACGATGTATGAAGCCAACGGCAAAGCGGTTGCCGAGTTGCTGACATTTGAAGATTTTCAAATAAATTCCTTGCAGCTTATCGGTAATATACGCGGCACGGGAACGGATTTTAAATGGTTCGGCGAATTACAGGCGGCGGCGGCAAAATCGCCTTTGGGAACAATTGCCGGACTTTATATTACCGATGCGGCTGCCGAATACAAAGACAAAAACTTTGACGCAACTTTAGGAGATTTGCGCTCGCGCAGTTTTGTTTCGCCGGATGCCGATATTCAATCTTTGCAGGCAAATAATGTCAGAATCAATTCCGCCGACGGCACGATGAATGTTACTTTGCCGAATGCTCGGGCAAATTCGGTAAAACTGGACGGAGCGCAGCTTAACGGCGTAACGGCAAGTGGTGTCAAAGCGACAAACCGCGGCACTCGAACCGATGTTAAAGTCAATAATCTGCGGGCGCAAAACTTACAAACAAAAGACGGAAAAGTTAATGATTTGGCGGCAAACGATGTAAATTTAACGGCGCAAAACGACACGACGAATGTTACGGCGAAAAATGTTCAAGTTTCGGGATTAAACGCCGGAAGTACGCGAGTCGGAAATTTACAGGCATCAGGCGTGAACGCGAAAATTGTCGGAAATACGACGGAAGTCTATGCCGACAATGCGAAAATTGCCAAAGTCGAAACCGACGCGGCGATTTTGGGAAGTCTTAATGTTGCGGGTTTGCGTCTGACAATAAAGCAGGGAAGAATCGAAGCGCGTTCGGGCGATATTAATGCGGGAAATGTCGTCCTGACGAAATCCGCTTTGCCAGACGGCGGAAATCTCGAAAACGTCAAAATTTATAAACCCGTTTTTGTGCTTGAACCGTCGGGACGTTATCGCGCCAGTCTTGATATGAGTTTGGGCGGCGGCGTTTTGGGAAGCATCAAACTCGGCGCGGCGCGGGCTTCGGTAATCGCGGAAAACGACCGGGTTGCGCTCAGTAATTTAACCGCCGATGTGATGGACGGCAATATCAACGGCAACGCGGTAATCGCTTTGAATAACCGCAATCGTTCAAAAGTTGACGCGACATTTTCCAATCTCGATTTGTCGAAACTGCTTGCCTTGCAAGGCGGTCAAGTCGTTCCGATTGAAGGAAAAACGACCGGAAATGTCAATTTAAGTTTCGCCGGAACGAATTTCAAAACCGCCAGCGGAACAGTTACCGCCGACTTTGCAGCAAACGCCGGAACGACGGAACGAGGGCTTGTGCCGCTTAACGGAAAACTCGGTTTGAACGCAACCAACGGACTTTTCAGTATTGATTACGCCAATCTGAATACGGAAAAGAGCGCGTTGAATGCCACTGGACAATTTGATTTGAACGGCTATAACTCGAATTTGAACATTGCGCTGAACTCGACCGACGCAAGCGAAATCGAACGCATTATCAGAGTTTTAAATGTTTCGCCCGAACTTGAAGCGCAGCTCGACAATTATCAGGCACAGTTTGCCGGAAACTTTAATTTCAAGGGGAATCTGACGGGAAATCTGACGAATCCGACGCTTGACGGACGCGCTTCACTCGATTCAATTATTTTGCGCGGGCGGGATTTGGGTACGCTTTCGACAAATGTTTTTGTTTCGCCCGATGTTATTGAACTGCGCGACGGAAAATTGCAGGAACGCGACGGCGGCGGAAATCTTGCTTTTAATGTCAGTATTCCAAGCGTCGGCACGAATAATATCTCTGTGCAGGCGACGTTAAATAACGTAAATACGGGGAATCTGCTGGCGGCGTTGCCGGTTGATATTGTGCCGGCACAGCTTCAGGATTTTCAGGCGCAAACTTCCGGCACGATAAATGTGAGCGGTTTGCCGGGAAATTTACAGGGCGAAGCAAACATTTCATCGGGAAAAGGAACAATCAACGGTCAGCCGTTTGACGGTTTTGACGCGAAGGCAAATTTTCAGGGAAATTTAGTTAATCTCGAAAATTTTGAAGCGCGTTTCGGCGACGGTTATCTGCGGGCGAAAGGAACTTATCAAACGGATTCGACCGATTTTAATTTCGACGTCGTCGGCAAAGATATACAGTTTGCGCGGGTGCGTCCGTTTCTATCAAAAGACACAGACCTTTCAAACATCAACGGCGTAGTTGATTTAACCGCCAAAGCAACGGGCAGAGGTTCTGATGCCAAAACTTACGACATAAATTTCAGCGGCGCGGGACGTAATGTCGTCATCAATGAGAATACTCTCGGCGAGATAACATTTGTCGGGAAAACCGAAAATCAACAGCTTAACGCCAACGTCACGGTTAATTTTCAAGGACAACCGCAAATACTCAACGCGAGCGTCAATTTTGCCGATGAAAATCTACCGTTTCGGGCGGAAACCAATTTTAATAATACGCAGCTTGCACCGCTGATTGCGCTTGTTCGTCCGTCGGACGAAATCAATATCACCGGACAGGCAACGGGAAATATTGTGCTGCAAGGCAATCTTTACGGCGTTGATACAGCCACCGGAAAACGCGCATTTTCAACGGATAATTTGAGCGGCGCGGCAATGTTCAGCCAGCTTGCTTTGCAGATAGACGAAACGCCGCTGATTGCCACCGAGCCTGTTTCCGTGCGGTTCAATACCAAAGAAGTCGTTGTTGACAACGCAAAGTTTTCGGGCGGCGGCACAAATATCGTCGTCAGCGGAACAAAGGCTCTGACCGATGACGGCATCAATAATCTGACGGTTGACGGAAAGGTAAATCTGCGGATATTAAACGCACTTTCAAAAGACATAATTGTCGCCGGTCTGGTTGACGTTTCGGTTCGGTTGACGGGCGTTAATAAAACAGCGCGGTTGATAGGCACGGCAAATGCCGAAAATGCGTCGGTTTCGGCGTTTGTCGGGGCTGAAAGATTAAATGTTAATCGTATCAACGGACGCATTATATTTAATTCGGATAATGTGCAGATTGAAAATTTGAGCGGATTTTTGGGCGGCGGCAGAGTTACGGCTTCCGGCGGCGCGTTAATCAAAGGTTTAGAGTTGCAGGGTTTTCGGATTGATGTGCGTGGAAATAATTTTACCGCGCCGCTGCCGCCTGATTTTATCACGACGGGCGATGCCGAAATTCAAATCAGCGGCAATCGTATCAACGGTGAAATGAATACTTTGATTTCGGGAACAATCTACACTAAACGCAGTATTTACAATAAAGATATTGATCTGGCGGATATTATCAGCGGGCGGAGTGACGGCTCGTTGTCAGCGGGTTCGACAGGTTCATCGGATGGTTCGTCTTCTTCGTCGTTTTTGGGCGTGCCGAAACTCGACATCAGCATTGAAGGGCGCGATGCGCTGGTTGTCCGCAACAATCTTGCCGATTTGACCGCTTCGGCATCTTTGCGAATAACGGGCGACGTCGAGTTTCCGCAGATTTCCGGCAGAGTTACCGCCAATAGCGGAACGATTTTCTTCCGCAAAGAGCGTTACGAAGTCCAGCGCGGCGTGTTGGAATTTCCGCCGAATACGAGCATCGAGCCGTATATCAATCTGCAAGCCGAAACTGAAATTAACGGTTATCAGATTATTGTCAACCTCGTCGGTGAATTGACTAATACCGAAACCTTAAATGCAACCGTGCGCTCGAGTCCGGCACTGCCGCAAGCCGATGTTATTTCGCTTATCACCACCGGCAATCTGGCAAATACCGATACGGGCATTCCGACATTGGCGCAATCGGGAATCAACACGGCGGCGGAAATTCTAACCGACGAACTTATCAATAATCCGTTGAGCAAGGCGACCGACAAACTTTTCGGTTTGAACAGATTTGAACTCAATCCGGTTATTTCCGGTCAACGTCTGAATCCTTCGGCGCGTCTAACGGTGGGCAGACAGATAAACAGAAATCTTCTGGTTACTTATTCGACAAACCTCTCGGAAGACCAAAATCAGGTTTTAGCCCTTGAATATCGCGTTTCAAACCGACTGTCGTTTGTCGCGCAGTATGAACAGCGTCCGTTGAGCAACGTAACGCGGAAAAGCAGCGTTTTTAATTTTGAAGTTCGTTTGCGAAAAAGATTTTAATGAATTTTTCACCACGAAAGACACAGAACAGGAAAATGGAAAATGGAAAATGGAAAATGGAGAATATAAAAACACCCGTTTTCCGTTTTCCGCTTTCTATTATCCATTATCCATTATCCATTTTCCGTTTTTTCACATTTCTGTGTTTCTGTGGCTTGTTTTTTGTAATCACGGTTTCCGCGCAAAACAAATTTGAAGACCGCCAAATTTCAAATGTCGAGATAACATTTGAAGGCGCAGACCGCGACCTTTCCGCCGCCGAACAATTTCGTTTGATTGCGCGAAATGCACTTGGCGAAACATACACTACTGTAAAAGTGCGCGATGCTCTGCAAAAACTATACAACACAGGTAATATCGTTTCCGCTTCGGTTGTTCGCAGTGATGTCGGACAAAATGGCGGCGTTAATGTGCGCTTTATCATTAAGCGTAAAACCAAGGCTGAAAAAGTTAATATCATTATCGGCAGCACGGTTGGCAAATCCGTAACCGAACAGCAGCTTCTCTTGAAACTAAATCTACTCAATCCGGGAACTTCCATTACCGAACAGACGCTTCGCAACAACGCCGATTTGATTTTGGAGTATTTGCGCGAGCGCGGATTTTTCAAAGCCGAAGTTACATACGCTCAACAGCCGCTTAAAAGTGAAACCGAAGTCGCCGTTACTTTTAACGTCATTCCGAACGCACAGGCAAAAGTTGAAAAATTCAACATTGATATTGCCGGTTTTGACGCTTCAAAAGTCCGTCCGAAATTAAAACTTCAACCGGGCGAGCCGTATTCGCGCGAACTTTTAACGGAAGATATTGCCAAAATTCGCAAAGCCCTGCGCGATGAAAAATTTATTGCTCCCGAACTTGAAGAAGAACGTCCGGTTTATGACAGCGAAAAAAACACGATAACCATTGATTTGAAAGGCGAAGTCGGTCCGGTCGTTAATATCGAGATTGATGCGGGGAAAGAAAAAATCGGCGATAAAAAATTAGCCGAACTTTTGACCATCAAACGCGAAGGAACGCTCGATTACGCGGCAATTGTCGAAGGCGAGAGACGACTGAGAAATTATTTTCAGGAAAAAGGTTATTTCTTTGCCGATGTCCAGGCGGTTTGTTCCGTAAAACCCGATTTCACAGAAAATGAAGCCAGCGAAACAAAGAACGAAACCGACGTTTTATGCGGTGCTTTGAGCGGCGCGGCTTTGAAAGACCGCGTGGTTGACGTTAAATATCGAGCCGACCTCAACCGCCAACTTAAATTAGTTGACATCCGCGTCCAAGGTACAGACAAATTTACGACTGAAGAAATCAAAAGCGTTTTAGGTTCGCAGGAAGCCAACGCGCTCGGCTTTATTCCGTTTTTCGGTTACGGGCGCGGTTATACGAGCAATGAAACATTAGAGAAAGACCGTTTGACGATTAAATCCATACTGCGCGAACTCGGTTATCGCCGCACTGAAGTTACCGCCACGCAAGGTGTCGCGCTCAACGGCGAGGATTTAATTATCACTTTTGCCGTTAACGAAGGCATTCCGACGCGTGTTACAGGCGTCGAGATTGACGGAAATACATCTTATTCCGACGCGGAATTGCTGACGAAACTGCCCGATTTGGAAGGCAAAAACTTTTCGCGGGCGCGGGCGCGAAACGGTGTGCGGGAACTTTCAAAGTTTTATTCTCAGGCTGGGTTTTACGATGCGAAAGTTAATTACTCGCTCGACGAATTGCCGGATGAGGAAAATGCGACCGAAGATAAAGTAAAAGTTATTTACAACGTCGAAAAAGAAGGTCAAAAGGTTTTCATTAATCGAATTTTGATAAACGGCAATGAAATGACCAAGCCCGAAGCAATCCTGAAAGCCGTCAATCTGCGAACCGACGACGTTTTGCGTTCAACCGACATTTTTGCCAGCGAACAAAACCTTTATGCCACCGATGCGTTTAGCCTTGTCGAAATTAAACCCGAACCGGCAGGCGAAAAGGCGGACGGAAGCGGTCGTTTAACGGATATTATTATCAATGTCGAAGAACAAAAACCGCGTCTTATTACTTACGGCGGCGGCTTTTCGACCGACATCGGCGCGAACGGTTTTTTTGATATTCGGCATTTCAACCTGTTTGGCAAACTTCAGCAAGGCGGCGCACGGGTTCGCGTCAGTCGTTTGCAGCAGCTCGTGCAGATTGATTACATCAATCCGCGCTTTTTGCCCGACGGTAAAAATCGTTTTTCGCCGTTGACCTTTACGGCACAATATCAGCGTGATGCGACCGTTACGCGCTTTTTCCGCTCGACGTTCGACCGCGGAACTTTCGGCATCGTCCAGCGGGTAGACGAAAACGGTAATCCGATTGACCAATTTGGCAGCAAGACGGGCAATCCGACGATAAACCGGCTGACGCTTTCGGCGGAAACCAGCCGCACTATCAGCCAGAAAAAACGGAGTTTTTTATTTGTGCGTTATCGCTATGAAGACGTGCGGTTGTTTAATTTTGAAAGCCTGCTGGTCAAGGATTTACTGCGTCCCGACGCAAAAGTGCGGGTTTCCGGTTTCGGCGCGAACTTCGTCTATGACACGCGGGAAAATTGTAATATCAAATACACACTTCTTGAAATTATTCAAAAAGGTGAACCCGGCGAACCGTGCCGTTACAGCGCAACCGACCCGACCGGCGGCAATTATTTAACGGCTGAATATACTGTTTCCGCTCCGTTTTTGGGCGCAAACACCGGCTTTAACAAGTTTCGAGGTTCATACAACACATATTTCACTTTTTCAAAACTGAAAAATACGACGCTTGCCGGACGCGGCGTTCTCGGTTTGGCAAGCGTGTTTTCCAGAAATCAGAATTTTAACTCGACGCAATTTCCCGATTTAAACGATAGTTTGCCGATTAGCGAAAGATTTTTCGCGGGCGGTTCGACGACGCTGAGAGGCTTTGATTTTGAAGGCGCGGGACCGCGCGTAGCAATTGTTCCGCAGGGAATTTTTAGAAACAGCAAAGGCGAGCAGGTTTTCTTGAATCCTTTTACTATTCCGTTCGGCGGTAACGCTTTGGCGATTGTAAATTTGGAAGCGCGAATACCGGTTACAGACCTTGTTCGACTCGTTCCTTTTTACGACGGCGGAAATGTTTTCCGGCGCGTCAGTGATATTTTCAAACCGCAGGAAGTTCCCGCAGGTAATGTTTTCAGGCAGAATTTACGGGCGTTGTGGTCAAATACGGTTGGTCTGGGTTTTCGCATCAAAACACCGATTGGCGGCGAATTTGCGATTGATTACGGATATTTGCTCAACCCGCCGAGATTTTTAATTCCGCAGACCGACGGCACAAACGCTATCTTTCAACTGCATCAAGGACAACTTCATTTCCGCTTTGCCCAAGCGTTTTAAAAGGGAAAAAGGGAAAAAGTGAAAAAGTGAAAAAGGGGAAAAGGGGAAATACAAAAATAGAATCTCCTAACATTCCAAATCAAATTTTATTTTCAAAACTATTTGTTAGTTCTTAATTTCCTTTCTGTTGACCCTTTAACTTTTCCCCTTTTCCCCTTTTCCCCTTTTTCACTTTTTAACAATAAGTTTGCGATGTGCCTGAACCTGTAAGTTCGGACGGCGCGAGGAAACTTCAATGTTGCGAATTTCGCCTGCCGGTGAGTCAACCAGCGGGCGTTTCGGTGTATAAGTGATGACATAGCTCGAATCAATAATTTGAGCAACGAGCGCGGTTTTATCAAGCATTTCCTGTTTCGATTCAGGTAGAATAATCTCGCCGTTCGTATCTTTGGCAAGCGCGGAGAGGTATTTTTCGCTGTCAATCAATTCCTGTTTTCTTTCACGCATCTTCTTTAAAAAGGCTCTGTCCGTATTAATCGTCAAAATCCGGCTTCCGCGATTCATAGCTATAATTCCGGGAGGCATCTGCGCGGCTACTTCGTCAGGCATCGCCTTCGGCGGCGGCGTTGTTGGAATGCCTTTGGTGCGCGGTTCGATGTCGGCGCGTTCAAGCAGCGTATAACTAATAATATGAACATTTATGTCGGTTGAAAGAAGATTTTTCATCACCGCATCTCTTTCGGATAATTTGTTGAAACTGTCCGTGCCGTCCGTGATAAGAACGAGATGACGATTGTCGAGCGGAGTTTTTTGCAGAAATTTGGTTGCCGTTTCCAGCGCGTTAAGAAAAACGGAGCGTCTGCCGAAATTGGCTTTGCTTTTCAAAAGTGCTAATGCTTCTTGCTTGTTCGTCCATTCGGCAACGATTTCAACTTTGTCGTTATACTGTATAATTGCTACCGAATCTTCTGATTGGAGCGAACTGATTAAACTCTTTGCCGTATCAATGGTTTGCTTGAAACCTTTAACCTGCCGCATCTCGCCGCCGGTATCCAAAACGATTAGAACATTAGCGGGAACACGTTTAATGCTGCTTGCTTGATGAAGTCGTCCGTCTTCCGTTATTACCAAATCATCTTTTTTTACGTCGGACGCGAACTTGCCGCTATTGTCAGTAGCAAAAACATTGAGTTTAATTTCTTCGGTGAAAATTTTTTCCGTTTCTTCATCCGGCGACGGCGTCGGCGTTTGCGCTTGGGCAGCGAAAGCAAAAGAAAAGAAAATAAAAAGTATCGGCAGGAAAAATTTGATTGGCAGCGACAGCATAAAAACTCCTGAAGATTGGTCGGTTTTCAAAGTTTGATGTGTAAAATAAAAGTAAAGTTGTAGTTTCGCCGCCGAAAAGATATTTGTTAACAAAATTTTGTGAATCTATGTATCTATATCGCTCCGCACATATCAGTAAAGTTTTGAATTTTCAGTTAAATTCAGCATAATGTTTTTGAAACATCAAATTTGGAAAAATGATTGCACCAAGCGAAAATCATTTTTTTTAGCATTTAGAGAATGTCAACAAAACCGAAAGCGAGAAAATATGAAAACAAATAAATTTGTCGTTATTCTACTGTTTGCAGTTTTACTTACAGCGTGTTCGCAGGAAAGTTCAACAAATACCAATGCAAGCTCAACAACCACCTTAAACCCCGAACAAAAAAGCGGCGGTGGAGGCGGCGGCGGCGGCGGCGGACGTGAAGAACCGACTGCACAAAAAATTTCACTTAATCAAGCCGAGCAAACACAAAACGCGCCGACTGTCATTGAACGCAAAATCATTCGCAATGCCGATTTAAGTTTGGAAGTCAACGCGCCGGAAGAAGCGCAGCAAAAAATAGCCGCGATTGCAGAAGGTAAAAATGGTTTTGTCGTTGAATCAACGCAAAGCAGCAGCGATGTTAAAATGACGGCGCGGGACACGGTAACGATGACGGTGCGCGTTCCCGCCGAAAAATTTAACGAAACTCTGGACGAAATTCGCAAAACTTCCAATCGCGTGATTATTGAAACGGTCAAAGGTCAGGACGTAACGGAAGAATTTATTGACATCGAAGCGCGTTTGAAGACGAAAAAGGCACTCGAAGAACAGTTTCTTGAGATAATGAAGCGTTCAAATTCGGTGGCTGACGCGCTCAATGTGCAGCGAGAACTCGCCAATGTGCGCGGTGAAATCGAACAAATCGAAGGCAGAAAGCGTTTTCTGGAAAATCAAGCCAGCCTTTCAACTATTAAAATCAAACTGCAATCGCCGACTGCCTTTTCCGCCAATTCGACGGGCTTTTTCTATCGGCTAAAAGAATCAGTCGGCAGCGGATTTGATGCGGCGTTGAGTTTTATTTTGGTTTTGGTAACGGCTTTGATTGCGCTTTTGCCGTTCTTTCTGCTCATCGTTTTGCCAATCTACTTTGTTTTGCGATACCTTTGGAGAAAGCGCGGAAAGCGAAATTTAGCGAGCGCGATTGCGCGTGAGGAAATAAAAGTCGAGTAAAAAATGGAAAGATTATTTCAATTATTAGCGGTGGTTCTGATTGGAATTGCCGCGTTTTTTCTGTGGAGAAGCAATAACGACGCGATGTTTATTTCAGCGGTTCTCGGTTCGGTCTGCTTCTTTTTGAGTTATCGTTTTCAGGTTAAAGAAAGAATGGAACAACGAGAAAAAGAAGCACAAAAAATTGAAGCCTCTGAATAGGTTTGTCCTTCGTCATTTGTCATTTGTCCTTCGCAAAATCTCGTTTGGTTTAGGATTCAAAGCAAAGGACGAAGGACAAATGACAAAGGACTAAACTATGAAAATTGTAATCGCGCCTTACGGCTCACTCGGCGACCTTCATCCGTTGTTGGCTTTAGCGATTGAATTACGCAAGCGCGGACACGAAATCTCAATCAATACGCTGGAAGTCTACCGCGAAAAGATTGCCGCGCTCGGTTTTGATTTTTCTTCGCTTCGTCCTGATATACATCCTGAAGACCGGCAGCTTGCGCGTGAAATAATGGACGCGAAAAGCGGCACGGAAAAACTTCTCCGCGAAATTCTGCTGCCAAATGTGCATTTGATGTATGAAGATTTGATGAAAGCCGTCGAAGGCGCGGATGTTTTGATTTCCGGCGAAGTCGTTTATGCCGCGCCGTCGGTTGCCGAAAAAACAAAAATTAAATGGATAACGACGAGCCTTGCGCCCGCGTCTTTTCTTTCACCGCACGACCCTTTTGTGCCGCCGACGGCGCAGTGGCTTAAACATTTTCGGTTTCTCGGCGCGACGTTTCACACGGGAATTTATTCACTTGTTCATCGGCTCATCGCGTCCTGGCTCGAACCTTATAAACAATTCCGGCGTGAAATCGGTTTGAGCGAAAATCACGACCCGATTTTCAAAGACAAATTTTCAAATCTTCTGCATCTGGCGATGTTTTCCAAAGTTCTCGGCAAACCGCAGACGGATTGGCATTCGCCGACACTGCAAACAGGTTTTTGTTTTTATGACGGACAGAATGATTTGGGCAAAATGCCCGAAGATTTGAGCAAATTTTTAGAAAACGGCGAACTGCCGATTGTTTTTACTCTGGGAAGTGCCGCGGTGATGGACGCGCGGGATTTTTTTGAAGAAAGTATCGAAGCCGCGAAAATCCTCAAGCGTCGGGCAATTTTACTTTATGGAATGTTTAATGAACCGCCAAAAGGTTTGGACGAAAACATTGTCGGATTTGATTACGCGCCGTATTCACTTGTATTTCCAAAAGCAGCGTGCGTCGTGCATCAAGGCGGCGTCGGCACAACCGCGCAGGTTCTTCGCGCCGGAGTTCCGCATCTGATTATGCCGTTCAGCCACGACCAACCTGATAATGCGGCAAGATGTGAAAGAATCGGCGTTGGGCGAATAATTTCGCGTGAAAAATATAATGGCGAAACCGCCGCTAAACATTTGCGCGAACTGCTTGGCGATTTGAAGTATAAGGCAAACGCGATTGAGGCAAGCAAGATTGTCAACTCCGAACACGGCACGATAACGGCTTGCGATGCGATTGAAACTATTTTGCGGAAAAGGTGAATTTCGGCAAGAAATAACGTAAAATAATTGGCGTAAGGAGTATAAGAAAATGGAAAAAACAATTACTTTCGAGATAACGGAAAGCCAAGCGCAAAAATTTGAAAAACTGCTTGATGATACTTTGGAAATTTTAAGACGAATGGAAAAGGAAAGCCCCGAACGCGATGCACGGGTTGACAAAATGCACGAAGAATTTATGCGAAATCTTGCCGAAACCAAAAGGATGATGGAACGAACTTCACAACGAATGGCGAAATGGGGAATACCATTGGAGAAATAGTATGTGGGAAAAACTGTTTGATTTAATGGCAAAGGTTTTCACGATGACTTCCAGAGTTGACCGTCTCGATAAAGATGTCGAGAATTTGCGGCAAGACGTAACCCGTTTGTCGGAAATTATCGGTCAACAAAACTCGAAAATTGACGTTTTAGTTTATGCCGTGCAAAGCGAAAGCGACAAAACAAGAATGTGGGTTGAAAAAGAATTAGCAAAATTTGAACGCCGTTTGCCGTCAGGAAAAGAAGACAAAAAATAACTTTCCAAAAAACTAATTTGTGGACAAACTTAAAAATCTTTTAGAAAGAAACAAACAATGGGCGCGAAATATGAAGGAAAGCGACCCGACGTTTTTTGAGAAACTTTCCGATTTGCAAACGCCGGAATTTCTTTGGATTGGCTGTTCCGACAGCCGCATTACGCCCGTTACGAGCATCGGACTTCTGCCCGGCGAGATGTTCGTTCATCGCAATATTGCCAATCTCGTTATTCATACCGATATGAATTGCCTTTCGGTAATTCAGTTTGCGGTTGACGCGCTCAAGGTCAAACATATAATTGTTTGCGGACATTACGGCTGCGGCGGCGTGATAGCGGCATTTGAAGATAAGCGGTTCGGATTGATTGATAATTGGTTGCGGCATATCCAAGACCTTGCCAACAAATACGAAAAAGAATTGAACGATGCCGAAAGCGCAGACGAGCGATTGGACAAACTGTGTGAGATTAACGTCATCGAACAGGTTGTCAACGTCGGCGAAACAACAATCGTCCGCGATGCCTGGCTTCGCGGACAGCAAATAGCGGTTCACGGCTGGATTTATCATATTACGGACGGCGTTTATCAGGATTTGGATGTTACGATTGAGAGTCTTGAAGATATGGAAAATCTGCTTTGGAAAACGCTCAATAAACGTCAGGAAATCGGAAGATGAAAATTACGAATTACGAATTACGAATTACGAGTTGTTTCTTTGTTCTTTTACTGCTTGCTGTTTGCGGCTTGCCGCTTTCCGTTCACGGGCAAATGACGCGAAAATCGTCGCCTTTGCGTGAGCCGAAAGGCGTGATGTTGAAAAAGCCTGATTCGACGAAACGCGCTTTAAATATAATAAAATCGCAGGAAGATTTTGATTCGATGGCGCGGGTTTATCATCAAGGCACGCCGTATGCTCTGCCGCACGCGATGTTTATTATTGACCGTCGCAGCAAGAACAAAATTTATTACATCAATTCGCAAAAGTTTCGCTTTCACAAAGATTTTCTGCTGGCAAATTATCTTGTGGCACGCGGCGAAGATGTTTTTGAGCCGATTTATATTCGGCAAGACAGACGTTTTATTGTCGGCACAATCGCCTGGCAAACGCCGGTCGAGAAATTCACGTTTGAACTTTGGGAAGGCGACCTTGCTTCCGCCGATTTGATAAAACTTGCGTATGACACGATTAACAAAACCTTTTTCGCGCCGGTCGCCTTCAAACCGAATTCGATTCTCCAGGATGAACATTCGGAAAATCTTAAAATAACGCGCATTTCGGCGGACGAAATCCAGAAGAATCAGGAATATCTCGCGCTCAACACGGGCGAAGCCGTCGGGCGTATTCACATCATCGAAAAACTCGACGACACGGTGGAAATCGGCGACAATGAAATTTTGGTTCTGAAAGAATTACCAATGAATTTGCCGCCGGTGCGCGGAATTATTGTTGCCCAATCGTCAACGCCGCTGTCGCACGTCAATATTCTGGCGAAAGGCTGGGGAATTCCGAATATCTATGTCAAAGACGCCGATAAATTATTTAAAGAATATGACAATCGCTGGGTTAGGCTGACTGCCACGCTGACCGATAGAAAGATTGTTCCGGCAAGTCTTGATGATTTAAAGAAAAATGCTTCGCCCGAAGAATCGGTTGCGCCGTCGAATTTGGAAGTCAAAAAACTTGCTTCGCTCAATCAAATGCGCAAGAAAGACAGCATTATTTACGGTTCAAAATCCGCGAATTTGGGCGAAATGATAAACGCCAAAATTCCAAATACGATTGTTCCCGCCGGTTTTACCGTTCCGTTTTACTGGTATGACGAATTTTTCAGGGAAAATGGTTTTGATAAAATAATCGGCGATTTGATGGACACCAACGATTTCGTCCACAATCCGCGGTTTCGGCGGCAAAAATTGGAGAACTTTCGACAAATGCTGCAAAACGGAAAATTCGACGATAAGTTAAAGGCGGAAATTATTCAAAAGTGGAAAACCGAACTCGGCGGACGCGCCGTTTTTGTTCGCAGTTCGTCAAATTCGGAAGATTTACCGAATTTTTCCGGCGCGGGACTTTACGACACCGTAAAAAATGTCAAAACGGAAGAAAAACTTATCGAAGCAATAAAAACCGTCTGGGCTTCGCTCTGGAATTTTGACGCTTACGAAGCGCGGGTTCGCAATTACGTCAATCAAGACACGGTTTATATGGCGGCGTTGATTCAAGTCGGCGTTAATATGGACAGCGGCGGCGTGATGTTCACCACCGACCCGTTTGACCCGGAAAATAAAGGCGCGGTTTATATCAGCGCGGTTTGGGGACATAACGACCCGATAACCGCCAACAAATTTGTTCCCGAACAGGTACTTTTCAATCCGAAATCAAACGCCGTGCAGGTTTTGACGCTTTCACAGCAGGAAAGCGTGTTGAAATTCGGTGAAAAGGGCGATTTGGTTGAAACAAACGAAACTTTTAACCGTCGCGTTTTGAACAATAAAAACGTCCGCGAATTAGTCAAAGTAGCTTCGACGGTCAAACGGGTTTTCGGTAATAAAAAAGAACAGGATATTGAATGGGGCATTATGGGCGGCAAAATTTATCTGCTCCAATCGCGTCCTTATATTGTTAATAAATAAAATGAAAAAATTATTAAGTTTAAGTTTTCTGGCATTTGTTGCCGTCGGTTGCCAAAGCACGGCGCAGCAAACCGTTGATACAAACGCCGCAGTGCAAAAACCGAATAATTCAGAAACTGTTTCCAGTCATTCCGTCAGCGGAGAAAATTTGAAACCACCCTCTTCAGCTCCAAACAACTCTTCGGGCGAATCTTCGCCGATGGCAAAGCCGATTGACGTGAGTGAAATGACCGCCGCCGTTGAAAAAGCGGAAAAAATCTACGAAGAAAAGCAGAAAGATGAGAAAGCGAAAGAAAATTTGTCGAGAGCATATTTTGTGCGGGCATTTGCACTGACCGAGGCGGCACAATACCGCGCCGCGCTCGGCGATTTTCGCAAAGGTTTGAAATTAAATCCAAACGACCGGGAAGCAAAAAATATGCACGATGAAATTATACGGATTTTTAAATCAATCAACCGCGAACCGCCGAAAGAAGGCGAAGAACCCGCGCCGATGCCGATTAAAAAAACGTGAATATAAGCAGTCGGGCGACCAAAACGATTTTTGTTTATTTCATATATTTATCAAGAAAATCGGCGACGAGCGGATAAAGTTCGAGCCGGTTTTTCAGTTTCGAGATGCCGTGTCCTTCGTCGTCAAAGAGTTTGTATTCGACTTTTGCGCCGCGTTTTTTCAAGGCTTCGACAATTTGTTCGGCTTCGGTGTAGGGAACTCGCGGGGCGTTTTTGCCTTGAATGACAAAAAGCGGTGCTTTGATTTTGTCAACTTTGTAAATCGGCGAAATTCGTTTCAGAAAATCCAAATCCTTGTCGAGCATTCCGTATTCGACTTCGCGCTGCCGACGACGGTAACCCGAAGTATTTTTCAAAAATGTTTCCCAATTTCCGATACCGACCGTATCAACCGCCGCCGCCCAAAGTTCGGGATAAAGCGTAATCGCGGCAAGCGTCATATAACCGCCGTAACTTCCGCCCATCACGGCAATTCGTTTCGGGTCTGCGCCGCCCGAAGTTTTCAGCCATTCAGCCGCATAAGCTAAATCCTTGACCGAATCTTCGCGTTTTTCCACGTCGTCAAGATGCGAAAAGGTTTTGCCGTAACCTGTCGAACCGCGCACATTTGTTGCCAAAATCGCGTAACCGCGTGAAAGATAATACTGATAAAGCGGATTAAAGCCCGGACGTTCTTGTCCTTCGGGTCCGCCGTGAACGCTGACGATGACTGGCGGAAGCCCAACCGTAAGGGCAGGCGCAGGATTTACACCCTTGCTCACGCGCGGGTTTCCGCCTTGAGTTGGACGGTAATACCAAGCCGGAATCTCGCGCCCGTCGAAAGTTTTATATTTTATCAACTGCGGTTCGACAAACGATTCTCGTGGAATGCCGGAACGCGAACTTTTCGTAACCTGCGTGATTTTCTTCGTCTTTGAATCATAAATCCAAATATCCGCCGGATTTTTTGCCGAACTCAGCGTAAAAGCTAATTTGGTTGCATCGTTGGAAAATTCAAGACCGCCGACCACGCCGTTTGCGGGAAGTTCGGTATTTTGTGTTATTAGATTCAAATCAAAAGCCATTTTTGAATTTGGCAAAGGCTTCTTTTCAATTGAAGAAATATACAGTTGGCTGAAACCTTCACGATTCACCGTATACGCAAAATTTTTACCGTCGCGGCTGATTGTAGTTGCGTCCAAATCCCACAAAACCTTGTTTTTAGGGACGATTTCTTTGGTCGTTAAATCCATCCGCGAGAGCGTAATAAATTCATCTTTTTGATTTGTGCCGAAAATTATCGTGTTGCCGTCCGAAAGAAAATGAACGTCCGAATAAGTTGCCGCTTCGTCGTGCGGCGTAAGATGCGTCGCTTCCTTTGTTTTCAGGGTAATCAAATATAAATCATTATCCAAACTGAACCTGTCGCTCGAGCGCGAAACAATAATTTTGCTTCCGTCTTTTGACGCGGCGGCAAAGAAGTTTGAGCCGTCTTGTTGATAAAGTAATTCTTCTTTGCCGTTTGCGACTTCCATCGAATAAACATCAAACCAATTTTTATCGCGTTTGTTCGATGAATAATAAATTTTCGCGCCACTCTCAGACCAACCGCCGAAGTTATAGCGCACTTTCGGATTATTGGTTAGCTGTTTGATTTCCGCGCCGTTGTTTGACAGCCAAAAAAATTGCGTGTTTTCATCGCCGCCGCTTGCTTTGCCAAAAATTAAACCGCTGCCTTTCGGCGACCATTCGACAAAACTTACATTGTCTTGATATGCGGTAATCTGTTCGGGATAACCGCCGCCAGCGTCCATCATCCAGATTTGCGAAGTTCCGGTGATGTTTGTTAAAAAGGCAATGCGGCTGCCGTCAAGCGAAAATGTCGGCGAACTTGCCGAGCGGATGTTCAAATAACGCTCAATGTCGTAATTTTGCGCGTGAACGGAACAACAAAAAGCAAGCAAGACAAATAAAAGAAAGATTTTTTTCATAGTAATCTCCTAAAAATTTAAACAAAAAACGGATAGTGAATTGCAAAAGCATTATCCACTATCCAACGTCAATTATTCAACCGAGATTTTACAGATTGATTTTCTCGTTCTCACCGCCGTCGGCTCGTTCGCCTGTTACAAGTGCTTTCAAAAAGCCGACAATCTGCACTAATGTGCCGGAATTTGAATCCCAATACTCAGCTTGCTCGACGCTGACTTTTAAGAGAATAATATTCGGGTCTTCCAAACCTTTCGGAAACCACGCCTTCAGAATCGGATTCCAAAGTTCCTCCATTTTAGCTCTATCTTTAACGAGTTTCGCCGTCCCTGAAACGGAAACATAAATGTTGTCGCTTGGCGCAGCGTATGAAACATTAGCTCGATTGTCCTTTTCGATTTCTTCCGCCTTGTGCGTGTCGGAACTGGTAAAAAACCATAAATCACCATTAAATTCCGTTTCCTGCGTTGCCATCGGACGAGAACGCAAAACGCCGCCGTCAATCGTCGTCAGCATCGCCGTTCGTACCTCCTTGATTAAACTTCTTAATTTTTCAATTGATTCCTGTCTTGTGTTTTGCATAAATTTTTCCTTTCCTAATTCAATAAATGTTTTTCTTAACTTCTCTATGTGGATTTTTCAATCAACTTGTGTGGTCGTGGACAATCTTCCAGCCGTCTTTAAATTTTCTAAAAATCAGCGTGAATTTCCCGTGCGGATTATCGCTTTCTCTTTGCAAAGACCAACTTCCCAAAACAACCGCCGCGTCTTTCGACAAAACATCAACTTCCAAATCGGAAAACGTCAATGCGCCCATTTTCGCTTTCGAGTCATAGTTCTTTTTGTAGCGGTCGAGTGTCGGCTGCCAGCCTTTTGTTACATTTGCACCCGAAACGAAGACGAGTTCCGGCGAGTTCCAATAACCTTGCATAAAACCTTCGATATTACCGCGATTCCACGCCGCCGTTTGCTCGTTCATCACTTTGCGAATATCGTCGGCAATTTTGGTTTTCTGTTTTTCCGACTGCGCGAAACTCATATTTACCGATAATAAAATTAGCGAAAAGCACAAAAAAAGTTTTTTCATAACGACAATAAAATAACACATCAAGCCGACGTATTAAAGGTAAAACAGCATTGTATTACCGCCGCAATATCTGTCTGGAAAATGACGATAATTATATGGGAAAAATTAGGTTGGGTATTGAATAATTTGGAGGTAGTTTAGGATTAGCACTTACAAAGGCACAGACGTTTTCTGATTTGTGATTGATAATTTTGGATTTTATTAATCGCAAATCGCAAATCCAAAATCGCAAATCATTTGATAGATTTTTCCACCATATTTGCAAAACGGCTTTGCTTCCACCAATCAATTGTTTTTTGCAGACCTTCTTCCAAACCGACGAGTTTTTCGTATCCGAGCCATTCTTTTGCTCTCGTATTATCAGCTTGTGAATGTTTTACGTCGCCTTGTCTGTCAGGCTGATAATCGGCTTTGACGTTTTCTTTGCCGGTGATTTTTTTCAAAACTTCAAGCAGTTCGTTTAATGAAATGCGTTCGCCGTTGGCGGCGTTGATTATCTCGCCGATGCCTTGAGAAGTTTGTGCGGCTTTAATGTTGGCATCAACCACGTTAGCGATAAATGTAAAATCCCTGGATTGCTCGCCATCGCCGAAAATAATTGGAATTTGTTCACTCATCAGCGCATCAATAAAACGAGAAATTACTCCCGAATACATCGAAGAAGGATTCTGGCGCGGTCCGAAAACATTAAAATAGCGCAGACAAATTGTATCTAAGCCATAAACGCGGGAGAAAACCTGGCAGTAATACTCGCCCATCAATTTTGCCGCCGCATACGGTGACAGAGGTTCGGGAAGCATCGTTTCAACTTTCGGTAAAATTTTTTGGTCGCCGTAAGCCGAACTCGACGCGGCATAAATTACCCGCCGCACATTGTTTTCTTTTGCTTTCAGGAGGAGATTAAATGTCCCGTTGACGCAAGCCTGATGGGTTTCAGTGGGATTTTCGACGGAACGCGGAACGGAAGGAAGAGCCGCTTGATGAAATACGACACTAACGCCTTCGAGCGATTTTTCGAGCATTTCATCATCATTCAAATCGCCTTTGACAAAATCGAAATCACCTTTGATTTCTTCCAAATTTTCACGAAAACCGGTGATAAAATTATCAAGAATGGTAACTTTTGCGCCTTGCCTGATAAGTTCGTCAGCAAGATTTGAACCGATAAAACCTGCGCCGCCGGTAACCAGGCATTTTGTAGTTAATGACATATTATTAAAAATTACGAATTACGAATTACGAATTACGAGATTAAGTAGATAACTTCCTCATAATTCGTAATTCGTAATTCGTAATTGCTTATCTGCCAACGCCGACATATTCAAAACCCATCTCACGCATATCTTCCGGTTCGTAAATATTGCGAAGGTCGGCAATTTTCGGTGTTTTCAAAAGGCTTTTAACTCTTTGCATATCAAGTGCGCGAAATTGATTCCATTCGGTCAGAAAAACTAATACGTCCGCGCCTTCGATTGCCTCATATTCATCTCCGACATATTCAACATCAGGCAGACAGTGTTTGGCTTCTTCCATAGCTACCGGGTCAAATGCTCTGACTTTTGCGCCGCGATTTTGCATTTCCTTGATAATATCAATTGCCGGAGATTCGCGCATATCATCGGTTTCCGGTTTGAATGAAAGTCCAAGCACGCCGATTTGTTTACCCTTAAAATCGCCGACCAGTCTTTCGATTTTTGGAACCATCGCCAGACGCTGAAGTTCATTAACCTCAATAACCGTATCAACAATGCGGGATTGCGTACCGAATTGCCTGGCAACATTTGAAAGTGCGCGGGTATCTTTTGGAAAGCAAGAACCACCAAAGCCCGGTCCGGGATGAAGAAATTTGTTTCCGATGCGTTTGTCCATTCCCATTCCGCGTGCAACGTCGTGAACGTCACAGCCAATTTTATCACAGAGATTGGCAATCTCGTTGATAAAGGAAATTTTAGTGGCGAGAAATGCGTTTGCCGCGTATTTAATAAGTTCCGCCGCTTCCAAAGATGTAATAACAACCGGCGTTTCAATCAAATATAATGGACGATAAAGGTCTTTCATTATCGCAATGGCATCATCCTCGTTGCTTCCGATAACTACTCTGTCAGGGCGCATAAAATCTTCAATTGCCGCCCCTTCGCGCAGAAATTCGGGATTTGAAGCCACACCGAAATTTGTCTTGAAATTCTGATTTTCTTCGACAAACTGACGAAGCCATTTGCCGGTGCCGACGGGAACGGTAGATTTTGTTACCAAAACCTTGTAACCATTCATATATTCGGCAATGTCCTTCGCCGCCGATTGATAAAAACTCATATCGGGTGAACCGTCTTCTTTCGGCGGAGTTCCGACAGCCAGGAAAATAATTAATGCCTGTTCAACGGCGGCTTTGATATCGGTTGTAAAATGAAGCCGTCCGGCTTTTGAATTCTTTTCAACAATATTGTCAAGACCGGGTTCGTAGATGGGAATAATACCTTCATTAAGCCGGTCAATTTTGTTTTTATCGACATCTACACAGGTAACTTCTACGCCAAACTCCGCAAAACAAGCTCCTGTAACTAATCCGACATATCCTGTTCCAATTACTGCTACATGCATATCTTAAATATATTTAGTTTAAGGACTGTTGTCTTGTGTTTGACAATTATACTGTGATGAAAAAATTATTTGGAATAACTGATACCTGACAGATGATAACTAAAACGCCTTCAAAGCTGTTCGTCATCAGTTATCATCTGTTGCCAAATAGAAATCATTATAAATCTACTGAGTATAAAATTTGAAACACTACCAAACTATTTTGTTAAATTATTCACAAACCCGGACAAAATTTTTACGGGTCACGTTTTAACAACATGACCCGCAATTTTAAGCCATAAAATTAGTAAAATTAACGAGTGGGACTAACAACAATAACTCCGCCGCCGCCAAGATCAACATCGCCGCCGCCACCTAAAAAGATAGCCGCCCCGACCGCCCCGATTGCTCCAATCAAAATAGCGGCTAAAGCACCGGCGCCAATTCCGGCAACAGGTAACGGCACATTTACTCCGGGACGAAGACAAGGTTTACACCCTGTTTGCGACGGATTGCCAAAAGTGGCGTCGGTTCCGGCAACAACTTGTTTGTCGGTCGTTCCGCTTCTTAGATTTACTAAACCGCTGAATGTTTCAACATGCGTTTGAGTACATCGAGCTTCATCAGAACAACCTACGTCAACGCTGAAAACATTTGATTGTCCGGCATCGGCGATAACTGTTGCATTTCTGGTATTAACCGAAGTTGCAACACCGGCGGTATTCGAGATGCGCACTTTACCTGCCGTCAGCATTCCGATAATGCTATTGGAATTAAATTTTAAGTTGAAGTTTGTGTCGGGAAGCAGTTCAACACGCCCGTTTTTACCTAAATTAATAATTGCGGTTGAATTTGCTCCGGTTACGATAGAACTACCGGAAGTAATTGTCGAGTTGGAAACAGCCGGTTGACCATTGACAGTTACTTGTCCGGTAACCGTAATTTCACCCATTGTGTCGCCGGGAGCGGCGATTGCAGCCATTGAAAAAACACTCCATACGGCAACGGCGGTAAGAAATGTTATGGATTTGCGAATCAAATTTTTGCCAAGCATTTTAGTTATTCTCCTCTTGTATTAAAGCTATGTTAAATAAAACCTTCCTAACAGTATTATATGCTATTAGCATTATACGTGAAAATTTCAGCAATTCAAGGAAAGGTTTTTAAAAGTTACCGCCTCGGGCTGGCAACCGTTGGATCGTCGCCCAACGAAATTCTATTGTTGTCCGAAGTTGCCGCAATAATGATAGCGGCTCCCGCGACACCGACAATCACTACCCAAGCTATCCAGGCGGAACCGCCGTCGTTTGCTGAATCATCATCTTGAACTTTTCCGCCTGTGGCAACCGCTGAATCACCGGCGTTTAACTTCATTAAGTTTCCGTCAAGCGTTTTGATATTAACGCTGTCGGAAGCACTTAAAACCGTTACTTGACCGCTCAGTAAATCACCGCTAATGCCTTTTTCATTAAATGTCAAAGTCAAAGTCGTATTTGGAGCAAGTTCAATTTTGCCGGCTTTACCGAGATTGATAATCGCGTTGGCATTTTCCGGCGTAGCAATTGTGCTTGAGGTAAAGATTGAACGACCGCTTTTCGCTGCTTCACCATTAACTTTCACAAACGGAGTTTCACCGTTAACAATTTTTCCGATAATCAAAAGTTCTCCGGCGATTCTTTCCGAACCTGCCAAAGCAACCATTGAGTAAGTTGCAATTGTAGCAACAACCAAGCACATAGAGAGTGCTTTACGAAACCATACTTTGCTATTCATAATTCTCCTCTTGTATCGCATTGAATCAATAATTTCAAAAATTTCAAAAAATCAAACCTTTGAATCTTTTACACGAATTATTTCTTGATGTCAATAAAAACTGGAAAGAAATGTAAAAAATTAGAGGTCAAGTTTTATCAGATTTACCAATTTTGATAAACCTGAAATCAGTCTATATTTATAGCACATGTTTTTATCATTTTGAAAGTTCTATTTACTAAAAAAATGTTTTTAACAAAAAAATTTCAAGTTTCAATGGTTCTGTGCGGCATTTATAAGCAATTATATTCTGATTCTCAGAGATTTTAGGAATCTTAATTATCGGTGTCTTTATTGTTGAATTCGACCTGATGTGATATAAACTTGGTAATAAGCATCACACATTTGCATTGATTTAAAAGAATTTTATTTTTAACTGTGTATTACTGATTCATCAAATAATAAAAATAAGGAGTAAGAAAATGGCTATCAGGCTTGGCGACACGGCGCCGAATTTTACGGCACAAACAACTGATGGAGAAATTAATTTTCACGAATGGATAGGCGACAGTTGGGCGGTTTTGTTTTCGCATCCGAAGGATTACACGCCCGTTTGCACAACCGAACTCGGAATGGTGGCGAAACTTAAACCGGAGTTTGATAAAAGAAACACCAAAGTTATCGGTTTGAGCGTTGATCCGCTTGATTCGCACGAAGGTTGGGCAAAAGACATTGAGGAAACACAAGGCGCGAGGGTGAATTTTCCGATGATTGCCGACAACGACCGCAAAGTTTCCGACCTTTACGATATGATTCATCCGAATGCCAGCGACACTTTAACGGTGCGCTCGGTTTTTGTGATTGACCCGAATAAAAAGGTTAAATTGACGCTGACTTATCCGGCAAGCACGGGACGCAATTTTAACGAACTGCTTCGCGTGATTGATTCGTTGCAGTTGACGGCGGATTACAGTGTGGCAACGCCTGCTAATTGGAATGACGGCGATGATTGCATTATCGTTCCGTCGCTTTCGGACGAAGAAGCGCGGGCAAAATTTCCAGCCGGTTTTGAAACCGTCAAACCATATCTGCGCGTAACGCCGCAACCGAATAAAACGAAAAAACAAGACTCAAAGACGGCTTAGATTTTTCTAAAATGAAAAAAGCACGGATTTTATTTACTGCTTTATCGCGGAAACTGAAATCCGTGCTTTTTTTATCTACTTAAACCGCACCGGCGTAAAAGTCAGGTGTTCCAAGTGCTGCAAAATAATAAAGAATACACGAGAAAAGATATGGAACTTTGCCAGGATATAATCAACGCTTTAACCAGCCGCATTGTTATTCTTGACCGCCGCGCAAATATTATTGAGGTTAACGACGCCTGGCGCGAATTTGCCGGAAATAATTCAATTAATTATCCGAACTCCGGCATCGGATTAAATTATATTGAAGTTGCTTTTAAATCAAAAGAACAATCTCAAAAAACCGATTCGCCGGCATCAAAAGCGGCTCTTGGTATTCAGGAAGTAATTGAAGGCAGAAGTTTGCTTTTTGAGTTTGAACTTCCTTTTCATAGTCCAATCGAGAAGCGTTGGTTTTTGATGCGCGTAACTCGTTTCGGTGAAGGCGAAAATTTGCGGGTCGTTATTGCCCATGTAGATATTACAAAACTAAAATCAGTCGGGGACGCATTGTCGGAAAGCGAGGAAATCTATCGAATTCTTGCCGAAACTGCTTCGGATGCAATTATCCGAATTGACGAAAATAGTCAAATTCAATTTGTCAATCAAGCCGGTGAAAGAATATTCGGTTACAAAGTCGAAGAAATGGTTGGGCAATCTTTGACAATGATTATGCCGGAACATTTGCGCCAGGCTCACAAAGCAGGCATTAAACGCTATCTGGAAACCAAAAAGCGGCACATAAATTGGGAAAGTATCGAACTTCCGGCGCGGCATCGGAACGGTCATATTTTCTCAATTGAAGTTTCCTTCGGCGAATTTCAGCAAAATGACAAGCATTTTTTTATTGGCGTTGCCCGCGATATTACCGGGCGAAAAAAAGCCGAAGAAATTATCCAAAAAACAAATGAGCGTTTTCTTATTGCCGAGGAAGCAAGCAACGGCTTTTTATACGACCTCAATCCGCAAACCGGAAGTGTTGAACGCAGCGCAGCGGTGTTTAATGTTACGGGTTTTTCGACACAGGAATTAGGTGATGACGAATATGGCTGGACAAATCTGATTCACGAAGACGACCGCGAAAGAGTCGCCGATTATTTCAAAAAAGTTGAAGAAAATGAACCGGATTACAATGTCGAATATCGTATTCTTCATAAAAACGGGCGTTTTATAAATGTTCTGGACAAAGGTTTGATTTTTCGGGATGACACTGGAAAAGCTGTTCGGATTGTCGGCACAAATGTTGATATTACCGAAAGAAAGTTGTCCGAAACTCTACTCAAGGAAAGAGAGTTGCTTGCATTGTTAAGTTCTGAAATTAGCAATGCACTTATCCAATACAAATCCATCCGGGAAATTTTATCTGCGTGTGCCGATTCAATGGTTAGACATCTCGATGCGGCGTTTGCCCGTATTTGGACGCTGAATAAAGAAGATAATGTATTGGAACTTCAGGCAAGCGCGGGGATTTACACACATCTTGACGGCGAGCATTCCCGCATTCCGGTCGGCAAATATAAAATCGGACGGATTGCCGAAGAACGCAAACCACATTTGACAAATTCGGTAATCGGCGACGAGCGCGTCAATAATCAGGAATGGGCAAAAAAAGAAGGTATGGTTGCTTTTGCCGGTTATCCTTTGGTTGTTGAAGACAGTTTGGTCGGAGTCGTCGGAATGTTTTCTCGAAATACACTCGGCGAAGCCACGCTTGACGCAATGGCTTCGATTGCAAACACAATCGCCCTCGGAATCAAGCGCAAATATTCCGAAGAACACCTGCGCGAGAGCGAGCGCAATCTTCGCGCATTGGCGAATTCGATTCCGCAGCTTGCCTGGATGGCTGAACCGGACGGCTTTATTTTCTGGTATAACCAAGGCTGGTATGAATACACCGGCACAACACCCGAACAAATGGAAGGCTGGGGCTGGCAGACGGTTCACGACGCGGAAATACTGCCGAAAGTCGTCGAAGGTTGGAGAAATTCAATTGCGACGGGCAAACCTTTCGAGATGGAATTCCCCCTGCGCGGCGCGAACGGCAAATTTCGCTGGTTTTTAACGCGCGTTAATCCTCTACGCGATTTAAGCGGGAAAATTTTGCGCTGGTTCGGTACGAACACCGACGTTGACGACGCAAAACAAATCGAACTCGAGCGCGAACAAATTTTGCGGCGCGAAAAAGCCGCGCGGCACGAAGCCGAAGCCGCTAATCGTGCCAAAGACGAATTTCTTTCAATACTTTCGCACGAACTTCGGACACCGCTTAATTCAATGTTGGGTTGGGTAAAAATGTTAAATGCCGGAATGTTGGATGAAGCACAGTCGAAACAAGCCTTTGTCGTGCTTGACCGCAATATCAGACAGCAAAATAACTTGATTGAAGACCTTCTGGATGTTTCGCGCATAATTACCGGCAAAATGAGAATTGAAACGCAGGAAGTTGATTTTGTTTCAATCGTGGAAACGGCGGTTGAAACCATTCAACCGATTGCCGACGGAAAGGAAATTTCAATTGAGTTTCAAACCGACACTGCCTCGCAAAAAATCATCGGCGACGAAACCCGCTTGCTTCAAGTCGTCAATAATTTGCTGAACAACGCCGTAAAATTTACGCCTCAAAAAGGAAAAGTCGTTTTACGCCTTTCGCAAGTGAACGGAGCGGTACGGCTTGAAGTAATTGATTCGGGCATCGGTATTGCGCCCGAATTTCTGCCGTTCATTTTTGACCGTTTCCAACAAGCCGACAGCACGACAAAACGCTCCCAAAGTGGTCTTGGCTTGGGCTTAACAATTGTTCGCCATCTGACGGAACTTCACGGCGGAAAAATTGACGCTTTCAGCGCGGGTGAAGGACAAGGCTCGACCTTTCGGATTGAACTTCCGCAGCAACCGAATCTCCAACAAACAGAAAAATCAAAAATTGGTAATGCCGCTCAAGAAGCAAATGATGATTTAAAAGGCATCAGAATTTTACTGGTTGATGACGATTGCGACGGTTCATTACCTCTGCAAATGCTTCTCGAAAAAAGGCAAGCCGTTGTTGAATGTGCTGATTCGGCGCGGAGAGCATTGGAAAAATTAACAAAAAAACGCTTTCATATTTTAATCAGCGACATCGGAATGCCTGATATGGACGGCTACGAATTATTGAAGACTTTGCGCCAAATGACGGATAATAAAAATAATTCGATACCGGCAATCGCGCTCACGGCGTATGCAGCGGTTCAAGACCGCAAACGCGCTTTGGGCGCAGGCTTTCAACGACATCTTTCTAAACCGATTGATTTTGACGAATTTCTTTCGGCGGTGGAAAGTCTGATAAATCAAACGACCAATCAATGAATATCATAAAAACAGAAAAATTAACTTGCGAATCGTGCGGCAAAGAATTTTCCTGCGGCGCAAAAACAGAAAAATGCTGGTGCTTTGAAGTTGAATTGAAAGCGGAAACTTTGACTGAATTGCGCGAAGATTTTAAGAATTGTTTGTGTTGGGATTGTTTAAAAGCAAACGCAAAACGTCAAACATAATTGTAGGGGCAGGTCTTGTGCCTGCCCTGTTTGCGAAAGCAAACAAATAATTTTCAAATGTCGAATGAAACAAACAAAGATGAATTATTTCTACATTCGTAATTTAACCGTATGGCAAAAAAGAAAAGTAAATTTTTAAGCGGCAAACGCATTGACCCGACGCCGATTGATAAAAATACCGCGCTCGCGGATTTGATTGACGAATCTTTTATGGCGTATAACGCCGCGCGGATTCGTGAAGCGTGTCAGCTTTTTTCGCGGAAAATGCTCGAACCGGACGTAATCGTCGGCGTAACTTTAACCGGCGCGTTGACTCCGGCAGGTTTGGGAATTTCCGCGCTGATTCCGCTGATAAAAGCCGGATTTATTGATTGGATAATTTCGACGGGCGCAAATCTTTATCACGATACGCATTTCGGAATCGGTCTGAGTCTGCATCAAGGCGACGCAAAACTCGACGATAGAATTTTGCGCGAAGAAGAAGTCGTGCGGATTTTCGACATCTTTTTTGATTATTCGGTTCTGCTCGACACCGACGAGTTTTTTCGCCGTCTGATTGAACACGAAGAGTTTCAAAAAACAATGTCGTCCGCCGAATTTCATTATCTCGCCGGAAAGTATATCCGCGAGCGCGAAAAAAAACTCGGACTCGAAAACAAATCTCTGCTCGCCGTCGCCTATGAATACGCCGTTCCGGTTTATACTTCGTCGCCCGGCGATTCGTCAATCGGAATGAACATCGCGGCAAAGGAACTGCAAGGCGGAAAACTCATATTGAATCCGAATCTCGACGTGAACGAAACCGCTTCAATCGTTCTCGCGGCAAAACGCGGCGTTATTCATTCGGGCAAAAAGTCAAAAAAAGGCGGAAAATCCGCAATTTTCATTCTCGGCGGCGGAAGCCCGAAAAACTTTGCGCTGCAAACCGAACCGCAGATTCAGGAAGTTCTCGGCATTGACGAAAAAGGACACGATTATTTCCTACAATTGACAGATGCGCGTCCCGACACGGGCGGTTTGTGTGTGGCGGAAGGAACTTTGATAGACACGCCGCGAGATTTGAGCGTTTTTCCGAAAGGCATCCCAATTGAAAATCTTGTCGGAAAATCGGATTTTTATGTTTATTCCTTTGACCACGACGAAAAGAAAATCGCGCTTTCAAAAGTTGAAAAAGTTTGGAAAACGGGCGAGAAAGAAGTTTATCGTCTGCGTTATGGTTGGTTTAGCGGACAACGAAAAGATAAATGGCTGGAAGATGAAATTTTAGCAACACCGGAGCATTTAATAATGTTGACAAACGGCTCGTATAGACCATTAAAGACATTAAAAAAAGGTGAAAGCCTGAAGGCGTTTAATACTTCATATTCAACTGACGGTTATCGTCAAATCGGTTTAGGCGTTGGCAAAACTATTCCCGAACACCGCTATTTGTTGGAATTTGCATTGGGAAGAAAACTGAAATCAAACGAAGTATCGCATCATCTTGACCACAATCATTTAAACAATAATTTTGAAAATTTGATAGCGGAAGATTTTCGAATTCACGCTTCAAATCATCGAAGGTTGGAATGGCAAAAGAAATCCGCCGAAGAAAAGGCGCGTTGGAGTCAGCTTAATCGGGAAAGAATGACGAGCGAGAAAGCGCAAAAGATGTCGCGCCGATTTTGGGATAATCTTTCTGATGAAGAGTTTGAAATCTACAAGGAAACAAAAAGACAGGAATTTTTGAATACCGCCGAAGAAACTAAAGAATATCGCCGCCAAAGAGCGCGTGAATGGTTTAGCCAATTGCCGGAAAACGAGCAGGAACAGAAGCGCGATTATTTTAGAAAACAAACATTTGAACGCTTTCAAAACTTTTCGGAAAAAGAACGTGAAGAATGGAACTCTAAATTTCAGCTTGAGAATAACGGACGTTTCAAAACCGAAATTGATGAAGAAGCCGTCAGAAATGCTTTGATTGAATCTAGCGGAAAAATCGGTAAAGCGCGGGAAATTTTACAAATTGATTGGCGCACTTTTGACCGGCGGCTGAAAATGTTCGGTATAACTCGTGAAGAAATAAAAGAGCGTTATGTTGACAATCACAAAGTTGTTTCCATTGAACCGACCGGAATTATTGTTCCCGTTTATGATATGAAAGTTAAAAAGACGCATAATTTTGTAGCCAACGGAATTGTCGTCCACAATTCAGGCGCAACGCCGGGCGAAGCGGTCAGTTGGGGAAAAGTTGACCCCGACAAACTGCCCGATGCAGTTGTTGCTTATGTTGATTCGACGGTTGCTTTGCCATTGATTACGGCTTACGCGCTGGCAAGACACGAACCGCGTGAACCGAAACGGCTTTATCAACGGCGCGATGAATTTATGAAACTTTTGCAAAGCGAATACGAAAATTCAACCCGAAGATAATTTTTGCCACAGATTAACACAGATAAAGACAGATAAGAAAAATCCGTATTTATCTATCTTAGGACTTTCTCAAAAGTCGGAAATGCGACAACCAACTATCAACTATCAACTGTGAACTATAAACTAATTTGCAGACAAACAATTTTTCTCTGGCAAGCAGTTAAAAGTTTATAGTTTATAGTTTATAGTTTGGCTTCTGATATTTTGAGAAAGTCCTATATCTTTATCTGTGTTAATCTGTGGTTAATTTTTCCTATGAAATTACAAGCCGAACTGAATAACGAGAAGCACGAAATCGAAATCAAATGCGACGGTGAAAAGGTTTTTGCGCGGGTTGACGACCGCCAATACAATCTCGAAGCGTCGGAAGTCGAGCCGAATGTTTATCTGCTCAAATACGAAAATCAAATTTATCAGATTTATGTCGCGCCGAACGGCATCGTGAACATCGGGAATCACCAACTCGAAATTAAACTGATTGACCCGAAACGTCTGCGCGGCGTGAAAAGCACAAATGAACACGCCGACGGCGCGGCGGAAATTAAAACGGCGATGTCCGGAAAACTCGTGCGAATTCTGGTCGAACAAGGCGCGGAAATAAAACAGGGCGACGGCGTTTTGGTCGTCGAAGCGATGAAAATGCAGAACGAAATGAAATCGCCGAAGGACGGAATTGTCAAAGAAATCCGCTTTGAAGAAGGCGCAACCGTCAACGCGGGCGATGTATTAGCGATAATTGAATAACTTCAAAATTCAAGGTTAAAAGTTGGTTTTGTCCTGAATTTTAACATCAGCTTTATGTGCGATGAAAACCGCGCTCAATATCTTTCATTGTCAGGCGCAAAAATTAGGAATTGTTTAATAGTTTTATGTTTCAATTTTGAATACGACAGTGAGAGCTTGTTCTATTTCCCGCATTTTGTCGCTTGATAATTCCCCGATTTTTTTGTCGAATCTTTCATTGTCGGCATTCGAAACAAAAAACGAGAATGCTTTCCGTAATCTCTAAAAATTGCGCGTGATACGATAGGCAGCTATTTAAACACGCCGTAAACACCCGCGTAAGATGTGTTATAAAAGGTAGATTTATGATTTTAGATACGGTAGAATCAAAAGACGGCATTCCGATTCGCTTAACCGATGAACGATGGAAACACATTTGTGAACATCCTTTTATGAGCGGATTTTACGAAGCTATTTTAGATACCGTGCAATATCCCGAATTTATTTTGCGCGGTCATCGCGGCGCAAAAGTTGCTGTCCAAAACATTGGTAGAAGAAAGTGGCTGCACGTAAATTATCGGGAACTTGGCAAAAAAGACGGATTTATCATTTCAGCTTTTATTGATAATGATTACGAAGCAAAATTAATTATATGGCGACGCGATTAGTAGAAAACAAAGTCAGCGAAAAGAAACTTGTCCAAGCGGCAAAAAAGCGCGTGCAATTGCCCGCCGATTGGCTTGAAATGGAATACTCTCACGAAGCGGATGTTTTATTTATTCGATGTTCTCGAAATAAACCGGCGCGGAGTAAGGGCGATGTAAGAAATGGAGTAGTCTATGATTACGACGCTCGAAATAACCTTGTTAGTATTGAGGTTACAGACCTTTACGGCATTTTCGTCTAAAATTTTCGTCTATTTTCATACCGAAACAAAAAGCCCGGATTTTTTGTATCAAAGCCGAGCGCACTTGAAAAGCGTCCGCTGCCGAAACTTTATTCAGCTTATTTTTCTCGTCGGGTTCGATTCTAACCAGCCGACAATCACGACGGGACGCGATTTTCTGATTTCCGCGCCGACTGTCGGTTCGAGATTTACCCGTCAAATCTCGCCTCTAAACATAGTAGAAATCCTCACCGTCCAATGCTCGCGTAACAGCCGTTAATTCTTCATCGTGCAAATAATCTTCATACAGCAATTCGGCGGCGGCTTCGAGACTTAATTTTTTTTCGGAAGTTTTTTCGGTTAAATTTTTCCGAATCAAACTTGTCGCAATCTCATTAACAACCAACCGTTGAGAATCAGACATTTGTTTAAGTTCGTTTTCAATTTCAATCACACTCATAATTTTATCTCGCTTTTGTCCGCATTTTAACATCGGTTTTATGTGCGATGAAAACCGCGCTCAATATCTTTCATTGTCAGACGCAGAATAACAGGTCGTCCGTGCGGGCAAGTCGTTGGTGAAGAAGTAATTAATAATCTGTCAATCAACCACTGCATTTTTTCGGGCGTGAGTTTCATATTGATTTTAACGGCGGCTTTGCAAGCCAGAGTTGCGGCAATATCGTCGCGTAAATTTTCCCTCGCGTTGCCGCGTTTGTGGCTGTCGAGCGAATCTAAAATTTCCGCCAATAAATTCCGCACTTCCGACGGCGGCAAATCGGTCGGCACGGCTTTGACGGCGATGGTTCTGCCCGAAAGCCGCATCAGCGCGAAACCGACATTTTCGAGTTCGTCCGCCACTAAATCAAACGCAACTGCTTGCGCGGGCGTTAAATCGAAGGTTTCCGGCAAAAGCAGATTTTGCGATTCAATTTTTCGCTCATTTTCTTTTTTGCGAAATTTATCAAACAAAATCCGCTCGTGCGCGACGTGCTGGTCAATAAGGAGCATTCCTTCATCGTCAACCGCGATAATATAACTGTTGTGAAGTTGGGCAATCGGGCGAATTTTCGCGGAAGAAAGATTTTCGACGTCAATTTCCTTAACAACTTTTTCAGCGGAATTGACAGGCGGAAGTTCGGAATAAGTCGAGAGTTGGTCTTTGGTCTTTGGTTTTTGGTCTTGGTTTTGTAATTCGTAATTCGTAATTGGTAATTCGTAATTTTCCCTGGTTTGCGCAGCTTGTTCAAAATCGTTTGAAAAAACTTCGACTTCGGTTTCATCGTTAATGTTTATATCTGTTCCCACAGCTTTTTCGCTGTTTGGATTTTCGTTTATTTCGACTTTATCAATTTCCTTTTCATTTTCAGTATTTTCAGTAAAGGAAGTATTTTGAGAGTTGCCATCTGAAATTTGAAATTCAATTTTTGGTTGCTCGGTAAATCGGTTTTCGGTTTTTGGTCTTTGGTCTTCGATAATTTGATTTTCAAACGGCTCTCGACTCTCGACTCTCGACTCTTGACTCGGAATGATTCCCGCATTTCGCAGCGCACCGCGAATTGCTTCGGCAATTACTTCTTTGACGGCTTCGGAACGCCGAAAACGCACTTCGGTTTTTGACGGATGCACGTTGACGTCAATTTCTTCGAGCGGGATTTCCAAAAAAAGAAACGCAACCGGATAAACGCCGTGCGGCAAAACGGCGCGAAAGCCTTCAAGCAGCCCGCCCGCAATAATTTTATCGCGGACAAAACGCCCGTTGATAAAAAAGAATTGAGCCTCGCGCGTCGTCCGGCGTTCACGCGGCGCGGACACAAAGCCGTTGATTTTTGCGATAAATTCTCGTCCGCCCGCAACCGGCAAAAGACTTTCAATTAAACCCGCGCCAAAAATTTGATGAGACCTTTCGCGCAAATCTTTGGCGGGCGAAACACGCAAACTTTCGCGTCCGTTGTTGGTCAAAGTGAAAGCAATTTCAGGATGCGCGAGCGCGTAGTGCGTAACGATATTTGTAATGTGATAATTTTCCGTCGCTTCCGAACGCATAAATTTTCGCCGCGCCGGTGTATTGAAAAACAAATCACGAACGGAAATTGTCGTTCCGGTCGGGCGCGCAAAATCTTTGACATCGCGCAGTTTTCCGCCTTCGATAAAAACCCGCGTTGCCGCCGTGTCTTCCGCCGTCTTTGTAATCAATTCGACTTTGGCAACCGACGCAATCGAAGCCAAAGCCTCGCCGCGAAAGCCGAGCGTTTCAATTTTTCCTAAATCTTCCAGCGTTTTGATTTTCGACGTCGCGTGGCGTTCAAACGCCAAAACCGCATCGTCGCGCACCATTCCCTCGCCGTCGTCCGACACGCGCATCAAGCGTCTGCCGCCGAGTTCGATGTCAATTTGAATACGACTTGCGCCCGCGTCAATCGAATTTTCCACTAATTCTTTGACAACCGATGCCGGACGTTCGACAACCTCGCCCGCCGCGATTTGATTTGCCAGGTTGTCGGGTAGAATTTTGATTTTGTTCATATTGTAGATTTTAATATCCAATTTGCCGCTAATCAATTCGCCAATTCTTTACTTTTACCTTTTGCCTTTTTACTTTTGCCTTTTTACTTTGTTATCATCCCTTTTTAACAGTTTATTACTGAGGAGCAAATAGTATAAATGGCTAATGAAGGAAAAGGTCAAATCGGGCGAATCGTGCAGATTATCGGTCCGGTTGTTGACGTAGAATTTTCAGACAATTATTTACCACCGATTTATCAAGCGTTACGCATTACGAGCGAAGGCTTTGATGTTGAAACGCCGGTTGACGTTATCACCGAAGTCCAGCAGCATTTGGGCGAAGGTCGCGTCCGCGCGGTTTCGATGCTGCCGACGGACGGAATGGTGCGCGGAATGAAGGTAACCGACACGGGCAGCGCAATTACAGTTCCGGTTGGTGAAGCGACACTCGGGCGCGTAATGAATGTTATCGGTGATCCGGTTGACGAACTCGGTCCGGTTAATTCGGAAGAGCGCAATTCAATTCATCGCCACGCACCGAGGTTTGACGAGCAAGCGACTGAACTGGAAATGTTTGAAACGGGAATCAAGGTTATTGACTTGATTCAACCGTTCAAACGCGGCGGAAAAATCGGTCTGTTCGGCGGCGCGGGCGTCGGCAAAACGGTTCTGATTATGGAACTGATCAACAACATCGCCAAAGCGCGTGAAGGTTATTCGGTTTTCGCCGGAGTCGGCGAGCGCACGCGCGAAGGAAACGATTTGCTGCGCGAAATGGTCGAATCCGAAGTTATCACATACGGCGAAGAATTCAACCATAATTTGGAAGAAACCGGCGCGTTTGATTTGACCAAAGTTGACAAAAGCGCCATCAAAGGTTCAAAAGTAGCGCTCGTTTACGGGCAGATGACCGAACCTCCGGGAGCGCGTCTGCGCGTCGCGCTGTCGGGCTTGACGGTCGCCGAATATTTCCGCGATCAAGGCAACGACGTGCTTTTCTTCGTTGACAATATTTTCAGATTTACGCAAGCCGGTTCGGAAGTGTCCGCGTTGCTCGGTCGTATGCCGTCGGCGGTCGGTTATCAACCGAATCTGGCGACGGAAATGGGTGACATGCAGGAACGCATCACTTCGACCAAAGTCGGCGCGATCACTTCGATCCAAGCCGTCTAGGTTCCGGCTGACGATTACACCGATCCGGCGCCGGCGACGACGTTCGCGCATTTGGACGCTGTTACCGCACTTTCGCGTCAAATCGTCGAACTCGGAATTTATCCGGCGGTTGATCCGCTCGCGTCGAACTCGACGCTTTTGTCGCCCGATATTGTCGGCGATGAACATTACAACACAGCGCAGGACGTCAAACGC
>JBPCPU010000076.1:0-39341 GCA_050998795.1 Pyrinomonadaceae bacterium
TGTATGACCGCTACGGCAACCGTAATTTCGACACGAACAACACGACGACTTTAGGAAGTTGTTCGCAGATGCAATGCAATCCGACGGTTGATGTTTCAAACAATCGTTTCACCACAGGACAAGGCTATACTTACGATTTGGCGGGCAATGTTATCTCGGACGCTGAGGGCAGAGTTTTCACCTATGACGGCGAGAATAAACAAACTCTCGTCAAAGATGTCAATAATGTAACCGTCGGCGAGTATTACTATGACGGCGACGGCAAGCGCGTCAAAAAATATATCTTCTCGACACAGGAAACAACTATCTTTGTCTATGACGCATCAGGTAAAATGGTGGCGGAGTATTCGACAACAGTTGCGCCCGCTTCGGAAGCAAAGGTAAGTTATTTGACAAGCGACCATTTGGGAAGTCCACGAATTTTAACAGACGCAAACGGCAATGTGATTTCTAGACGTGATTTTCATCCGTTCGGTGAAGAAATTTACACAGCGCAAAGGATAGCCGGATTAGGTTATACGGCGGATAATGTGAGGCAAAAATTCGCAACATATGAGAGAGATGACGAGACACAGTTAGATTTCGCGCAGGCGCGATACTACTCAAAAAATCTCGGACGCTTTTATTCGGTTGACCCTGTTGGTCCTAATTTCAACAATCCACAAACTTTGAACAAATATAGGTATGCTCTGAATAATCCTCTCCGGTATTTTGATAAGGACGGTGAATATGAAGAAGATGTTCACCGTGATTTAACAAGAACATTAGCTTATGCCGCAGGTTTTTCAATGGAAGAGGCGACTACAATTGCAAATGCTGACCAATACGTTGATGATAATCCAGAAACGAAACCCGATAGAATTTTTCCTATCTCTAAAGGCATTCAACAAAGAAGAGATTATCATTTTACCGACGAGGAAAGAAGAGATGAATTATGGGAAGGATTCGCGCTATACGCAACTTTCGCAAAGGCAGCTGAGGACACCTCTAAAGATTTTTGGGATCCGAGTGGTGAAAAACGCACTAAGGCACTTACAAACTTAGGTGTTTATTTTCACGCTCAACAAGATTCTTTTTCACATGCTGGTTTTGAAGCGGTCTATGGTCATATGAATGCGGGACATGCTCCTGATAAAACATTTAATAATGTTAATAAGGCAAATGCTATGGCGCGAGATACCTTTGACCGTCTCGCTAAAGCTGGGAGTCTGATGGGTGGGACAACACAGCCTCTAAACTTTAACGGTGATATTCAAAAAGCAGTTAACAGATTTAATGCAGCGAAGACTCTTGAAGAAAAGCGCACTATTCTTAAGGGTATCGAAAGTTATACTACACTTGTCAGAAGACAAAGAGAACTAAGAGAAAGGGACGCTCGACCTTTAACAACAGATGGACAACTTTCAACAAATATAGTTTATAGATAGTTCCAACAATATATTATGGAGAGAATTATGAAGAAAAGAATTCAAGGACAAGAAAGCAGTAAAAGATTTATTTTAATACTAATGATATTACCTACACTGCTTGTCATCAATTCTGCAATAAATATAACGGCACAGACAAAACCAGATTCTTCGCTTAGGAATAGAGTAGATCTATTCTACGAAAATTTCTCTAAGGGACGTTATGAGAAAATGTGGGCTATGACATCGAAAAATTTTCGAGAAAAAAACGATAATGATAAAAAAGGCTACGTAAAGGGCTTAGAAGGATTTAAAGGAGTAAGGATGAAAATGAATATCAAGGATATAGAACGTGCAAATAAAAAAGCTATTTTAACTCTAGAGAGATGTTTATGGGCAGAAGAAAAACAACAATGGTTTTGCGAAACAATTGCTGAACATTGGATTTTTGAGAAAGGTAAATGGTTTTTAGATATTATTTGACGCTGAAAGCAACTACCAAAAATAGCTTTGGGAACAGTTCAGAACGGATTTGACAAATTAAAGTTGAACTTTGATTACGGCACGACGCAGAATAACGGCAATGTTTTGAGCCAACAAATTACAGTTCCGACAGTCGGCGCAAATCAAGGTTTCGTTGCTACGCAGAATTACACATACGATTCGCTCAATCGTTTGAAGTCCGCCGCCGAAACTATTAGCAGTCAAACTTGGAAACAGACATTTCTCTATGACCGTTACGGAAACAGAAACTTTGACACGGCGAACACGACGACATTGGGCAGTTGTCCGGCTAATCAATGCAATCCGACAATTGACGCGGCAAATAATCGTTTCACCACAGGACAAGGCTACACCTACGATTTGGCGGGAAATGTTATCACCGATGCCGAAGGTCGAACATTTGTTTATGACGCAGAAAATAAACAGAAAGAAGTCAGAGATGTTAATAATGTCGTCGTCGGGCAATACTATTATGACGGCGACGGCAAGCGAGTGAAGAAGTATATCTTCTCGACGCAGGAAACAACTCTGTTTGTTTATGACGCATCTGGTAAAATGGTAGCGGAATATGCGACAACGGTTGCGCCGTCATCGGAAGCAAAGGTAAGTTATTTGACAAGCGACCATCTTGGAAGCCCGCGCATCACAACCGATGCCAACGGCGGCGTAACTTCAAGGCGAGATTTTCTGCCTTTCGGCGAGGAAACATTCACGGCGCAGAGAACAAACGGCTTGGGTTACACGGCAGACGAAGTTCGTCAAAAATTCACCTCGTATGAAAAGGATAATGAAACTGAACTGAATTACGCTAAAGCGCGTTACCAAAATCCCAATTTAGGACGTTTTAACTCACCTGACCCCGCAAAAATGACGAAAGCGCGGATGGTAGACCCTCAACATTGGAATCTATATGTGTATGCCCGGAACAATCCGATTTTGATGGTTGATGTAACGGGAGAATTCCCGTGGACGTTTTATATTCGTTCATTTATCTACACATCTATGGTAGGTCCGGGTGGAACTTTTAGAGGAGACGGACGCACACCTTCTTTAGAAACTAACCCTGATATAGCTTCGTCAAGAGTTCGGTTGAATTTTACGCTTGATTATGACAAAGGACAGATTACAAATTCTTTTATTCGAAGCGACCCGACGAAGTTCTATGGCGTGGGAGGAATTGGAGGAACTGATGGGACGGGAACTCCGGGCGTTGATTTTGGCAATGTGGAAACATCCAATCGCAGTAAAGTCGTGTCGCTTCATTACTGGGGAAAAGACCCGATAACTCCCGGCTTTGCAACTCCCGATTTGGATGTCCACGCTACTATCGGAATTTCCGAATCTATCAATAAAGACGGTACTGGCAAGCTGTTTGTTGCGGGAACTTTTACAGGCGACAAATTCCCAAGCACGGAAGCCTTTATTGTTGACCAATCCGGCAAAACAAAATTGTTTTTGGGCGCAAAACTTGAAGAAGGCGGAGTGAGCGACTTATACGGCGACAATCAACAAAATCTGTTCAAAGTTGATTTCCAAGTAAGATTCGACAAAAAAGGAAACTTTACCGCCGTTATTCAAGATGGAAAAACCTATACGGTTGATGAATGGAACAAAAGAGTGCAAGCTCAATTTTAGCTATGAGGAGTAATCAAATGAAAATAATAGGATTGATGTTTATTGCCCTTTTGCTTGCAACCGGTGTCTATGTGTGGAAAACCGAAATCGGTGACGATGAAATATTCATTTTGCCGGAAAGCTACAGGGGAGCTGTTTATATCTTTTACGACCAGAAAAATGGCGAACCTGTGAAATACGAGCAAGGAAAAAGAGTTTATGAAATACCGCCGAACGGCATTCTAAAAACTCAGTTTTCTCTCAATACCGGATGGCATAGTCCCGACAAATATTTTTATAAAGAAAATGGGAAACTGATTCAGATTCCTTACTTGTTCGATGACCGAGATCTAGATGCCAAGAGAAATATAGAATCTAAAGTTCATGTTTGCTGTCCTTCATCCGGGAAATCCTATCGTGATGACGGCAACGGATTCGTTGTTTTTGGACAGTTTTACGTTGGGACTAACGAAGAAATACATGAAGCAAGTGAAAAAGGCGAGAGAATCAATCCAATTGATTTGCTGAATTGATTGTTGATACAAAGCTAATCGTAAAAGGCGCGAGGAAACTCACGCCTTTTGCTGATTACTTTCAAGCACGGTGTCGAGAAACTGAATGAGAGGCTATAAGAATTTTTGTGTAGTTCACTTATCCGACAAACAAATCATTGAAGTTTTGTTTTGTAGAGGAAAACAAGAGTAGCTGAAAAGACGGCTAACAAGTCATTGGACGCGAGGCGCGGGCAGCTATTCTTTTAAAACTTGCGTGGTTAATTCCACGTTGTCCGTATTCGGTTTCGCCCCACGTCAACTCCGCCGATATACAAAACAAGCGAAAATTTGTATATTTTAGATATGGCAGACGAGAAAATAGAATTTCAAAAGGAAAAGCAGATTTTTTTGGAGCATATTCAAAAAAAGGGTTTGCGGCGAACCGAGCAGAGAGATTTGATTTTAGAAATTTTCCTGCGAACCGAAGAACATCTCTCGAGCGAAGATTTATACTGGCTCGTCCATAAAGAAGACGCAAGTGTCGGACATACAACGGTTTATCGCACTTTGAAACTTCTTACCGAAGCGGGTTTGGCGCGTGAAGTCCGATTTGGCGACGGGAAAACTTATTACGAACATCATTACGAACACGCGCACCACGACCATATGATTTGCACCGAATGTGGTCAGGTTATTGAATTTTTCTCGGCGGAAATCGAAGCATTGCAGGATGAAATGGCGGATAAGTTCGGTTTTAAGCCGACGCATCATTCTTTGAGAATTTTGGGATTGTGTGAAGAGTGTCAAAAGAAAGACTCGGAAACGGCGGCTTCGGGCGCACAACCGCGAGTGCGGGTAAAATCAGTTGTCGGACATTGATGTCGGAGCGCGGGCATCCTGCCCGCATTGAGTGCGTTAGCGTGAACAATATTTATCGAAACAGTTGATGTCGCAAGCGACATTTGCGGGCAAGATGCCCGCGCTCCCGGTTATTAAAATTTTATGGCAGAAGTTAAACTTAAATTTGAAGGCAAAGAAAACAGAAGCGGCGTAGTTGCCGTCGGCAGTTATTTATTTGACGCGGCGCGGCGTTTGGGCATTGATGTTCAGGCGGAATGCGAAAGACGCGGCGAATGCGATTCGTGCGCGATGAAGATAACGCACGGAAAAGAATTTTTATCCGCGCCGACATCTGCGGAAACCAAACAATTAGGCGAGCAAAGACTTAAAGGAGGCGAACGCCTTTCGTGTCAGGTAAAACTTGAAAAAGCAGGAGAAATTGTCATTATGATTACTCAGAAAAACGAAGAAAATAAGCCGGAAGCGGAAGAAAAAACCGAAGAATACCGGAAACAGTTTGAAGAATTGCCGCTGGAAAAGAAAATTGCTTCGTTGCTTGAACTCGAGGCGATAGCTTTGAGCGAAACATTTTCGTTTATTTTGAATTCGCCATACGAAATTTTCGGTAAAGTAATGGATGTGATGGCGGAATTCGGCTTGAAACTTGAAGATGACGATAAAAAAGCCAAACGTCCGAAGGAACATAAAGCGGAAGAAAACGGCACACACACGAAAACTCCGCCGAAGAAAACCGAAAGTAAGACAAAAAGCACAAATAAGAAAACAACGACAAAGAAAACAGGTGAGGAAAACGCAGTGAAGAAAGAAGATTCTAATAAATTATAAGATTTGAATCAGAATAAGTTTTTGGCGAAGCGCGAATTGTATAAAACTTACGATAACGACAGCTTTGGTAACGACGATAAAATAAAATTTGACCTCTTTAAATTTTGCGGATTAAAGACGTCCGCGCTCAAAAATAAAACGTGAGCGATAAACTTCAAAAAAAAAATCCTGATTCTCTGAAGGAAAACACGCAGTATGTGTTGGCTTTCGGTTTGATTGCGACAATGCTTCTGGTCGCGGGTTTCCCAATGTTTGTAGTATTTTTCTTCGGTATTTTTGCCTATTTTTTGTGGAAAACTTTTTCTCAGCCTTCACGCAACGAAACGCGCGAAATTTTCGAGTTTTATCTGGCGGCAAACGAGGTTTTGCGCGATGATGAACGAAATTGGTTCGGTTTTGAGATGCAGGAAGTTATCGGGCGCGGTGAACGGATTTTACAGATGATAAACGGTGCGCCGCCGCTGGTTTATTTCACGCTCGGCGCGTTGTATAACAAAATCGGCGACCATAAATCCGCCGTTAATCATCTTTCGTATATTATCGAAAACGAAAATGCCGCCGAATCCACATACGTTTATCCTACGCCCGAATTAAGAAATTACGTTAAGGTTTTGCGTAAAATTGAACGCGAACCTGCCGAAGCACCGCAAACTTCCGCCGCTATCCGCGCACTTGAACGGGCGCGGCGCAATCGCGGCAAAACACTTCTGGAAAACAGTCGTGTCGAACTTAAAGAACTCAATCGGAAAAAACGCGAAGCCACGCTCGAGCAAAAGAAACGCAAGGAAATTGCGGAAAAAAACGGCAACAGTGTAGTTTTGCCGAACAATTCAAACGAACCGACGGAATATACAGCCCAAAACGGCAAATCATTTCTGGATACGAACAATAACGGCGAACCTAATCAGAAAGAAAAACAAAGTAAATCGAAGGACGACCTTTTCGCCAATCGCAAGCCGATTTCCGAAGTTCTGTACGACATCTACGACCGCAAGTGAACCAATTACGAATTTCAAATTACCAATTACGAATGTCAGAAAGATTCTGTTAATTCGTAATTTGAAATTCGTAATTCGTAATTTAATTCTATGCTTTGTGCTGAAATCATCGCCATCGGTTCGGAACTTTTAACTCCAACAAAAACGGACACAAACAGTCTTTGGCTGACTAAAAAACTTAACGAAATCGGGATTGAGGTGAAACTCAAAACGATTGTCGGCGACGACGAACTGCGGCTTGAAGAAACGATTAAAGACGCGCTCAAGCGTTCGGATATTGTAATTTCGACGGGCGGTTTAGGTCCGACTGAAGATGATATTACACGCAAAGTTTCCGCCGAAGCCGTCGGGCGCGAGCTTGTTTTTCAAGAAGAACTCGCCGTTGACCTGATAGAAAGATTCCGCCGTTGGGGACGCGAAATGCCCGAAATAAACAAACGGCAGGCATACATTATCGAAGGCGCGGAAGTTTTACCAAATCCCAATGGCTCGGCGGTTGGAATGTCAGTTGAAATCGCCGGAAAATTTTTTATTATTTTGCCGGGTCCGCCGCGCGAATTAAAACCGATGTTTGAAACGCACGTTTTGCCGAAATTGCGCGAAAAAGCGGGCGAAATTTTTGTCAAACGCAAGGTTTTGCGCGTTACGGGAATGGGCGAATCAGCGGCTGATGAACTGATTGCGCCGATTTACACGCAGTATAAAAATCCGCAAACCTCGACGTTGTTTAATCGAAGCGAACTTGAAATTCATCTGACCGCGCAGTGCAGTGCTGAAGCCGAAGCCGATTCCTTGAATGAAGAACTTGCCGCAAAAATCATCGAAAAACTCGGCATCGCCGTATTTTCGATGAACGATGAAACAATGGAAGAAGTCGTTGGGAAACTTTTAACCGAAAATAGAAAAACTTTATCCGTTGCGGAAAGCTGCACGGGCGGTTTGATTGGCGAAAGATTGACGGATGTTGCGGGTTCTTCCGCTTATTTCATCGAAGGCGTAATTGCTTATTCAAACGAAGCGAAAATCAGAACTCTCGATGTTCCGCGTGAATTGATAGAAAAACACGGCGCGGTTAGCGCGGAAGTTGCGGAAGCGATGGCAAAAGGAATGCGTGAAAGAGCAAAAACCGATTTTGCGATTTCTGTAACCGGCATTGCCGGACCAAACGGCGGAACAACGGAAAAACCCGTCGGTTTAGTATTTGTCGGTTATGCCGATAAAGCGGAAGTGAAATCAATAAAAATAAATCTGCCCGGCGACAGATATTTGATTCGCTGGCGGGCAAGTCAATTTGCATTAGATTTGCTGCGTAGAAAAATGAGCAAAAAAATAATCTGAAAAAATAACGGGTAGTGAACGAAAAGTAATGCTTTTACTTTGTTTTAATATCCCGGTTAATCCTGTCAGCCCTGTCAATTCCTTTCCTTAACTTTTGATTGACACAAACGGCAACACGGTTATTTTCTTTTTGAAATTTGGAATCTGGAATCTTTTACCGCACAAAAGCATTCGGCACGGGTTTATCGTCGCTTTGACCAAAACTTACGCCGATAAATCCCGCCGTTGAGCGCAATAGATACCAAACGCCGTTGCTTGGTCTGAAGACGGCAATATCGGCTTTGCCGTCGCCGTCGTAATCAGCCGCAACGGGTTTATCTTCGGCAACGCCGAATTGAACCGCCGTAAATGAATTGTTATCGCCGCTGTTTAAGCGATACCAAAAACCGTTTGACGGACGGAAAACAGCGATGTCGGTTTTGCCGTCGCCGTCAAAGTCAACCGGAGTCGGAATATCCGTGTTGAATCCGAATTGAATGCCGCGAAAAGAATTGACTGCGCTTTCCAACAAATACCAAATTCCGGCTCTAAAAACTGCTAAATCGCCGATGCCGTCGCCGTCAAAGTCACCAATCAGAGGTTTATCGCCGTTTTGCCCGAATTGCTGTGCGAAAAATTGATTGCCGAAACTTCTCATTTGATACCAAGTGCCGTTTGAAGGTCGAAAAACCGCAATGTCGGCGCGTCCGTCGCCGTCGTAATCGTTCGGCACGGGAATATCATCGCTTGCGCCGAATTGCACGCCGTAAAAAGTATTGTTGGAACTGCGCGTAATATACCAGGTTCCGTTTGAAGGACGGAAAACGGCAATATCTGTTTTGTTGTCGCCGTCGTAATCGGCGGGAACGATTTTGTCTTCGCTTGCGCCGAATTGTTGTCCGGCAAAACTTCCGTTGCTGCTTAAATTTTCATACCAGGTGCCGTTTGACGGGCGATAAACTGAAATATCGGATTTACCGTCGCCGTCAAAATCGAAATTGGCGCGGCTGGCGCGCGTAACAACAACATCATTGCCGTCGCCGCCGCGGTATGTAATGCGAAATGCCAGACCGAAAGATGAACTGAAAGTTGCGCCTTCAGGCAAATCGGCAAAAGTTCCGACCACTGCGTCAGTTCCGTCGTTGTTGATAATTGTCAAGGAATTACCGATTGCGGGACGAAAATCTTCCAGCGGAACCAGTTCAAGTAACGCTCCGTTCAGATTGACCGTGCCATTAACTTTTATCTGGTCATATCCGCTACTTCCGGGCATAGTGCCTCCAATTTTTATAAATACAAAACTGGTTGGGTTGAGGCTAAGATTTCCTTGAACGGTTAAAACTCCGGTTATCGAGGTCAAAGTTCCCGAAGTGATTGCGCCGGAATTGATATTGGTTGTTCCGACTGTTCCTGTTCCGGCAAGTGCGCCAAATCCATTTATGCCGATAACCGGGGCATTTACCGTAACAGTACTGTTTGGAATGATTGCATCAACAATAAAGATCCCGTTGTTGAGTATTATCGAACCGTTAAAGCCGCTCGCCGTAGTTAAAAAAGTTATTCCCGTGCCGTTTTTGGTTAAGCTGCCTGAACCGGTAATTAAAATAATGCCGAAAATTCCGTCGCCGGCAAAAGTCAACGGGAAACTTCCGACCGAGAGAACGGCAATTGTAACGAAAGAGCTTTGCGTGGCAGAAAAAGTTTGCGGTGCGCCCAAATTTACTATCGTATTTATGGCGTGTGTTCCGTCATTTGCCGTCAAACCATTTGTTAAACGCAAAGCGTTTCCGCCGATAGTGTAATTGCCGCCATCAAATGTGATTGAGCGATAAATAGTCAATAGAGAAAAATTGTTGTTGGTCGTAAATTGCGTTGCATTGGCGGGGAAAACTAAATCATCATTCACGACAGGCGCGACATCGCCAACCCAATTTGCCGCCGTTGTCCAATTGGCATCCGCGCCGCCGCCATCCCAGGTTTTTACGGCTGAATAAGCATTTGATACGCAAAATAATAAAAAAAACGCAAACAGTAGAAGGGAGTTTTTCATAATCTGATTTTTAACCTCAAAATCTTTATTTATTACAGAACCATCTGAATTTAACATTTAAAGAATAACAGGAACAAGCTGATTTCACCGAAACAGCACCTCGCTTTATATTATTTTCCGCCTTGTGATAACCTTAGCAGTTAAAGAATTTGCAAAAGCTAATCAAAAATTAATTATGTCCTGGTTTAGTCGAAACAAACCCAAAATAGAAGAACAAACGGCGGATGTAGAGCGAAAGGTAAAAACGGAAGGTATTTTCGTCAAGTGTCTCGAATGTGAAAATCCGCTTTATAAACGCGAATTAAAAGAATCTTTGCAGGTTTGCACACATTGCGGTTATCATTTTCGGTTTGGTGCGCGAAGCCGTCTTGACACGCTGTTTGACGGCGGCGAATATGAAAAACTCGACGAAGAAATAACCAGTGCCGACCCGCTTGAATTTGTTGATACAAAACCGTATAAAGAACGCATCGAACAGGCGAAACAATCATCCGGGCTTCCCGAAGCGATTGTTTCCGGCAAAGGAAAAGTCGGGGAACATCCCGTTTATGCGGGCGCGATGGCGATGGATTTTATCGGCGGTTCGATGGGTTCGGCAGTCGGCGAAAAAATTACGCGCTTGATTGAAGGACCGATAAAAACACGCGGCGCAGTGGTGATTTTCGCGGCTTCGGGCGGTGCGCGGATGCAGGAGGGAACTTTGAGTTTGATGCAAATGGCGAAAATCTCCGTTGCGCTTGCCCAAATGCACGATGCGCGTCTGCCGTTTATTTCCGTGCTGACCGACCCGACAACCGGCGGCGTTACAGCGAGTTTTGCGATGCTCGGCGACGTGATTATCGCCGAACCGAAAGCGTTAATCGGTTTTGCGGGACCGCGCGTAATTGAACAAACGATTCGCCAAAAACTGCCGAAAGGTTTTCAGCGTTCTGAATTTTTGCTCGAACACGGAATGGTAGATATGATCGTTGACCGGCGCGAGATGCGCGATACGATTATACGTCTGCTGAGTTTTATGATGAATGAAGAAATAACAAAAAACTAAGAATAGAAAACTAAAATATGCTAATATGCTCAACTAGAGAAATGTTATGAGCGACCAAAATAATTTACACGAAAAATCTACGGCGGAAATGGAGACCAAAGAAAACCTCGACAAAATTCTTAAAGCCATCGGTGAAATGCGAAGTGATTTTACTAATCGCTTCGACAGTTTGGATAAGAGAGTTGAAATTTTGGATAAGAGAGTTGAAAAAATAGAAAGCGAACAAACTGAAATGAAAAAGTTTATGGATGGTCAATTTGAAGCTATTCGCCAGGGATTGGTTAAGAATTACGCCCAATTTGACCGCCTCGAGTCACAAATTGCAGAGAATCGGTCGGTTATTTTCAGCACAAAAGCAATTGTTACTGAATTGCGTGAGAATGTGTATCTTCTAACAAGGGAAATTAAACAACCGGCTTAAATTAATTTAAGAAGGCTGTCTATTCAATATTTTGCACCTGCTCACGGATTTTCTCAATCTCGCTTTTTATCTCCAAAGCGGCTTCTTTGACGGTTAAATTATTCGTTTTTGACGCGATTGTATTCGCTTCCCGGTTTAGTTCCTGAGTCAGAAAATCAAGCCGTTTCCCGACTTCTTTATCCTCTTTCATAATTGCGCGAAATTGTTCGATGTGGCTTTTGAGCCGCGTAATTTCTTCGGAAATGTCGCTTCGGTCGGCTAAATACGCTACTTCCTGAGCAAGCCGCGCCCCGTCGAGTTCGATTTCCGATTCGCTCTTTGAAAGTAATTTTTCAATGCGTTTTGTCAGCCGCTGCCGATATTCTTCTGCGACATTTTCACTTTCCGCTTCGATTTGGGGAAGATGATTTTCAATTGCCCGAAGACGAAAGTTTAATTCATCTTCCAATGATTTGCCTTCGATTTCGCGCATCTTTTCGAGTTCGTCCAAAGCAATCGAGCAAGCATTTTCAATTCCTTCGGTAAAATCCGCGTGAACATCTTCGGCTTTTGTCTGCAAAGCATTCGGCAATCGCGCGATATAATTCATATCCGGTTCACCTGTCAGCGAAAATTCTTCCTGCATTTGTTTTAACGCCGTCAAATATCCCGCAATTAAAGGACGATTTAACTCATAAGCGACATCGCTTGTCCGTTCAAAGTTGATAAAAACATCTATCCGACCACGCGAAAGACGAGTTGAGATTAAACGCTTGAGATTTGCTTCGAGCGATTGCAGCTCATTCGGAAGCCGCAAATTCAAGTCTAAATAACGATTATTTACTGTTTTTATTTCGACGGAAACGGCAAAATTTTCCCCAGAAACTGCGCCGCGTCCGAATCCGGTCATTGATTTCATAATTTTTATGGATAATTATTTGGATTTTCAACCGTCAAACCTTCGGCTTGAGCGGCTGTGTTTAGGTCATTATCGGCAGAAACGAAAATAAACGCGCCAAATTTAAGAGAAGATATTTTATTAAAAACTTCGATTGCGCCGGAAAGTTGAACGGCATCGTAACCACGCAAAGCATATTTTTCAGCCAAATAAATAGCCTGTCTTAGCAATATCGGTTCAACTTGAATCACACGAAAGTCGTTTGCAAAATCAAATTTAAATTGTTGCGAGGCTGTGTTTGCATCATTGACGCTCAAAGTTTTACCTTTTTTCCGGCGAACAAATGCGGAAATAACCTCGACTTCCGCAATTGATACGGCATAAATTACGTTTGATGAAACTGAGTTGAAAATAGACTTTACCCAATTTGTGCCAATCTCCTGCACGTAATTTTTAACAGTTGCGCTGCTGTCAAAGAAGTAATAATCAATCAACGTCGTTCCTCAATAATTGTTTCTGAAAGCGGTTTACCCTTGATTCTGACGGGCTTGAAATCACCGATTTTTCTGCGATGCAACGGTTTTATTTCCCGAATAAGTCCGTCAGTGAGTAAAGCCTCTTGTAATTTTAAATCTTCCGTTTCAGTTTCATTTAGATTTTTTGAAAGAGAGTATAAAACTTCTTTTCGTTTAATTAACGGTAATTTTTGAATTTCGCTGATAATTTCGCTCGGTGTCATTTCGTTAAATCTCCTTATTGCTTAAATTTTATCACGTTTATTAGACTTTTGTAGAAACGGTTTCCTCTTCGGCAAATTGTAACTCATACAGTCTGCGATAAATTCCATTATGTTCTAAAAGTTCGTTGTGCGTTCCGGTTTCGATAATTTTTCCGCGTTCCATGACGACGATTTTATCGGCTTTACGAACGGTTGAAAGACGATGCGCGATGACGATTGAAGTTTTGTTTTGCATCAGATTCGCCAGAGCTTTTTGCACCAGATTTTCCGATTCGGCATCGAGCGCGGATGTTGCTTCGTCCAGGATTAAAACCGGCGCGTTGACGAGAACGGCGCGGGCAATCGCAATGCGCTGACGTTGACCGCCGGAAAGAAAAATTCCGCGTTCGCCGACGAATGTGTCGTAACCTTTCGGTAATTCCAGAATAAAATCGTCGGCAAAAGCGATGCGTGCCGCTTCGCGGATTTCTTCCCGGCTTGCGTCCGGGTTGCCGTAAGAAATGTTGTAGCGAATCGTGTCGTTAAAAAGCACGGTTTCCTGCGTAACGAGCGCGATTTGTTTTTTTAAACTCAAAATTTTCGCATCGTGCAAATCGGTTTCGTCCCAAAAAATTGCGCCTTCGGTCGGGTCATAAAGTCTTTGAATTAACTTTATCAAACTCGATTTTCCGCCGCCGCTTTCGCCGACAAGCGCGACCATCGTGCCTTTCGGAATTTCCAAATTAAAATTTTTGACAACGATTTTACCTTCGTTCAAATAGTTGAAAGAAACATTTTTCAGTGCAATTTTGTCCTGCAATGGTTCGAGTTCGACGGCATCCTGTTTTTCGGGCAAAGCGTCGTTTTCGTCCAACACATCCCAAACATCCCGCGCGGCGGCAAAGGCTTTGGTAATTTCGTTATGCTGCCGCGAAATTTTTCGCATCGGGTCGTAACTGCGAAAAAGGAAAAACAAAAATGTGAAAAACTGCGCGGCTTCCATTCTGCCTGTATTTATCTCGCGCAAACCGAAAAAAAGAAGTGTAACGACGGCAATAACGCCGATTAAACTAATTATCGGCGGAGAAAGCGCGGCGATTTTGCCTGAGCGCAAATTGGCGCGGGCGATAATTTCAGCGACATTGGCAAAACGAGATTTTTCCCGTTCTTCCGCCCGGTATGCCTGAACAATCGGATAATTTGCGAGCGTTTCCTGCGCCGTATCATTTAAAAGTTTATTGCCTTCAAAAGATTCTTCGGCAAGTTTCCGCAAGGATTTACTGAATTTTGAAGTTAAAGCACCGATAATCGGCGCGATTATCAATGCGCCGAGCATCAAACGCCAATTAAAATAAAAAGCCGCGCTGAGAAAGAAAACCAGCATCACACTTTCACGAAAAACGTCGCGCAAGTTTGACGAAACAGCCAATTCAATCGCCGCCGCACTGGTTACCAGCCTTGAAACTAAAAAGTTTGTGCGATGTTTTTGGAAAAAATTTGCCGATTGTGCTAAAAGATGTTCGTAGAGTTCGCGCCGAAGCTGCAAAACGGCGGATTGCCCGATTTTTGCCATCAAATATGAAGAAAAGTACTCGGCAATGCCGCCGCCGACCGTAAATATCAGGAGCATTAAGGAAATCGCGCCCCACGCTCCAAACCAATCATTTTCGGGAATAAATTTTTCCAAACCGAAAAGCGTTGGCGTATTTTTTGCCGTATCGAAGGCTTGTCCGAAAATCGGGACAATCAATGCGCCGACGGCGGTTTCAAAAAGCGCGGCAAAAATCATCGCAATCGTCGCTAAGACAAAAGTGGAAAGATGCGGGCGCAGATATTTTAATAAACGGCGAAAATCTTGCATTGCAAACTAAACCTTTGAATATACTTCAAATTCAACGGCAATGTCCAAAATTATCGCAAATTTTCTTTTATATGGTAAGATTTGCAACGTCAAAAAGATTTGCAGCATCTTTTTAAATGAAAAGCCTTCCCGGAGAAAAAAATGAAAAATCTAAAATATATATCGTTATTTTCTATATTCTTGCTGTTAACCGCAACAGTTTTTGCTCAAATTGACGTGCCGCGCCAAACAACGGCGGTTACATATCCGATTGATGAAACCGTCTATCTTCAATTTCGCGGCACGACACGGTTTCCGCGTATGAAAGGCGATGCGAAAATTCAGCGCACCAAAAAGAACGGCACGGAAATCGAACTTTCCGTATCGAAAATGCCGCGTCCGTTTGAACTCGGCGCGGGTTATGCGACTTATGTGCTGTGGGCGATTTCGCCCGACGGACAAGTTGATAATCTCGGCGAAATCAAACGGCGCGGTTTTTTTGATTTTGATTCAACAATTGCCGTAACTACGCCGCTTCAAATCTTCGCTTTAATAATAACGGCTGAACCGCATTTTCTCGTGCGCCGTCCGAGTCGCGCCGTGATGCTGGAAAACTTAAACCCGTATGCAAAAAGCGGCAGAACTTTGGCAACAACCGCGGCGATTCAGTACTTCGGAAATTCGAGTGATTATTTCAGCGACGCGCGAACGCCGGAAATTGCCGCAATTGATTATTCCAAAACGCCTTCGACAATTTTGCAGGCAAATCAAGCGATTTCATTGGCAAAATACGCCGGAGCGCAGCGCGATGCCGCCGAAGAGTTTCAACAAGCTCAAATGCTTTATCAAAACGCGGAAAACGCCTGGAAAGCCGGACGCGCTGAAGAAGATGTTGATATAACGGCACGAAGGGCAATCGGCGCGGCGGTCAAAGCCGAAACGACAGCCGCCGTTCGCAAGGAAGCCCGCGAACAACGCAACGTGAAATCGCGTCAAGATACCGATTTGCGCGAACAGGAAGAAAAATATGTGGACGCGCAAAATCAGATTGCGGATTTAAAGGCGGAACTTGCCCGCGAAACCCGCAACCGCGAACTTGCCGAACGCGACGCGCAAAATTATTCAAGTCAAGTCAAAGAGTTGCGCGACCAAATAAATAAATTACAAACCGAGACGGAAGCCGCAAAGGTTAAACTTGCCAACCTCGAAGGTCAGAATCAGGCAATGCAGGAACAACGCGAGAAGGAGCAAAAAGTTACTCGTTTTCAAGCGAATGTTCCGGTTTTGATGCAGTCTTTGAAAAAATTTGGAATGGTTTCGCAAACTGAACGCGGCATAGTTTTGGTTTTGCCGGAAAATTATTGGACGGGAACCCGCGTTTCCACTCTTGCGCCGAACGGCGAAACAAATATCAGTTCTTTGAGCGAAGTATTGGCAAACAGCACTGACTACAAAGTAATAATCGAAGCGCACACCGACAACAACGGAACGTCCGACGAATTGCAGACTTTGACGCAGGAACGCGCTCAAGCAATCGCCGATAAAATCAAATCGCTCGGCGCGGCTGAAAATCGCATCGAAGCCAAAGGTTACGGCGCGGCTTTGCCGGTTGCGCCAAATTCGACCAATGCCAATCGTGCCAAAAATCGTCGTGTGCAGATTATTTTAACGCCAATGATTTAATCCGAAAGAAATTGACAGGGATAACAGGATTAACAAGGATATTAAAACAAAAGAAATTTTTTATCCCTATTTATCCTGTCATCCCTGTCAATTTACTTACTTAATTGAAGGGTGTGCGCAATTAAATGTCTGTTTCTTCAATAACTTATATCTTTTGGACGCGCTTATTGAACAGACCTTTTAGAATGCGTCAAACATAGCTCATAGCTGACAACTAATAAGCTATCGGCTATCCGGCTGAAAATGACTTTTTGAATTACGCACAGGCTTCATTTAACTGCTATCGCCAGCCGACTTTTCTTAGCCAATTTTCATATTCAGTCGTTCTTTTCTCAAAATCATCCGGTTTGTTTTCTCTTGTTTCCGTATTTTCCCAAACAAAACTTTTCAAAGGTTTCAAACCAACCTCAGCGCGATATTCATTGACTTTTTCTTTATCTTCGAGTTCCCAAACTTCCATTTTGCCGGTTTCATTCCAATCGCTTTGTGTGCCGTATTTTTGCGGACGGTTTTCAAAAAAACAAATCCTGTCGTGCAGATATGCCGCTTGAAACGGTTCGGCTTCGTTTTCCGCAACGGCTTTTTCAATCAACTTCAAACATTTGCGTTGAAAATCCGGTAGTGAAATCGCGTGTTGGACAATCAGCCAGGCGGCTTCCGCGCCGTCTTTGCCAACTAAAGATTTGCCGAGCCATCCGTTTTCCGTAATCATCTTTTCAAGTTCGGCGGCGTTTTTGAGATGCACTTTTTCCATTTTCGGACAATAACCGTTAAAAAGTTCACCTGTTTCAGCTAATTTTTCACGAACCCGCACGTCTTCGGAACTCATTGCCAGCAGATTTTGTCGCAATTCATCATTCATTTTCGTAAATCCTTTGCAAATGTTTTATTTTATAAGTTAAACTTCCAGCGTTCCTGAAGCAAACCTTTTTGAGGAGATAATAATGAAATTTTTGAAAATCGGCTTAATTCTAATGGTAGTTACGCTTTTCATTTTTGCCTGTGCGGAAAATAAAATGACGAACACAAATAATACGGCTGCCAATGCGCCAACCAATGCACCGACCAATATTCAACCGACGGCAACATTAGATGAAATGGCGTCGGCAAAGAAAATCTATCTGGATAATTGCGCCAAATGTCATAAAGAGGACGGCACGGGCGGTAAGGTCGTGATTGAAGGTAAAACACTGAAAGCCGATAATTTGACTTCTGAAAACATCAAAAAAGATGATGACGAAGAAATTTTCGGACATATAAAAGAGGGAATTATAGACGAAGGAATGCCCGCCTTCAAAAATAAATTGAGCGATGAGGAAATTAAAAATGTCGTAAAATTTATTAGGAAAGATCTACAAAACAAATAGAGAAGAATATGTTCTACGAAAACAAATCAGGATGGTATATTTCGGAATAGCTGATAGATGACAGATAATAACTGATAGATTTTGGCTTTATCTTTTATCTATCAGTTATTATCTGTCATCTATTCCGAATGAAAACCTGCTGTCCTTATATGTTTCTGTATTACTTACTGATTTCGTCGAGTAAATAATAAATGGAGTGCAAGTTGATAACTTACACTCCATTTATTATTTGAAAGTTCCGTGTTTAATTGACCTTCGTTCCCGTAAAAGATAAATCGCCGATTCCGTCAATTTTTGGCGAAAGCGTTCCTTTCATTTTGCCGTCGCCGTCCAAATCGCCGTTGAGCAAAACTTCGAGCGGTTGCCCTTGAAAATCAATCAAAAGTGTCGCTTTAACTTTTTTGCCGACGATGTTTCCGTCTTTGACAGTTCCGCCGCCGACATCGGAAGAAACCGTGCCGCTTAGTTTATCGCCGTCTTGTTTGAAATCAACATTGAGGGTAACAGCTTGTCCTTGCGCGTTGGTTTCGATTTTCCATTTGCCCGCGATGCTGCCTTTCATCGCCATTGGAGTTTTCTCATCGGTTTTCGTCATCGGTTGACTTGCGCCTTCGCGTTTGCCTTCAAAAGGAAGCGGCGGAAAATTTGGAATTCCTGAATTTATCACGCCTTTCATCGTGTCGCCGTCAATCGTGCCGTTAATCGTCAAATCAACCGGCTGACCTTGAATTTCAGTTTTTGCCGTGCCGACAAATTTGTTGCCGCTGACTTTTCCGCCTGTAATTTCACCTTTACCGAGCATTGATTCGAGCGAACCCGTAACTTTTTCGCCTTCTTGTTTGAGTATCAAAGTTACGGGAATTTTTTGTCCCTGGGCTTCTAATGATAAATTCCATTTGCCGCCCGCATTTGCCGCCGCGCCGCTCGCCGCTTTGCCGTAACTTGAAACGTCAACCGCTTTGCCTTCCGTGTCGAAAACTTCGATTGTTTTGGAATAGGTTTTTATCTGCGGCAGAATTTCTCCCGCGTCGCCGACAACCACAATCGCAATTTTATCCGGCGAAATATATTTTTTCGCCACGCGCTCGACATCATCGAGCGTAACGGCATTGACTTTATCGCGGTAAGTTTGCAGATAATCGTTCGGTAAATCGTAAAGCTGCTGCGACACGAGCAGATTCGTCAAGCCTTCCTGCGTTTCGGCACGCAGCGGAAAAACTCCGGTCAGATAACTTTTCGCATCCTTTAATTCCTTTTCCGTCGCTTTATCATTGCGAATACGGTTGAGTTCAATGAAAAATTCCTTGAGCGAATCGCCGGTAACAGGTGTTCTGACTTCCGCATTCGTTTCAAAATTTCCCGCCAGACGTTTCGTATCAAAGCGCGAATATGCGCCGTAAGTATAACCTTTTGCTTCGCGCAGATTCATAAATAACCGCGACGACGCGCCCGCGCCGAGAACTTGGTTCATCACCAAAACGGGAAAGAAATCAGGGTCATTACGATTAATCGCCAGATTTGCCAGCACGATATTCGATTGCAGCGAGCCGGGACGGTCAACCACCGTCAAAGCCGTCGCCGTGCGGACGGGCGGCGCGGAAAACTTCATCGCTTCGGTTGTTCCTTTTTTCCAGCCGCCGAAATTCTCCTTGATTTCCTTGAGCAAATTTTCACGATTCACGTCGCCGACGACAATCAATGTCGCGTTGTTTGCCGTGAACATTTTATCGTGAAACGCCGCCAGCTTTTCCCGACTGAGTTTTTCAACATCGGCAACCGAAGGCGAAACGATACTATACGGATGCGTTCCGTAAAGTGCTTTTGAAATTTGCTCGTCCGCCAGAAATGACGGCTGCGAACGCTGGTATTTCAAATTTTCAAGCATATTTTTCTTATACAGCGCGAGTTCGTTTTCGGGAAAAGCCGGATTCAAAACCACATCCGCCAACAGGCGCAATATATCCGAACCGTATAAAGACAAAGCCGAAGCTGCGACAATCGTCGTATCTTCGTTCGCGCTTGCCGAAATGTTTGCGCCGAGCCGTTCGATTTCTTCGGCAAGCTGCTTGCTCGTGCGCGTTTTCGTGCCTTCGTTGAGCATCGCCGTCAACGCCGACGTCAAACCGTTTGAATCTTTCGGGTCGTAGATTGTTCCGTTTTTAAATCCGAGCCGATAGCTGACGAGCGGCAGTCGTTTGTCTTCAAAAATGACGACTTTCAAACCATTCGGCAGAACGGTTTCAAACGGTTTCGGTACATCAAATTGTTTCGGTGCAAGCGGCGCGGGCGCGGCTTTGCGAAAATCTTCATTCATAGTTTTTTGGGCATATGTGCTGACACCAAACGCCGATATTATAAAGGCGAAAATTATTATATTGATTGTTTTTCCCATTGTCATTCTCCTTGTTAAAGTTGACCGAGTTGACTGAGTTGACTGAGTTGACTGAGTTAAAACTAAGATTGCTGAAGAATTAATCTTAACTCGGCAAACTCAGTCAACTCAGTCAACTCGGCAAACTCAGTCAACTCAGTCAACTTCCTTTACCGGCAGGCACGATGTCGAGCAGAACTCGGTTTTCGGTGTTCAGATATTTATTGACTGCTTCTTTTATCTGCGCGGGCATAATCTTTAACATTTCGTCGAGTTCGGAATTAACAAGTGTCGGGTCGCCGTCATAAAGCGCAAATTCGGCGATTGACTGAGCGCGTGAAAGCGAAGATTGACGCGAACGAACAGCATCGTTAATCAACTGATTATGCAATTTTTGCATTTCTTCAGCCGTCGGACCATTGGTTGCCATATCCTTGATTTCGTTCATAATCGTTTCGCGGATTTTTGATAAATCCTTGCCCGGTTTCGGAATCGCAAAAATTAGAAAACCCGACGGACCGCGGCGTTCATCGGTAAAACTGACGAGCTGCAAAACGGATTCGTCGCCTTTGACGAGTTTTTGATACAACCGCGAACTTTCGCCTTCGCTGATTAATTTACCGGCAAGTGTCAGTGCGTTGAAATCAGGAGTTTGACGCTGCGGAATTTTCCAGCCGAGAATAAACGCGGGAAACGGCGCGAGTTTATCTTCAAATTGTTTGTAGTTAGTGGCGATTTCCTTTGGTTCGCTGACATTAATTGCAGGCGGTTTAGGCTGTTTCGGAATCGTCGCAAAGTATTTCTTAACGAGTTCCCTGGCTTCGTTCGGCTCGAACGCGCCCGAAATCACTAACACGGCGTTGTTCGGCGCATAATTGATACGGAAAAAGTCCTGCACGTCTTTAACTGTTGCCGCATCCAAATCAGCCATCGAACCAATCACCGAATGCGCGTTGGCAAAGTTTTTGTAAATCATCGGCATCAGTTGGTCGAACACTTGTCCAAAAGGTTGATTTTCGCCGAGCCGTTTTTCTTCCTGCACGGCGTTGCGTTGATTCGTCAGATTTTCTTCCGTCACCGCCAAAGAACGCATTCTGTCCGACTCGAGCCATAAGCCGAGCGGCAATTGATTGGCGGGCAAGGATTCAAAATAATTCGTCCGTTCGGTGTTGGTCGTGCCGTTCATCGTGCCGCCGGCATTTGAAACATATTGAAAATGCTCGGCTTTTTTGACGTTTTCCGAACCTTGAAACATCATATGTTCAAAAAGATGTGCAAAGCCGGTGCGTCCTTCGCGTTCGTTGCGCGAACCGACGTCGTAATAGACCGCAACCGACACGACCGGCGCGGCGTTATCCTGATTTAATACCACCCGTAAACCGTTATCAAGCGAATACTGCTCGATTTTTAATGGTGAAAGTTTGAATGTTTCCGACATTTTGTCTCCAGATTTGTTTGTAGATTTTTGGGCGGAAACGCCGTTTGTCAGTAGCGACAAAACCAAAACGCCGACGACCAAATAAATTGTTCTTTTAATCATTTTTTCTCCGTGAAACTTGCAAAGAGTAAGAATTATGAAATCATTTTACGCCGTAAAAAGCAAAGAGGTTTCATCGGCAAAAGAGTTCAGGTTTCATCTTTTGCTTCTTTTTTTGCTTCTTTTTGGACATTTTCTTCGGCAATTGCATACAGCGCGGATTTGACTTGAAACGGAGTCAGCCGCGGATGTTCTTCAAGTAAAAGCGCAATGATACCGACGATATGCGGGCAGGCAAAACTGTTTCCGGTTAAACTTCTGTAGCCGTTACCCGTCCAGGTCGTGCGGATGTTCACGCCGGGCGCGGTCAGTTCGATTACTTCGCCGTAACGAAAACCGAAATTAAGCGGATTTTTTTCTTCGCTCTTGCTGACGGAAATCAGCGACGACGAAAAGACGGACGGAAAACTCGGCTGAGGCAGATTGTTGGCGGCGGCGACGACAATGCAGCCGGCTTGATAAGCGCGGTCAAGCAAATCGTGAAGCGGGGCGAAAAATTGCGGCTTGGTCGTGCCGAGGCTTAGATTGACAATTCGATAGCGTTTTTTAATCGCATATTCAAGACCGGCAAGAAACGCCTGCCCGTCGCCCAAACCGCCCGCGCCTAAAACTTTTATGCTGTAGAGTTCGCTTTCGGGCGCAATACCGGAAATTATTCCGGCGCAAGCCGTGCCGTGTCCCGCCGAATCTCCCGCGTCCGACGGTTCAAAAATAATCCGCGTTTTATCCTTTTTTGCCTCGACGCTTTCTTTTACTTTATCCTTTAAGTCGGGATGGTTGGTATCAATTCCACTATCAATTATCGCTACGCTGACACCTTTTCCGACACACGATTTCCACCTTTCATCAAGTTGGAAATATGTAATGCTGCTACTGTTTTCAGTTTCTTCGTAGCCCGTAACTGTCGTCATAAACTTTGTCAAAAATTTAAATAACTTGTTTCCGCAGTCCTGTCCGAGTGCTGCAAAATCGCTTCCATAATTTGGACGCACATTCGACGTTCGGCATCGCCGCGGCTGGCAATTTCCCTGATAAGTAATGCCAGGTCAATCATTTCCTTGTGTTCGGCGGTATCGCGGGCATTTTTCAACCATTCGCGCACATCATCAAATTTAACTTCTTCGTCGGTTGAGAGCATTTTATCACTTAATCCGCTGAAAAGTTCCGCCGCTTCATATGTATTAACGAGCGAGGCAATTGCTTCGGCAAAGAGTGCGGCTTTGTCCATCTCGTCCGGCGTGAATGCTTCAAAAGGCGGCTCGCCTTTCCGGTTGATATACTCGAGAACACCGATAATCTCGCCGTTATAACGAAGCGGCGTGGCTAAAATCGTCTGCGTTGAAAAGCCGGTTTGCTTGTCAACTTCAGCATAAAAACTGCCTTCTTCGCCGACTTCGGTAATCGCCACCGGTTGTCCCGATGAAAACACAAAACCCGCAATGCCCTTGCCGGACGGAATCTTTAAATTGATAACTTGTTCCGCCACTTTTCCCGTTGCCGCCAAAAATTTCATATCGCCTTCGTCGCCGTCGCGGATAATCACCGACGCTTCATCGGAATTCATTTCAGCGGCGGAAATCCGCAAAAAGTTGACGATTGAATGAATTACAGGTTCGGTCAAAGTGTGGGCAATGTCTATTGTTTCGATGATTGACCGAAATTTTTCTTCCTGTTTAGTTATATTTTCATCGGACATAATAAAGAGTTTCGCTCAATTTACCGCGTTTAATCAAGCATCAAAAAAAAATAAAAGAAAACGGTGGAAATTTCCGGCGATTATATCTTTCAAGAAGCACAAAGAAATTTTGCATTTTACTTTGCTGCGCACTGTTTTCGGTTTGCGTTTTGGCAGTGTGTTTTTGTAACATTCGCTCAAAGTAGAAATTATTATTTTTCGGCGGCTCGAATGTTTTTTGTAATTTAAGCCGCAATCGAATTATTTACAGGACTTTTCCAAAACAGGGAAAATTTTGCCTTTGTGCATATTGAGGTCTTTTTTGGCTATGATGAGAAATCTTTTTTTTACGCTCGTGTTTTTAGCGGTTAATGTTTTGCTTGTCTTTTCGCAAACACAACAAAATACTGTTTCGCAGTTGCCTGAAGTCGAGCCGTTTAAAATCACGCGCGGCAGTTCATTTTCCGCTTCAACTGCACGAATCTCAAGTCAAAATGTTTCGACAAATTCCGAACTTGGCGGCAATGACAAAATTTCTCAGGATTTTTCCGATGCGCTGGAAATTATCCGCGATAATTATGTCGGCGGCAAGCAGGTTGATTACAATGATTTGACAAAATCCTCAATAACTTCAATGCTCCGCACGCTCGACCCGCATTCAAATTATTTTGATTCCGCCGAATACCAGGATTTGCTGACCGACCAGCAAAGCGAATACTACGGCATCGGCGCAACCATCGTCAATTACAAAAAAGATGGTGTTTATGACACTTTTGTAACTTCCGTTTTCCCTGATTCGCCGGCTTTTCGCGCCGGTTTGCGCTTCGGCGATAAATTTGTCGCTGTTGACGGCGAAAATGTTTCCGGCAAAAGTTCGGCTTTTGTGCGCGACAAAGTTCGCGGAAAAAAGGGAACGGTTGCGCGTTTGACGATTGAACGCGCCGCCACGCGCAAAATCGAAACCGTCGAAATAAAACGCAACCGCGTTCCGCAGCCTTCGATTCCGGATGCTTATATGCTCCGGCAAGGCATTGGTTATATTGATATGTCCAAAGGTTTTAACTATACGACTTTGGATGAACTAAATGTTGCGTTGACCGATTTGCACGAGCAGGGAATGGTTTCGCTGATTTTGGATTTGCGCGACAATCCGGGCGGAATTTTGGACCAAGCCGTCAAAGTTGCCGAAAAATTTCTGCCGCCGGGAAGCACGATTGTTACGCAGCGCGGACGATTCAAAATAGACAATCGCACCTGGACGTCAAAAAGCAATAAACCGGAAAATATGCCGCTGGTCGTTTTGGTTAACGACGGCAGCGCGTCGGCATCGGAAATTGTCGCGGGCGCGGTGCAGGATTATGACCGCGCTTTGATAATCGGCGAAAAAACCTTCGGCAAAGGTTTGGTGCAAAGCGTTATCAATCTGCCGTATAGTTCGGGTTTGACACTGACGACGGCAAAATACTACACGCCTTCGGGACGTTCCATCCAACGCGATTATTCAAACGGCAGCCTTTATGATTATTTCAATCATAAAGTCAGCTTATCCGAAAAGGAAAAAAATAGTTCGGCGAGTAAAACAATTACCGGCAGAAAAGTTTTCGGCGGCGACGGCATCACGCCGGATGAAATCGTCAAAACTCAAAACTTGAATCAAACCCAAATTTCATTGCTCGACCCGATGTTCTTTTTTTCAAGCGAATTAGCAAACGGCAGAATTAAAGGTTTTGAAGATTATAAAACCGGTAATCAAATTCATTACGGTCAACGCATTCGTCGCAGCGATTTTCCCGTTACTGACGAACTTATCGCCGCTTTCGGTAAATTTGTCATTAAAGATTGGAAACTTTCCGCAGATGAAATTCAAAAGGAAAAGACGTTTATAAAATTGCGTCTGCGCTACAATCTGGCAACGACGGCTTACGGCAATGTGGCGGCAAATCAAGTTTTAATCGAAGACGACTCGCAGGTTGCCAAAGCCGTCGAAGCACTTCCACGCGCCGGACAACTCGCGCTTTCCGCCCGCAAAAGCCTTCAAAAGAAATAAATTAACGGCGTAACTGTAAAACTTCGCCAAAGACATTTTAAGGCTGGAAAAAGAAAACCTTTTGTTATTGTCCCGCAGCAAGTTCGCCTTCTCGATTGCAGTTCGCAAATTTACGCGGCTCATTGCAATATATGCGGCGTGGAAGTCGAACTGGTAACATTTGCGGAAGCGACGCGCGTCGCCGGAACGAATCAAGACCAACTAATCAAACACATCACTTCCGGCATACTTCATTTGAGCATCGTTCCCGCCGCGCTGCTGATTTGTCTTGATTCGCTGTTGCACATCAGTGAAACAACAAAATGCGAAACATTAGCTGGCAATTAAATCCTGGAGAGGTTAAAAATTGTCGGTTGTCTGCCCGGAACTAACGAACACTTGATTTTTACAATAGCGGGAACGGCGGCAAAATTAGTGCTGTGTAATCTAAATTTTCATAATTGCGAAAGCGTTTAGAGTTCAAACAATAGGTTTGTCTTTTGTGTACACACGATAAATTGCCGACTCTAAACTTTAAGAGTTTGCGTTTCAAGGCACTTGTCTAATTTTCAATGGTTTTTCAATTAACATATAATCTCAACTTCCCAAAATTTTCATCCGCGCCACCAACTTTTTCACCGCGTTTGCGGATAACAAAACTATCGGCTGAAAAATTGCGTAGAAAAATGTTACTATTTTCAAAATTACTATAAGGAGTTTGGCGAAATGAGAGAATTGTTTTATGTTTTAGGATTATTTATTATCATTGTCATCGGCAATACCGTTATTGTTGCCCAAACCGATATGAAACCACCTGTTGCAAAAAAAGAAACCAAAGTTACGAAAATTAACGATTATGAATTGAAAGACGATTACTTTTGGATGCGCGATAAAAAGAATCCCGAAGTCGTCAAATATCTCGAAGCCGAAAACGCATATACAACGGCGGCGATGAAGCCGCACGAACAATTTGTCAAAAATTTGTATGACGAAATGCTCGGACGCATCAAGCAGACGGATTTGAGTGTGCCGTATCGGCTCGGTGATTACTGGTATTACACGCGCACCGAAAAAGGCAGACAATATCCGATTTACCTGCGAAGCAAAACACGCGACGGTAAAGACGGTGAAGTTATTCTTGACCAAAACGAGATGGCAAAAGATTATAAATACTTTGCCATCGGCTCTTTCGATGTCAGCGACGACGGCAATTTGCTCGCGTTTTCAACCGACACAACCGGCTATCGTCAATATACTTTGCAAATTAAGGATTTGCGGACGGGCAAGATTTTGCCGGACAAAATCGAGCGCGTTGACTCGGTGGAATGGGCAGCCGACAACAAAACTTTATTTTATGTAACCGAAGACAACGTAACCAAGCGTTCCGATAAATTTTGGAAACACGCGCTCGGCGCAGGAAAAGACGATTTGGTTTATAAAGAAAATGACGTGCTTTTCAATCTCGGTGTCGGACGTTCACGCGACAAAAAAATGCTTTTCCTGACATCTTCCGCCAAAACGATGCAGGAATCGCGCTATCTGCCAGCCGATAAAACCGGCGGCGATTGGAAAGTTATTCTGCCGCGCAAAGAAGGACACGAATATGAGGTTGATTTTTACAACGACGAATTCTACATCGTAACCAATAATAATGCCGAAAACTTCCGCGTCGTCCGCACGTCTGTGTCCGACCCGAACGAGAAGAATTGGAAAGAGTTTATTCCGCACAATCCGGCGATAAAAATTGACGGCGTTGATTTTTTTAAAGATTACGCGGTTGTTTCAGAACGCGAAAACGGGCTGGAATATCTGCGCTTGATTGATTTAAAAAATAATAAATCAAGCCGCATCGCAACGCCCGAAAATGTTTATACAATGGATTTGGGAACAAATCCCGAATTCGACACGCCGGTTGTTCGTTACGAGTACGCTTCGATGATTACGCCGAATTCGACTTTTGAATACAATTTCAAAACCGGAATGAGCGAGCTTTTGAAACAGCAGGAAGTTCTCGGCGGTTTTGATAAAACAAAATACGAAACGAGGAGAGTTTGGGCGGTTGCGCGTGACGGCGTGAAAATTCCCGTTTCGCTGGTGATGAAAAAAGGAACAAAACTCGACGGCAAATCGCCGATGCTTCTTTATGCTTACGGTTCTTACGGCTATTCGACGACTCCGGGTTTTTCGTCATCGCGTCTGAGTTTAGTTGACAGAGGAATGATTTACGCCATCGCGCACATTCGCGGAGGCTCGGAACTCGGCGAAAAATGGCGGCAGGACGGTAGAATGTTTAAGAAATTAAATACATTTTACGATTTTATTGATTCTGCCGACTGGCTCGCCAAAAACAAATACACTTCGGCTGACCGCCTGGTTATTCAAGGCGGAAGCGCGGGCGGTTTATTGATGGGCGGCGTGGTCAATATGAGTCCAAACTCGTTCAAAGCGGTTATCGCACAAGTTCCGTTTGTTGACGTAATGAACACGATGCTTGATGATACGCTGCCGCTGACGACCGAAGAATGGATTGAATGGGGAAACCCGAACGAGAAAAAAGCGTTCGATTATATGATTAAGTATTCGCCGTATGACAACGTCAAGGCGCAGAATTATCCGAATATGTTAATCGAAGTTTCGCTCAACGATTCGCAAGTTCCCTTTTGGGAAGGCGCAAAGTTTGCGGCAAAACTCCGCGCACTGAAAACCGATAACAATACGATTTTGCTCAAAACGAATATGGGCGCGGGACACGGCGGTTCAAGCGGACGCTACGATAAATTAAAGGAAGTCGCGTTTGATTATGCTTATGCGCTGAGTCAGGTCGGAATTACGAAGTAAAAAGAATTTACAGGGATTTTTAAGAAGTTGGCAGAATGCAGTTGCAGTCGGCAGCAAAGTTCTCTACTGCCGATTGCCTACTGTTGCTGCCTACTATTTAAATTTTTGAAAACCGTTCTTTCAAATCTGCGAAAAATAGTTAAAATGGTAGTGAAGTTTTCCCTAAATATAAAATCGGAGAGGTAAAAATGCTACCAAAAGATGCAAATGAAGCACTTTCGCCGTCGGAGCGGCGAGGTTCGGACAGAAAAAAACTGATTGTCAACATAAAATACAGTGACGGCGACGCAACTGCCATCGCCAATTCGAGAGATATTGGAATCGGCGGATTATATATGATTACCAACGCCGAATTTGAAATCGGAACGCCGCTTTTTATGAATATGACAATCGGCGGCGAGGAAATTGGACTCGATGGCGTTGTAACATATATTGACCCGGGACACGGCGTTGGCATTCGCTTTCAAGCAATGTCGGAAAAAAACGAGGAAATACTCAAAAGAGAATTACATTTAGAATAATGGATAATGGATAATTAAATTTAAATCAGTAAGTATTATCCATTTTCCATTGAAAAAGAAAATTATGTTTGAGCAATTTACGATGGGAATCGAAGAGGAATTTCAGATTGTCGACCCCGAAACGCGGGAACTGAAATCGCACGTTTCTGAAATTTTAGAACAAGGCAAACTGCTTTTGGGCGAAAAAATAAAACCCGAAATGATTCAATCAATGATTGAATTCGGCACGGGCGTTTGCGCTAATATCCAGGAAGCCCGCGAAGACATTACCAAGCTGCGCGGTGTTATTTCCGCGTTGGCGCGAAAAAAAGGAATGGTTATCGCCGCCGCTTCGACACACCCGTTTTCAAAATGGTCTGAACAGACGATTTATGAACACGACCGTTACAAACTGCTGGTTCAGGAATTGCAAATGGTCGCGCGTTCGCTTTTGATTTTTGGCGTTCACGTCCACATCGGCATTGAAGATTTAGACCGCCGCATTCACATTATGAACGCCGCGCGGTATTTTTTGCCGCACGTTTTGGCGATGACAACTTCTTCACCGTTTTGGTTGGGCTTTAATACGGGACTTAAAAGTTATCGTTCGGAAGTCTTTAAAAAATTTCCGCGCACCGATATTCCCGACCATTTTGAATCTCATCAACAGTTTCAAGGTTACGTTGATTTGCTCGTCAAGATGAATTGTATGCAGGATGCGACGAAAATTTGGTGGGATGTTCGCCCGCATCCGCTTTTCCCGACGCTCGAGTTCCGCATTTGTGATATTCCGACGCGCGTTGACGACACAATTGCGGTTGCCGCGCTTTTTCAGGCGATTGTTGCTAAAATTACCGTTTTGCTTGATAAGAATTTAGGTTTCCGGCTTTATCATCGCCGGTTGATTCAAGAAAATAAATGGCGGGCGATTCGATACGGTTTAGACGGAAAACTGCTTGATTTGGGCAAACAAAAAGAAGTTCCGGTCAAGGATTTGATTCGTGAATTGCTTGATTTCGTTGACGATGTTTTAGACGATTTAGGTTCGCGCAAGGAAATCGAACATATTCACACGATTTTAGAGCGCGGAACTTCCGCCGACGAGCAGCTAAAAGTTTGGGAAGAAAATAATCACGATTTCATTCCCGTCGTTGATATGGTAGTAAAAAACACGATGGAAAATGTACCGGAAGTACACGTTGATTAAGAACTATACAGAGTTTTTCGCTTATTCAAATAAATGCAGTTTCGTGTAACAAACGATTCTCCTTGAACCGAGCCAAATCAAGCATCGAAACATCTAAAAAACCCGCCTTTCCGTCCAAAATTATTTCCGCAAGGGCGCGTCCGGTCGCGGGCGAGTGCATTACGCCGTGTCCCGAAAATCCATTGGCAAAATATAAGCCTTCAATATCGCAGCCGCCGATAATCGCGTGATGGTCGGGCGTATTTTCATAAAGTCCGGCGCGGCATTTTTCCAAAATCGGTGTTGTTTTATACAAAAAAGGTGCGCGATGTTTGGCTTTTTTATAGACTTTGGCAACAAAAGATTCATCGAAATTTGTGTCGAATGAAGGTTTTTCATCCCGGTCGGGATATGCAAATAAAATTTCATTGCTCGAATCTTTTGCGGGACGAAAATGAAAACCGCTTCCCAAATCAATTACCATCGGTAGATTTTCCTGAAAGTCTTTTTCGCTTTTTGCCCAAACAATCTGGCGTTTCAAAGGCTCGACCGGCAAATCAATTCCCGCCGTTCGCGCCAAATTTTTCGCCCACGCGCCTGAACATAAAACAACTTTTTCGCATTCGATTCGCCCGCGATTTGTTTCGACTGATTTAACTTTGCCGTTTTCCGTTCCGATTGACAAAACTTTTGTGTCAAATTCAATCTTCACGCCGTTTTCCATCGCTTTTTGCGTAAAACCTTCCAACACGCCGAACGGATTGATAAAACCGTCGCACGCGCCGAAACTTCCGCCGACAATATCTTCACAAGTTAAACCTTTAACGATTTCGGAAATCGTTTGCGTATTAACAATTTCAACATCTTTCACGCCGAGCGATTTTTGCTTTTCGACGTTTCGCTGCAAATAATCAAACTGCTTTTCGTCCGTCGCAAAAAACAAATATCCGCGAGGTTCGTAGCCGCAGTCGAAATCCCAGCTTTTGAAAAACTCAATCGAATAGAGCGACATTTTGATATTAATTTCCGTTTCAAACTGAGCGCGAATTCCGCCCGTCGCTTTTCCGGTTGAGCCTTTTCCCTGCTTACATTCACGCTCCAAAATCAAAATATCTTTCGCGCCGCGCATCGCCAAATGATAAGCCACGCTCGCTCCGACCACGCCGCCGCCGATGATTATTGTTTCAGCACTTTTCATTTAGATTCGCGTTCGACTTCATCCCGCACAAAATCGGGCGTTTGCGGTTCGTTGGGCAAAGCGTAGCCCACACCTTTGTCAAACGCCCAGCGATGCAGCCAGGAAATTCCGTATTTGTCGGTGAAATTGTCCGGCAATTTATACGCTTCGTCCTGCAAAGCCTCGTTAAGCGTGATGAATTGATAGCCGCGTTTCTTAAACATTTGAATCAAATCGCCGAGGTGTTCGGCATTTATCGAGTTGGCGTGAATGAGCAGGATTTGTTTGATTTCGCGCCCAAATAATTTAACCGATTGGCGTTCCCAATAATCGGCTTTACTTTCCATATACGGCACATATGCCGCGCCGACGCGCCGTTTTATTTCTTCATCGCCGCGCGTTGCCGCAACATCCGAAGCGCGAGCGAACAAATAATCGTCGTCGTCGAACGTAACGGGCGCAATTGTGTAGTTATGCTGTTTCAAAAACTCCGCCAACTTTCGTTTTGTTGACAATTTCTCGCCCGTTATCAAATACGGATGGCGAAAATAACGAATCGTTTTACCTTTCGCTTGCAGCAATTCTTTGGTTACAATCTCGCCGCGCAAAATTTCCGCTTCGTATTTTTTGAGCGAATTCTTATCCAGACCCAAATGCGAAAAAGTATGATTGCCGAGTTCAAGTCCGGCGTTGAGCCATTGCCGCAGCAAATCAACCTGCGTTTCGTCGCGCTTGCCATTCGGAAAAAGCTGGATTTCGTTGACAAACCCGATTGCCGGAACTTTCGCGTCGGTTAAATGTTTAAGCAGTCTGGTTGTGATTTCGCGCCGCACGGCAATGTCTTTGCGTGTCGAAACGACCGGCAAATCGTCAATTGTAATGGCGATAAACCTTTGCGGTTTTGAATTTTGCGCCTTGACTGTCAGCAAACCTGCAACTGATAAAAACAGCAGAACGATAACTTTGAATTTCATATTGATTATTTGGCGAAAACCTGCGAAAAATCAGCAAATGCCTTAAATTCGAGTGCGTTTCCGCTTGGGTCGAGAAAAAACATCGTCGCCTGTTCGCCGACTTCGCCCGCGAAACGAATTTTCGGCTCGATGATGAATTCAACGCCTTTTGATTTTAAATTTTCGGCAAAGTTTTTGAATTCTTCCATCGGCAAAACAATACCGAAATGCGGCACGGGAACATGGTCGGCATCAACTTCGTTTTTGTGTCTGATTCCGGCGGCTTCGGGCGCGAGATGCGCGACAATTTGGTGTCCGAACAGATTGAAATCAATCCACTGTGCGGAACTTCTGCCTTCTTCGCAACCGAGAATTTCACCGTAAAATTGACGTGATTCTTCTAAATCTTTAACCGGAAAAGCCAAATGAAATAAATTGTTCATAGCAAATAAAGTTTAGATTATTGCGGCTTGTTTTGGAAAGCAAAAAAGCGTAAAAACAGATTTTAACCGGGAGCGCGGACATCCGCCCGCACGTGAACGCAAAGCGCGAATAAAGTTATCAGTTGAATTCAAGTTGGATTCTATGCAAAGTTTTTAGATTGCATTGGCAATCTTTGCGGGCAGGATGCCCGCTCCGACTCGGCGCGTTTCGCATTTTCAGGGCTGATTCACAAATTCTATTTTACAAACTAAAATCTCTCTGAAAGTTGCGCTATAATCTGCACTATGAACGGATTGATTTTATTTGACGGAGTTTGTAATTTTTGTAACGGTTCGGTCAATTTTATTATCGAACACGATACGGGAAATTATTTTAGATTCGCGCCGCTTCAATCGGAAATCGCCCAGAATCTGCTGGAAAAATATAAAATAGATAAAGCCGAAACCGATTCGGTAATTTTGATTGAAAACGATACGGCTTACACGCATTCAACCGCCGCTTTGCGGATTGCGCGAAAATTGGACGGCTTTTGGGCTTGGTTTTACGGCTTTATTGTTGTGCCGAGATTTATCAGAGATTTTTTCTACAAACTGTTTGCAAAAAATCGTTACCGGCTGTTCGGCAAAAAAGATGCGTGTATGATGCCGACACCGGAAATCAGAGAAAAATTTATTTCGTAATTGGAGTTATTTATGGAAAAAAACGACGACATAGATATTTTAGTTTGCGCGAAAACCGCCGGAATGCCGCGACCTGTCTATGGCAGCGTTCGCGCCGATTGTCTGGAATGCAAATCGCCCGTTTGGGTTTCGGCTTCGGGACAAAAAGCGATGAAAGGCAACAGAAATCTCAAGCCGTGCTGTATCGAATGCGCCGGTGAAAAAATGAAGGACGATAAAGACATCAAGGCTTCGATTGTGCCGGGCGCGATTGAAGAGTTGAAACGACACTTTATGAAGGTCGAAGATAATTAGGATTCAAGATTTAAGATTCAAAATTCAAGACCCGAATCTTGAATCTTAAATCCTAAATCTTGAATCTTGAACTTAAAGATATGAAAGCAATTTGGAACAACGAAATTTTAGCGGAATCGGACGACACAATTGTCGTCGAAGGAAATCATTATTTTCCCGAAGACGCAATAAACAAAGAATTTTTCCGCGAGAGCGAAACGCACACGGTTTGCCCTTGGAAAGGAACGGCGAGTTATTACAATATCGTAGCAAACGGAAAAACGAACAAAGACGCGGCTTGGTTTTATCCGCAGGCGAAAGACGCGGCGAAGGAAATCGAAAATCACGTCGCGTTTTGGAAAGGCGTTGAAGTCGTTGATTAAAAAAATTCTGTAAATTCAATATTGAACTGTCGTGAGAAAAAGTCTTCCTTTTGATTTTTTTGTGGCGTAGAATAAAGCTAAATTCTTGGAGGCTTGTAAATTCTATGAAACGAATCTTTTTTCTGACTATTGTTTTCGCGTTGTTTTTGATTTCCGCTCTTGACGCTTCCGCTCAGATAGAAATTTCGATTTATCCACAACCCGATTCTCCTTTGCAGTTTTCAAACGTCGTTCCGAAACGGCGAATAATGACGGACAATCAAGGGCGAGATTGGAATATGTTGTCTGTCGAATTCGTTTCTCAAAATGTCAGCGGCAAGTCCATTCGAGCATATGCGATTCGACAATTTGAAGGTGAATTTAGTAAAGATTTAGGCTCAACCGTATTCAGTTATTCCGCGACAGGTTTATTTAAGCCGTATGATTTAAGAAATGAAGGAATTGGTGAAAGCAGTTTTTCCGAGACATCCAAAAGCATTAAAATAGCCGTTGACTTTGTAGAATTCGCTGACGGAAGCGTTTGGGGCGCAGATATTTCAAAGTCCGCGCAGGTGTTAGCCGGATTGCGCGCCGGAGCGGAAGCGTCGCTCGAATTCTTGAAAAACATCAACAAGCAGAGCGGTTTTGAAACCGTAGTTAAATCGCTTAACGAAATAAAAGTCGTGCCACCCGAAAACCAAAGCCCGCAATGGAGCAGAGGTTTTAGAAGTGGAACGAGTGTGATTAAAAACCGCATCAAAAACATTTATGAAAAGCAAGGTAGCAAAGCCGCAGAAACCGAATTGCAAAAACCTTTCGACCCATCTTCAAACAATTGATTATTTCAAGAATTGCGAATATCTAAAATATGCAATCGCTAACAACTTTAGAATACGGAAAACTGCTCGCGCTCGTCGCCCGCCACGCGCAAACGCCGATGGGCGAAGCGCGGCTGGAAAATTTACAGCCTTTGACGAATAAATTGGTACTCGAACGAGATTTGCAAGCCGTTTCTGAAACAATTTCTTTGAGTCAAAAAGATATACATTGGAGTTTCAGCGAACTTTTTGAACCTTCCGGCGCGATTGCCGTCTTGAGGATTCAGAACGCGACGCTTGAGCCGACTTCCCTTTTAGAAATCACACGGCTTTGCAATCAAGCACTTTTTGCGCGTTCGTCAATTTCGCCCGAAAAGGAAAACGCGCCGACGCTCTGGCGAATAATCGAAAATCTGCCGCTGACGCTGTTTGAAGTCATCGGCAAAATCAACAAAAAGTTATTGCCAAGCGGCGAGATTGACGATTCCGCTTCGCCCGAACTTGCACGTTTGCGGCGTGAAATTAATGCACAGCGCGGGCGTTTGCAAAAATCTTTGGAAAGCGTGATGAGAAATTCGGGCGCGGCGATTCAGGACGCAATTGTTACGCAGCGAAACGAGCGTTATGTGATTCCGGTCAAAGCGGATTTTCGCGGTAAAGTTTCGGGCGTGGCGCACGGGTTTTCGTCGTCCGGCGCAACGGTTTTTGTCGAACCGCTCGAAGTAATCGAGGCAAACAATGAACTGCAAAACTTAAAAGGCAAAGAGGAACGCGAAGTGGCGCGGATTTTGTTTGCGCTGACGGAAGATTTGCGCCAGCAGCTTCCGGCAATCGAAGCGTCTGTCGAAGCCGTTTCGGAACTCGATTTTATCAAGGCGAAAGTTGAATTTGCCCGAAAATTTAACGCGATTGTGCCGACGATTTCCAACGACGAAACGCTGGATTTGAAAGATGCGCGTCATCCGCTTTTGGAAGAATCGCTTCGCTCATCTTCAGTCCAAAGTCCAAAGTCCAAAGTCCAAAGTCATTTGGGAATTCAAGATTCAAGATTCAAGATTCAAGATTCAAAATCGGATGAAATTGTTCCGGTTTCTTTCAAATTGACGAAACAAAATTCCGTGATGATAATTTCCGGCGCAAACGCGGGCGGCAAAACCGTTGTGTTGAAAACCGCAGGTTTATTGAGTTTGATGGCAATTTCCGGCTTGCCCGTTCCCGCCAAAGACGCGAAAGTTCCCTTTTATAAATCTGTTTTGGCGGACATCGGCGACCATCAATCTTTGGCGGCAAATCTTTCGACGTTTTCGTCGCACATTTCAAATATCGCGGAAATGATGCGCGATTGCGCCGCGCCGTCGCTTGTTTTATTAGATGAAGTCGGAACAGGCACAGACCCGGACGAAGGTTCGGCACTCGGCGTAGCCATCGTTGATTATTTTCGCCGAAAGTGTCAGGCGCAAGTCGTCGCTTCGACGCATTATCGCGGGCTGAAAATCTATGCCGCGAATGATGAAAATGTGATAAACGCTTCGGTTGAATTTAACGAAAAAACCTTGCAGCCGACGTATCGTTTGCTTGTCGGTTTAGCGGGCGCGTCAAGCGGAATCGAGATTGCGCGGCGTTTTGGTATTCGTGATGAAGTCATCGAAACGGCGCGGCAAAATCTTGACATTTCAGCGCAGGAAGCCGAAAATTATCTGCACAAATTACAACTCGAAACACGCCTTGCGACGGATTTGCGCGTTGCTTTGGAAGAAGAGCGCGAAGCCGTCGCCAATAAATACGCGCTGTTGGACATCGAAGCAAGCAAACGCGAAAAGGAACGTCAAAAGGAATTTGAAAAAGAACTTGCCGAAACCATCGAAGGTTTTGAACGCCAATCAAAAACCTTTATCAATTCAATCGAAGACAAAGCGTTAAAAGCAAAACTCGACAAGGAACGGCTGGCGCGAAAAGCGGAACTCAATCGGGCAATTGTGTCCAAAGTCCAAAGTCCAAAGTCCAAAGTCGGTAATGTTTTGTCAGAACCGTCTGCGACAGCTGACGTTTTGAGTTTGCAATTGAGCAATCAACCTATTTCGATTGGTTCAAAAGTTTTAACCAATTTTGGCAATGTCGGCACGGTTGAAAAGATTGATAAAGACACGGCGGAAGTTCTTGTCGGTTCGATGCGTCTGCGTGAAAAGTTGGAAAACCTGAAAGCGGTCGTCAGTCAGGAAACGCAGCCGAAACAATCGCTCGGCGAAAAGCTGCAAAATCAAACGAAAGATACAAATTTGCGGCTCGACACGGAAGATGCCGATGCCGAACTCAATCTTATCGGCAAAACAACCGCCGATGCCGAATACGAAGTTGATAGATTTTTAGACGAAGCATATCTCGCGTCGCTTCCGCAAGTGCGAATCATTCACGGCTTCGGCACGGGCGCGTTGAAAAACTTCGTCCATCACTTTTTGAAAGGTCATCCGCACGTTGCGCGTTTTGCGTTTGCGCCGTCAGACCAAGGCGGAAACGGTGCGACAATTGCGGAATTGAAGCAATAATTTATTGACAAAAAATTATCTGACACGGACAATTTTAATATGAACGGAACAGTCGAATTAACATTACCGAAAAGCGTTGATGTCAGCGATTTTGAATTAAAAATGATAATCGCCGCTAAACTTTACGAGTTCGGCAGACTTTCTTCGGGACAAGCGGCTGAAGTCGCCGGTTTGTCGAAACGCGCTTTTATCGAACTTTTAGGCAAATATAATGTTTCGGTTTTTGGTTATGATGAAAAGGAATTGGAAAAAGATTTGAAAAATCTATGAGCCAAGAAATAATCATCGCCGATGCAAGTTGCCTTATCGTTTTACAAAAATTCAGGAATTATCGCTTTTGCAAAAACTCTTCGGCGATGTTTTCATCACCGAAGAAGTCAAAAAAGAATATGGGCTTGATTTGCCCGAATGGATAAAGGTCAAAGAAGTTCACAACAAAATTCAGCAAAACGCTTTAACTTTAATTCTGGACGAAGGCGAGGCAAGTTCGATTGCTTTATCTTTAGAAACCGGCAATTCCCTTTTAATTATTGACGAGAAAAAAGGTCGCCGAATCGCGCGGGAACTCGGATTAAAAATCATCGGAACGCTCGGCGTAATTTTACGAGCGAAAGAAATGGGTTTGATAGATTCGATTGAAAATTTATTAGAAAAATTAGAAAATGCTGATTTCCGAATTTCGCCGAATTTAAAAGCGAAAATTTTATCGAAATGATTAAGACACCTAACAAATGCGTCTTTTTTGTTTAAGGAAAAACCCTATGAAACTTCGCCAACTATTCTTGACCTTTCTGTTTTTACTCGCCGCTTTTCAAGTTTGCTTTTCGCAAGAAAATAAATTGCCCGAAATTTGGAATAATGGAGTTTTTCATTCGCATTGGGAGTTTGGAAATATACCAGACAATGAAATAGCCGAAATAAAAAAGCGTTGGGAAGAAATCGGAGATTCTCTAAAAACCACTTCAAATCATTTTGCGGGAACTTATTATCAATTTGGAAATCGCGGTTATTTTTTGCGCTGGTCACCCGAAAAGGGATTCGTTTATGCTTATTTTTATGAAACCTTTGTGCTGGCTGCCAGTTACGGAAAAGTTTCCGTTACGGATTCTGAAGTCAAATTCACTCCCGAACGTGAAATGACTTACAAAGGTGTGAGTGGAGAGCTAAAAACTCCAACGGTTTGGATTCCTGCATATAAAGGAAAGTATTTAATTCGTAAAAAAAGTATTCAAAATTTCGGCGACTTTTACGGCGGATTTGGAGATTATAACGGCTTTCCGAACAAATGGTTTTGTGACTGCGCTCCTTTTGCTGAAAGAGTAGAGAAAGATGCAAATGATTTAAAGACTAATTCCTTTTTGCTTCCTAAAAAATATCTGAGTTTCTTGAAACAACCAATAACCGCGAAAATCATTTTCGTCGGGAAAAATCGTATTTCGACTCATCCGTTATCACTTGAGCTGGATAATAAAGCATCAATTACTCCTGTTACAATTAACGTCGGGCGAAAAAGCGGAATAAGTCGCGGCTTATTATTTTTGCTAAAGAATGAAGACAGTTTCATAGAAGTTACTAAGGTTGGTGAAAAGTCTTCACAGGCAATCGTCGTTCGTGAACTTGATGAAAATGGGAAAGAGGCTTATTCGGATGGTTGGGATAACGCTTTAAATAAAACCATTTACAAGACATATTCTCCAATTCGTGCCGGAATAAAAATTTCAACCAGTTCAATTGTTGATTTTTAAATAGCTAAAATGCTGTATCCGCAACATTTCATTGACGAGTTGAAAAATCGCGCCGACCTTGTGCGCGAAATTAATCTCAAACAGATATGATGATAAAATAAAATTCAGAGGTGAAAAACAATGACACAACAGCAAATAGTTCAAGAATTCAGAAGCTATCCGAAAGCCAAAAAGTCTGTCGTCATCAGACAGC
>JBPCPU010000118.1:0-5080 GCA_050998795.1 Pyrinomonadaceae bacterium
TAAAAGAATTTGGTGGGAGAACAATGAAGCCGCCGAACGATTGAATTGACGGGGGCGAAACCGCCGCCAAGCCCGTTAAAGTTTAACGGACAACGCGATAACAAAGTCGCTGTTTCACCCTCACGTCCAATGATTCGTTCAACGCAACGTGATTATCAGCACGCAACTAACGGATTCTTTTCGCCTGCCCTTCACGCCCGTTATCATTGATAATCAAATGCGTTACTTGACCGTTGGCATCTTTCACAAACGCAACTTTTATATTTGCCGACGGGATAGAGAAGTGCGTTTCCGATTGAGCCGTTAGCTCGCTCTTGCGTCCGCCTACTTCACTCTTCAGCCGATTACCGTCTTTTGTAATGGTAATGATTAAATTCGGTGCAAGTTCATATTGCCCGACGTAAGTATCCAGCACACTCGGACTCACATTAACATTTGTGGTTGGCGGGCGCTCCTGTGGCAGGCGAGTTAGCTGCCCTGCGACAATCTGCCATCGCCCCTGTCGTCTCACATATGTGTTGGTGAAACGAAGCGAGACGCGCCCGACTCTTTCACCTTGCTCGACAAGTCGTCCGGTGATGACAGCCGCGTCTCCGTAAATTCGCACTCGTATATCTTCGATAATCAGCGCTGGCAGAGGTCTCGATGCTGTGGAAGGTCTCAGCACATCTCTTTCTTGAGCTTTGTTAAAAACGCCTCCGTCGCTGTGCGTCATCGTAAAGTCATCGGCAACGATACGGTCGTACGCCTCACGGTCGGCTCGCGCGTAAGCGTCAAGCCGCTCCCGTTCCAACTTTATTATTTCCTGCCCGACACTGCTATTTTGAGCGACATTCTTGTTTTCCGTTTGACCGACGGCAAAAGATTTCGCCAGAATTAACAGTGCGAAAATGATAAAAATTCGTTTCATTGATTTAACTCCTTCAAAATAAATAATAAAGCCCGAAATTTCAACTAACGCCGGGCAAGAAATTCCTTTGCCGCTTCCAGCGCGGCATCGCGCCCTTGCCGCAAATCCGAAACGGTTAACGGAATTATTTCGTCAGGCTTTACGCCTACGCCTTCCAGCCTGCGGTTTTGAGGAGAATTATAAATTCGCGCACTCCAACGAAGCGTGCCGCCGCCTTTTAGCTGCCTGCTCCAACTGTTGAGGACGCAGCCGCACGTTTGTCGTCCGATTACGCGGGCGCGTTTGTTTTCCAGCATCGCGGCGGCAAAGACTTCTGAAGCACTCGCCGAAACTTCGTCAACCAGAATGACGACTTTACCTTGATAAACTTGGTCGGATTTGTGCGTCATTATCCGTTCCGGCTGCCCGCCTCTTTTCGTGAAACTGCCGAGACTTGTTTCCGTCGGGAAAAAGAGACTGCCGATGTTAAGTTGAACATCGGTTTGCCCGCCGCCGTTGCCGCGCAAATCTATAATCAAACCGGGCGTATCCATCAATTTTGCGAGTTCCGCTTTGAATCTTTCGTCAACCGGCGGTTTCCAGCCGTCAAATTTAATATAGCCGAACCCGGACGGCAGACGACGCGCCGTTAAAGTCGGAATTTCCGAAGGTCGTGCGCCGAAATTCGTGACGGAAACATTGATTGTTTTGCCGTCGAAATTTTCAATTCCGAAGCTGCGCGAAGCACCGAGAAAACCGCCGTAAAGCAGCGCGCCGTGCATCACCTCTTTCATTGCCTGTTCGGTTGACGAACCGGCAAACCGCGCACGAATTTCGGCGTAGAGTTCTGCGACGTTTTTGCCATTGACCGAGCGCAAAATCATTCCCGGTTTGACACCGGCGCGGTCGGCATCCGAATCCGGCTCGACTGCTGTAATGGCGGTTTTGCCTTCGACTTCTCCGAGCGAAATTCCGACGCTGCCCGGCGGATTGATATTATTACCGACATTTGACTGCGGATGTCTAAAAACAGTATGGGCATCGCGCAACACGGCAAGCATTTCTTCAAATAGTCTGTAAAATTCCACGTCTGTTTTTGCGGCTTCGACTTGCGGAAGATAGCGTTCGTGAACTTCCTGCCAATTAACGCCGTTAAATGACGGGTCGTAATATTGTTCGTTGATTGTCTTCCACACATCTTCAAATATCTCAATTCGCTCTTGGCGGGATAATGAGTTTGAAGAATTTGCCGACTCCGCAGTCATAGATAACGCAGGCTGTTTAGAAGTTCCACAAGAAATAAATAAGACAGACACGAGGAACAGAAATATAATCAGATTCGGTTGTTTCAGTAAATTGCGAAACATAATTTATTCGTTTTTTGCAAATTGTCTCAAAGCGATTCTTATAGCCTAACATCAGAATTATCTACGACTGTAATTATAGCGAAGCGTCGAACGATTGAATTGACGTGGGGCGAAACCGGCTACGCGCAACGTCGGGGAAACCACGCAAGTTTTTAAAGAGTAGCTGTTTCGCCCTCACGTCCAATGATTTGTTCGGCGTGTCCTCATTTTACGACAATAATTTTGGTTATTGACAATTCGGCTAAAATTCAATTCGCAAACCAAAAATTGGCAACCGTTGGTTTTCGCTTAAAAACTGCGGAGTCCGTTGATAAAATTCGTAATTCGGCTGCACGACGCTGTTGTGATTCGTAATGTTGAAATAATCAATATACGGCGCAAACGACCATTTTTTGAAGTCAAAACGCTTTTCCGCCCGCACATCCAGACTCGCAAAGTTCGATAAGCGTAGCGCATTGATGTCCGATTCTTGCGTGATGCGTTGAAGATAAGCGAACGAACTTGGGAAAATTTCAACTGGCGTTCGGCGCGTGAAAGGCAAACCACTGGCAATGCGGTATTTCGCCGCGACGCTGAAGCCGTAAAATCGTGTAATGCCGATTAACGTCAGTTGATGCGGACGCTCGAAATCTGAAGGAAATTCAATACCGTTTGCCGTGAATTTCCGGCGCGAACGGGTAAAGCTATACGAAGCCTGACCGGAAAAGAATCCGGTCAAAGCCTTTTGCACCGAGATTTCAAAGCCTTTCGCCGTGCCGCTTCCCGTGTTGAAATAATTTCCGTCCAAAGCGAAATTCGGTGTCGGAAGCAAAGGCTGAACAATTAAATTGTCGTAGTTTTTTTGATAAGCCTCAAGGCGAACGCGCAAATCTTCCCGAAAAAGCCATTCAATTCCGCCGATAAAATGCGTCGCTGTTTGCGTCCTTAAATTGCGGTTGTTAGGCGTGAGCGACAAGACGAACAGGCTCGGCGGTTGACGATAAATGCCGGTCGCAAAAGTGAAAGCGATTTTCGATGTCGCGTCGAATCTCGCCGAAAATCTCGGACTCGCCAGAGTTTCCCGCGTGATTCCGTAACGGTCAAGACGAACGCCGGGCGTAACGGAAAATCGCGGCGTGATGCGCCAAGTCGCTTGCGCGTAGGCGTAGGCGGATGTTTTCGTGTCGAGATTCAGACGATTGGAGCGCGGCGCGGCGTTAAATTCTTCTTCCAGAGGACTGAAAAATCTTCCCGAATTTTCAAACGTAAAATAATCGGCTTGGTCAAAGTAGATACCGCCGCCGAAAGCAATTTGCAAATTTTTGGCGAGCGCGGAAGTCGCTTCTTCTTTAATGCCGAGTTGCGAATCGCGCAAATCACGCGAGCGTTGCAAAAGGCTCGTGAACGGCAGAAAAAATGCGCCGTCGTTGTGTGCGCCCGTCGCCCAAACGGTCGTCTGCGCCAGAGTTTTCGTGCCGAAGACGGAACTCAAAGTCGCGCCCGCAATCAAACGGCGCGAAGTCCGTTTTAGCCGGAATCTATCTGTCCGGCGGTCAATGTTTGATGCCTGTTCGTCCGATTGGTCAAAATCTTCAAAAAAATTCAAAACCGAAACGGAAAGTTTATGACGCGGCGTGAAATCAAAGATGAATTTATTTGTGAAATCCAGCGTGCGCGGATAACCGATAATGCCTTGCTCGGCGATTCCGGCAACATCGAGCGCGACATCAATATAACTGCGCCGCGCAGAAAAAAGCCAACTGCCGCGCTTGCCGAACGGAACGTCAACGCTGCCGCCCGCCGTTCCCGAATCGGCGAAAATTACCGCTTGAATTCTTTCACGGTTAGCCTCGCGCAAAGAAATATCCAGCGCAGACGACATTTTATCGCCATAGCGCACACCGAAACCGCCCGCCGAAAATTCCGTCCGTTCAAAAATATCGGGCGCGAGAATTGAAGCGCGTCCGCCGCGCGTTCCGTCGTATTTATCAGTGAAATATGTAAAATCCTGAACAGGAATATTATCAATAAACGTCAGATTTTCTTCCGCCGAACCGCCGCGCACGATTAAATCGGCAAACTCGCCCGAAGCCGCGCTGACCGCCGGAAGCGAATTTATCACGCGCAAAGGGTCGCCGCCGCTGCCGGGCGTTTGGCGGATTTCCTCTCGGTTGAGCGTGATATTGCTAACCGCTTGCTCGGTGTTCTCGGCGAAAATCTCGCTTCTGACTTCGACTGTTTCGCTGACGGTTACATCGAGTTGGACATTTAGCAAAGTGTTTCGATTGCCCGTTACACCGATTTGATTCTTAACAATCGGCGCAAAACCGTTCGCGCTGATGTCCAAATCATAAACGCCCGATTCGATTTCCAGACGAAAATTCCCGTCTGCATCGCTTGTCGTTTCAACCACATTTTTCACGGCAACTTTCGCTCCCGCAACCGGCTGTCCGCTCGTGCGTTCGGTAATTTGTCCGATGACGATTCCTTTTGAATTGCCGGAAGTTTGCGAGAAGCTATTTGGAATAGAAAAACACAGTAAGGCGGTGAAGTAAAAAATCAAGCGAATGATAAGCATATTTTTATGGAGTTTTAAGTCAGCTAACTAAAGCGAATTCACATAATATCTGGATTTTACCACGAAACGCCGAACGATTGAGTTGACGTGGGGCGAAACCGACTACGCGCAAGTTAAAGTTTAACGGACAACGCCAAATAAAAGTCGCTGTTTCGCCCTCACGTCCATTGAATTGTTCGACGGCGTTTCACGTTCACACAACTATTCCTTGAAGTTTGCGGCAGATGACACAAAGCTATAACTTAAGTAATGGTCGGTGTAAAGGCG
>JBPCPU010000153.1:0-8257 GCA_050998795.1 Pyrinomonadaceae bacterium
ATAACCACCAAAAGATGCTTAATCAAACTATGACAGTCTTCAATTGTTTCAGGTAACTCAACTTTCACATTGTTATCAAATTACTAATCGGCTAGAATTCCTTTTTGACCTAATCAGCTACGAAAAATCAATACAATATTTCGAGCCAAAAGTTCAATTAACGCAAAACTTAGATAAATTACAGAAAAAATTCAAAGACACAAAGTGGATTTCCGTAGTTCATGCGGACGGAAATGGTTTGGGTGAGATTTTTCTGAATTTTGACAGATACTTAAACTATGAAAAGACGGAAGATGGAGGTTTCAATTATGAAAAAAATGGCAGAAAATATGTAGAAAGTTACCGCCGATTTTCAATAGCTTTAGAAATCTGTACGCTGAAAGCGACGGCAACGGCATTAAGAAATTTACTGGATAGTTGGCAGAAAAATAATAAGGACAGTTCTAGTGAAATCCCTGTTATTCCTATAGTTCTTGGAGGAGACGATTTAACTTTGCTTTGTGATGGCGAATATGCACTCAAATTCACTAAAGACTTTCTGGCAGAGTTTGAAAAAGAAACAAGTAATAATGAAATAATAAAAATTATCACCAAAAACGCTTTTAACGTAGAACGTCTTGGTATCTGTGCGGGAATTGCAATTATCAAACCGCATTATCCGTTTCATCAGGCTTACGATTTGGCGGAAAATCTTATCAAATCGGCGAAGCAGGTTAAAACAAAAATTAAACACAACTATAATAACGAGGATGTTTCCCTTCCGTGTTCGGCGATGGATTTTCACGTTCTTTATGATTCGAGCGGCGTTGAACTCAATCAAATTTGTGAAAGATTGGAAGTTGAAGGCGGCGAAACCTATCTTTTCGCCAAGCCTTATATCGTAACTTGCAAAGATAAACTGAAAGAAAAACTCAAACTTGAGAACAAAAAATTCACAAATGAATGGCTCGAAAATCGAACTTGGGACAAATTAGAAACTCGCGTTTGTGCAATGTTGGCAACTGAAAATGAAGATGAAGGAAAACGACAATTGCCAAACAGTATGCTTCATCACATCCGCGAATCGCTCTTTCGCGGTCAAAAAGAAACAGATTCGGAAGTCAACCTTTTTAGCCACCGTTATAAAGCTAAAGGATTTAATAATCTGCTTTGGAAAAAGGAAGCACCCCATCAATCACTTTTCTTCAGTGAAGATGGCAAAAATTATACGCATTTTCTCGACGCTCTTGATGTGGTCGAATTTTGGAAAGGCTTTGATTGTAAAGAAAATGCAACTGCTAAAAATGATGAAAACGGAGGTGTAGAATGAGCAATAACTCACCAGAAAAATTCACAGTTCGTTTAGAGATGAAATCCGATTGGCACATTGGCACAGGGTCGGGCATTCCGGGAAGCGTTGATGCCTTGCTCGCCCGCGATGGCGAAGGCTTTCCGTGCATTCCGGCGAAAACTGTTGTCGGCATTTGGCGAGATGCGATGGAAACTTTGACGCTCGGTTTAGACGGCGGCGATGAAGCGAATAAAAACTGGCAAAATTGGGTTAATGTGGTTTTTGGTTCGCAACCAAATGTTGACAAAAATCCGAACGATACGCCAAGACCTTCGATTTTATCAATTAAACCTGCGAGAATTGACGAAAATCTGCGAAATGCGATTAAAAATTCTAGCGAAATTGACCAAACCAAATATAAACAAGCCTTAACCTTTATCAAACCTAACACTCAAATCGAATCTGTCTCGGGAACGGCTCAAACGGATTCTTTGCGTTTTACCGAAATGGGCAGAATCGGGAGCATTTTAGATGCTGAATTTACGCTTGATTGTGAAGACTTTGACGAAAATCAAAAAGAACTCGTGAAGGCTTTGCTCGCGGCAAGTGCGGGGTTTGTCGAACGAATCGGCGGAAATCGTCGGCGCGGTTCGGGAAGATGCGAAATGAAAGTTGATTGTGGCGCAACGGATGCAATCGCGGTTTTGGAAAAATATCAGAAAAATCTTTCATCAATTCCCGAAGTTGAAGCGAAAGAGGAACTCGAACCGGTGCAAAAAGCTAGTTCAGACGAATGGAAACGGATTGAATTTTTGTTGACGCTTCAAACGCCGGTTGCAATCGTAACCAACACGCTCGGCAATGTTTCGGAAACACTTGATTTTATTCCCGGAACATATCTTTTGCCGCATATCACAAAGAAATTAAAAGACATTTCAAAATATGTCACTTCGGGCGATTTTCAGGTTTTGCCCGCCACGATTGAAGTTGGCGGAACTCGCGGGATGCCAGTTCCAAAAGTGATTTGGTATCACAAAGTTGACGGTGGTTTTGAAATCCCGAATACGGTTTATAACAAAATCAAAGAGCCTAAAGAAGTAGAAGATTTAACCCGCCAAAAGAAAAATTATCGTGAGGGCTATGTTAGCAGTTTGCACGAAGACGGAAAAACGCTTCCTTTTTATGACACAACCAAGAAAACCTTGTTCATGCACAATACGGTAGAAGATGAATTTCAGCGTCCGACGGAAAATGTCGGCGGCGTTTTTTCGCGTCAGGCAATCAAAGCGGGAACGGTTTTGAAAGGGGAGATTCGTTTCAAAGCGTCAATCGAAAACGATGTGAAAGGTCTTGAAAACTATACGAATGATGTTCGGCTCGGCACGTCGAAAAAAGACGATTACGGCTTCGCTGATTTGAAATTTAAAACGATTGGCGAAATTCCTGCAAATACAGATGAAACACAAAAATCAATTGAAAAAGACAAGTTACTCGTTGTTTATCTTGCTTCCGATGTTTTGCTTCGCAATGAGAATTTGCGGCAAACGAATTTGGTTGCAGATTTAAAAGCGAAACTTGAACAGGAACTTTCGGTAAGTTTGACGGAAACAGAATCACTCATTCAAGTCCGGCGAATCGAATCCTGGCACGAAGGTTGGGGCTTTCCGCGTCCAACATTTACGGCAATGCAAGCAGGTTCCGTAGCGGTTTTTGAAGTTGTCGGAGCGATTGATAATAACGAATTACGAAAGCTCGAACTTTCGGGAATCGGCGAACGTCGCGGCGAAGGTTACGGGCAAATCAGATTTAATCCGAAGATTTTGACTGAAAAAATTAATGACTGGACGGTTTCATCAAAAATCGAAAAGCCGAAAATTGATGAAAATGAACGCAACAAAGCAGTTGAGAAATTGAAAAATCAATCTGCCGGAAAGTTCAAGAAATTTATCGAAAACATCGAAATTTCCGCGTGGCGTGAAGAAATTGCGCGGGCGGTTTTGAAAATTGCAAATGATGATAAAAAACGTCTGGAGATTTTTGGTTTCGGTTTTAAAGGTAAAGAATCCGTTCCGCCATTGAGTCAAATCGGCGGGTTGCGTTCGACAGTTGGAAAAGTGAAACTTGACGGTTCAAACAAAACTGTTGTTACCGATTGGCTCACACATCTTCAGGGGACATCAAATCGGAAAGACAAATGGAAACACAATTTCGGAGTGATAGAAGAACTTTTCACGGACGATAAAGAAGTTGGAAATGGTTAAAAACCAAAGACGAAAAAAGCGAACCGCTTTATTTCAATAAACCAAATCTTTTAATTTCCGGTGAAACGGCTTTGAAAAACAAACTTTGGATGGAAGCGGTGAAATCGCTTTTTGATGCGTGTGCAAGGGCGCATAAACGAAAGACGGAGGACAACGAATAATGGCGAGGAAAATTAGCTCCCGGCTGAAAATAAACGGAACTTTTACGGCACAAACTCCGATTCACGTTGGCGGTTACGGCGAAAGTTTTGAAACCGATATGGCGTTGGCAAAAAACGGCAACGACGAATTTTATATTCCCGGCACAAGTTTAACCGGAACTTTGCGAAGTTGGTTTGAAAAGGCTTTCGTTGATAAAACCGATAAGAAAAAAGAAGAAGAAACGAAAAAGTTTGTTAATGAAATTTGGGGTTATCAAGACGGAAGCGCAGGAAATGCCAGTTTTGTCTTGATTGAAGACATGCGCCTTCCCGAAGATTTAAGAAATTCTTTGCAATCCGAACTGCGCGATGGCGTTGGCATTGACCGTCATTACGGAACTGCCGCCGACAGCGCAAAATACGACCGTACAATTCTGCCGAAAGGCACAATTCTGGATTTTGTAATGACGGTTGAGATTGGCGAAAAACACGATGCCAAGAAAACCAAAGCAATGTTTGGGTATCTGCTTGAGTCGTTACAGAAAGGCGCAATCCGGCTTGGTGCATCCAAAACTCGCGGGCTTGGAAAAGTTAATTTAACCAAAATCGAACCGATTAAAGTTCAAAATTTGGACAGCTTTTCCGGTATTTTAAGTGCTTTGCAAAATGGCGGAAATGTGTGTTCAATTCAAGGCTTGAAAGATGCCGACAGTTCAACCAAACCTAATCTGAATCAAAAATTAAATATCGAAATTGATTGGAAACCAAAATCGCCGTTGATGGTCAAAGCCGGTTACGACGGCATCGGCGTTGACACATTGCCGCTCGTTTCGGCAAACGGAAAAGATAAAGTTTCGCTCGTCTTGCCCGGCAGTTCAGTAAAAGGTGCTTTTCGCGCTCAAGCAGAAAGAATTCTGCGAACCGTTTCGGGCGAAACCGCGAAAGCTAAAAAGTTTCACGAACAGATTCAAATCTTAGGTAAAAATAAAAAATTTACAAAATCTACCGAACTAATCAGCGAACTTTTCGGAGCAAAGAAAGAAACCACAAAATCGAATCTCGGACTCGGTGCGTTGAGCATTGACGATTGCTTTGCCAAAAAGCAAATGAAGGCTACGAGTTGGCAAGAGGTTGAAGTAGGAAAAATCTATGATGATAAATCGTATAATGAAATAGTCAAAAGGAATGTAAATGGCGGAGAGGTTGAAGAAGTTACTCTTTGGCAAGCATTGAAAAAAGTTGAAGGCAATAACGATTTAGTTTCTCCGACTAAAGATTTTTATATCAACCACCACACGGCAATTGACCGTTTCACCGGCGCGGCTTCGGATTCGGCACTTTTCAGCGTTTTGAAACCTTCGCCAACAATTAGTTGGGAAAATCTGAATTTATCACTCGATTTAAGTCGAATTTCTTCAACAAATCAAAAATCTGCGCTCATGCTGTTGCTACTTGTTCTGCGTGATTTTGCCGAAAACCGCTTACCGCTCGGCTTTGCGACCAATCGCGGAATGGGCGAAGTTAAAGACGTGAGTTTTGAAATAACGGGACTTTATAACATTACTTACAAAAACGGAAAATTTGATTTCAAGGATGACGAAAAAATAGCCGACGAAAAGCAAAAACTCAAAACCAAAGTTCAAGAGGAGTGGACAGAATGGATAACGAAAAGCCAAACATCAAACAGCTAGAAAATCTTTCAACCGTCTGGCAAACCTTCGCCGACAGTTTTTATGAAGAAAAGACCTTTACGCTTCTCTATGCTTCAAACAAATGCTTTTTGGGTTTAGTTAATAAAGACGGAAATGTTGAAGTCAAAAGCAATGAGTTGGATTTGGCAAAAGTTTTTGAAGCCCGAATTTTTAACGGGAAAGCCGAACTTCGTTGGCTTAAAGGTTTCGGCGAAAAGATTATTTCTGATGCGGATTTTCCGAACTGCGAAACAATTCCGCAAAACTATCTTATTTGGGGAAAGAAAAATGCTCCGCCAAACGGAAACTGGACACAATTTGCAACCGCGCGAATCGGAAGTTTTTATGTGCCTGAAAATATAAATTCCGAATACGCACAATTTACGGCGGTTGAATATCTGAAAGAATTTGCCGACGGCAATATTGCCGTCTGCGATGAAAGATTAACGGGAATTACGGAGGTGAAATAATGGATAACAAAACAGATGGAAAAGTTTTTTGGGAAATAAAAGACGGTGATAGACGTTTGATGATTTCTTGGCAGGCGCGGAGAGGAGAAACTAAAATTCCCATTCCGACAGTTGAAGCAAAAATTATTCCCTTAATGCTTAAAATGCAAGCTGAACAAGCCGACGTTAAGTTTGATTTAATAAGTGGAAATCCGAGAAATATAGAGTTTGTTGACAATAAAGCCGCTGCCAAAGCTGAAAATGAAGTTATTCAGCAAGCCGAAATACAAAGACAAAATGCTGAAAAATTGGAGCAAACGCCTGAAACTGTCAAAGAAGAATCTATATCTGTCAAAAAACCAATTGATACAAATCATCCAAAAGATTTTCACAATCCGTATAATTTCGTTCCCGCAATTCCGCGAAATCATATTGACGGGAAAATCAATGAATTAGGCGACCGTGAACCGAGCGGACACGACCGTTATCTTTCCGAAAAATTTAGCGGAAAATTGACCGTTCAAATGACTGTCAAAACGCCTCTGCTTTTGCTCGACACGGCAAGAGTTACGGTTGGCGATAAAGAACATAAAGCATTTCCCGTGCGTGTAAAGCCATTGATTGATGAAGAAGGAAATGAAGTTATAGGCAACGACGGTAAAACTGTTTTAGTTCCTGATATCAACTCAACCGCCGTCAAAGGAATGTTGCGCTCGGCTTACGAAGCCATAACTAATTCGAGACTTTCGGTTTTTAGTGAAATTAACAGATTGGCTTTTAGAATGGAGGCAAATACAGAATTCATTTTTCCCGCATTGATTGTTAAAAAAGGAACAACTTCCGAAGTAAAAATACTTTTGAAAGGGAACGATAAGCAAATTGCGAAATTTGAATTATATGACAGTAATTGGAATAAAAAAGATAAAGACAAGGGCAAAAGTTTTATAGAAAAAAAATATACAGAGAAACCGGAACATTACAAAGAAGTTTGGGTAGATAGTCGTTGGGACAGCCGTTCAAGGTCTTTAATCGCCAACGATATTGATAGTGTATCGAGAAGCGGTTGGCAAAAGGGTTGGGTTTATTTGACAGGCGCAAATATGAAGAACAAGAAATATGAAAGAATTTTTCTTGATTATTCATCTGGAAAATCATTTCCTCTCGGCAATTTGGAAAAAGATTGGGAAGATTTAATCTCCAATTATCAAAAAATTCACGAAAAAGAATTACAAAAACGTGGAAAGCAAGGTGATAAAGCATATCATTACCTTGGGGATACTCTGGGTGAAACTTCTTGGTCAAGACAAATTTACGATAAGAACTCGCTAGAATTAGAAGATGGTTCGCTTTGTTATGCTTATTATGAAAATGGGCAAGTCAAAGCATTATTACCTGTAATGATTTCCAGGCGTATTTTTCCTAAAACACCTGTTTCGTTATTACCTATAGAATTGCATCCCGCAAAACTAATTACACAACTTTCACCTGCCGATAGAGTTTTTGGTTGGGTAAGGCAAAATAAGCCTAAAAATGAAGATTTAACAGAGGATGAAAGGAAACTGAGGGAAATTGGCGCATATCGCGGACAAATCAGGTTTGGAGAGATTACGACTAAAAGAGCCGATGCAATTGAGAATTTTGGGGCAACAGGATTTCCACTTAATATCTTAGGTCAGCCAAAACCGCAACAAGGTCGTTTTTATGTTGCCGAAGATGACAAAGGCACAGCGCAAAAATTTAGAAGAACTAATGAAAAAGCAGGTTATCAGGACGGACGCGGTTTGCGCGGACGCAAGGTTTATCCGCATCATTCACAGATTGAAGGCAATGATTTCTGGTTTCAAAGCCCTTCGGCTAATTTTACAGAACAAGGTGATTACTGGAATGAAGAATTTATAAACTCCAAAGGTAAAAAATACTTCCGCGAATATCTACGACCTCGAAAAGATAATCAACAACAACGCGACAGTCAAAACCGTTCAATTGAAGGCTGGGTAAAATCGAATACAGAATTTTGTTTTGACATTTATTTTATAAATCTTTCTGATGTAGAACTCGGAGCGTTAATCTGGCTTTTGCAAATGAATAATGGCTTGAAAGAAGCAGAATATTTTCATCGTTTTGGCGGCGGAAAACCTTTTGGCTTTGGCAGTGTGCAATTGAAATTAGAAGAAACAAAATCCGATATTCGTACAGGTCAAGAGTTAGCCGAACAGCGTTACAATTCTTTAAGGGAAGATGCGCCAAAATGTGAGAACATCCAAACGAATTTTGTTGATAAATTTGTAAATGCATTTCAAACAGTAGGTTATCAAAATATTCTTAATACAGGACAAAAAGAAATTGGTATTTGAAAAAAGAGAAACATTGAGTTGAAATCTACTTGTTTAAATCTTGCAAATTTGAAGAAGGAGAATCAACTCAATGGATATTTACTCGTTGGAGC
>JBPCPU010000159.1:0-9678 GCA_050998795.1 Pyrinomonadaceae bacterium
GAGCAAAAGAGCGACGAAGATATTTTTGTTTTTCATAATTTTTTACGAAGTTTCCATTTAAAGTTGAAAATCATTGCGGAAAACCAACTCGTCTCAACAACTCCTGAAAGCGCGGGTCGTCGCGCAACTGGTCAAGTGCCGGATCGACTTTAATGTAACCATCACCACCACGTTCCTCGATAACTTTTTCGAGCCACTCCAACGCTTGATCCTTGTCGCCGAGATTGGCATAGATTTCCGACATAACGAACGGTCTGTCGCTCCCTCCCTGCGCTTGATTCTGTTTTTGTATCTCAAGCCGTTTTTCCCAAAAGCCCTTTGCACCCGACTTTCTGTATGCTGCTTTCAGTTCCGCAAAATTTTGTATTTGCGTTGCGCGGTTATCCGGGTTTCCTCCCGGTCCGTCGATACGCTTTTCCGCCTCGGTAATAGCTTCTTCATACATTCCCTTGTAAGTATATGTCTGGGCGAGCCAAATCCTTGCCAAGTTAAAGTTCGGATTCATCTCAAGCGTTTTTTTGAATTGCTCGATGGCTTCGTCGTAACGACGCGCCATCATCAAGGTATGTCCCACCATCGCATTGATGATGAGCGAAAGCGGGTCAAGTTCTTGGGCGCGTTTCATCTCCCGGATGGCTTCGTCGTGCCGTCCCAAGCGCGACAGCAGTTCGGCATGCCAATGGCGAGCCGTCGGGTAGTTCGGGCTTAATTCAATGGCTCGTTTAAAGCCTCTCTCGGCAACTGACCAGTTCCAAGCGTCCACTTCAACTTCCGCCAACGCCGTGTGAGCTTCCCCGAGCGTTTCATCTATCTCCAAAGCCTTAATCGCCGCCGCTCGCGCTTTTGGAAATCTCTCCTTGCGCGGCATTGAGGGAAGTTGGAGAATGTAGCAGTCCGCCAACGCGGCATAAGCCAACGCATAGTTTGGATCAAGTGCAATCGCCTGCTCAAAATAATCGACAGCTTTTCTATTTTCAACCGGCGTTCTTTTGTTCCAGTAAAAACGCCCCTGCAAATAAAGTTTGTAGGCTTCGGCGTTTTCCGTGTAATTCTTCGCCAAATTCTGCTTGTCCGCGCCCGATAGTTTGGTTTTTAATTTCTGCGACACATCCCGCGCAATTTCGCTTTGCAAAGAAACAAGGTCAGCGGTTTTGCGATTGTATTGGTCGTCCCAAATCCGATTGCCGGTGTTTGCATCAACCAATTCCAAATATAAAATCAAATCCTGCCCGCGCTGCACGACGCGCCCGTGAACAATCGCCTGCACGTTTAATTCTTTACCGATAGTCTGCGCGTTTGTGTCTTTGCCTTTGTAGCGAAATACGCTCGAACGCGCTTTAACATTCAACTTAGGCAGTTGCGACAAACTGCTGATTAAAGTTTCGGTCATTCCGTCCGACAGATATTCGACATCGGTGTTGCCGCTTTCGTTGACAAACGGCATCACGGCGATTGATTCGATTTGTTTGGTGTTTGCAGCGCGATTTGTGAAAAGCCAATAACCCAAGCCAGTTGCCGCCAGTAAAACTATCAAGCCAGCCGCGAAACCGAGTTTGTGTTTTTTGATTTCACGGGCAACATATTCCGCGCTCGAAGATTGATTGGAAAAGCTGTTTTGCGTGGAAATCGTCGCCGGATGAATCGCCGTCGCGTTCTCGCTCGATTGATTGGTGCTGACGTTTGACGCTTTCGCCGATGTCGGAATCTGCGAGCGTTCGAGTTCTTCCGCAAATTCTAGTTCGCGTTTCAGATTCTTCACATCAAGCAGAAAATCTTTGATTGTTTGATAACGCTCATCCGCGTTTTTCTGCAACGCTTTTCTGATGATGCGCTGTAATTCCGGCGGCGTATTTTCCGAGAGCGGCGCGGGTTCTTTGGTGAGAATCGCGGCGATTGAATCATTCGCCGTTTCGCCCGCAAACGGCGTTTGTCCGGCGAGCATTTCATAAATCACAATGCCCAGACTCCAAATGTCCGAACGCGAGTCAATTTCTTTGCCGCGAGCCTGTTCCGGCGACATATAGGCGACAGTTCCCATCACCAAGCCGGGCGAAGTTTTAACCTCCAGCGCCCGCGTTTCGCCTTCGCTGTCAACAGCGGCGGTTTTCTTTTCCGTCAACTTTGCCAAACCGAAATCGAGGACTTTTACCAAGCCGTCATCGCGCAACATTATGTTTTCCGGCTTGATGTCGCGGTGAACGATTCCGGCATCGTGCGCGGCATTGAGCGCGGCGGCAACCTGCATAGCCACGTCCAGCGTTGCTTGCAAAGTTAGTGGTTCGCCTTTCAGACTCTCGCGCAGAGTTTCGCCTTTAATCAATTCGGTGGCGATAAACCGCAAATTTTCAAAGCTGCCAATCTCATAAACGGTCAAAATATTCGGATGATTGAGCGCGGACGCGGCTTTGGCTTCCTGCACAAAGCGGCGCACACGGTCTTCATCTTCGGCAACTTCGGCGAGCAGGATTTTCAACGCAACCTGTCGCTCAAGTTCGGTATCTTCGGCTAAATAGACTTCGCCCATTCCGCCCGCGCCGATTTTGGAGACGATGCGGTAATGCGAGATGTTTGTTTTGGCGGAAAGCGTTTCGCTCATAATTTTAATTGCTTACTGCGGCAAACCGACGCGCCGTAGCAAATCCTGAAAGCGCGAATCTGAGTGCAGGCTATCATATCTAGGGTCGCGGATGGCTTGGAATATCAGCCAATTACGTTCCTGTTCGGCTTTTGCCAGCCACGCAAAGGCTTGTTCTTTGTCTGCCAGTCGGGTGTAGGCAATCACGTATTCCATTGCCGAAAAGTATTCTTCGCGCCTGGTTTTTTCATTCAACTTTTCGAGTTCTCTCTGCCAGAGAGCGCGAACGGCGGCATTAAAACCCGAAGCGGCAAAGGTGCGCTCAAGCAGCATCGCCGATTCTTGGTCATCGGTCAGCGTCGTTACCGCTCCGGTGTCTCCGGTCAGCCGCAACGCTTTGCTCCATTCGGCGACGGCTTCTTTCTGCATCCCCTTCTCTTGATAGGCATCGCCGAGAAGTCTGTGCGTGAAGGCGTTGTTCGGGACTAGCTCAAGCGTTTTTTGATATTGTTCGATGGCGCGGTCATAATCGCGTATCCTGTAAAATGCCCTTGCCAGGTTACGGTTGAGTCGCAGCGACAGCGGTTCGAGTTCCAATGCTTTTTTATGCTCTGCCAGACCTTCATCGAAGCGTCCGTGAATAATCAGATAACCGCCGTAAAGTTGGTGTGTCTCGCTGTTGTTCGGACTCAATTCAATAGCTTGCTTAAGCTCTCGTTCCGCGCCCGCCCAGTCGCGGTAATAATACATTTTGACAGCCGCCAGCGAACTGTGAGCTTCGCCGAGCGATGCATCCAATGCCAACGCTTTATTTGCCGCCGCTTCCGCTTTCAACCAATACTCGTCGGGCGGGACAAGACCGCTATTGGCGCGAAAGCCGTAGTAATCGGCTAATCCTGAAAAGGCAAGCGCGTAGATCGGGTCAACATCAATCGCCTGCTCGAAATAATCACGGCTTTTTTCATATTCTTTCGTCGGAAATTTGTTCCAATAAAAAAGCCCTTTCAAGTAAAGTTGATAAGCCTCAGTGTTTGCCGTGTAGTTCTTCGTCAATTTCTGTTGTTCTACGCCCGACAGTTTTATTTTTAATTTCTGCGACACATCAAGAGCAATCTCGCTTTGCAGCGAAACGAGGTCGGTTTGTTTGCGATTGTATTGTTCAGCCCAAAGAATGTTCTCCGTCTGTGCGTCAACCAATTCCAGATTGAGCGTTATTTGGTCGCCGCGTTGGATGACTCTGCCAAACAAAATCGCCTGCACCTTTAGCTCTTGTGCAATCTTTTGGAAATCAAGTTCTTTGCCTTTGTAACGAAATACCGACGAACGCGCTTTGACATTCAATTTTGGAATGTTTGACAAACTGCTGATGAGCGTTTCCGTCATTCCGTCCGACAGATATTCGACATCGGCGTTGCCGCTTTCATTGACAAACGGCATCACGGCAATTGATTCGATTTGTTTCGTATTGCTTTTTGTAAAGAAGGCAAAATAGGCGATGGCTGAAATCGCTCCCAAAAGAACGACTGCAATAATCGCTGAAACTAATTTATGACTTTTTGCCTGCGTAACGGCGTATTCAAGACTCGAAGCGGTGGTTACATTTTCGGTCGGCAAGATTTTTTTGTCTGCCTGTGTTTTTTCAATTGCTGCTTGATTATAGATTTGTGTTTCGTTTTCTTTGACGGATTCAGCCGTTTCTTTCCGATTCGGGATGGCGGAACGCTCTAATTCGCCTTGTATATCCAAATCCCTTCTCAGATTCTTTAAGTCTATCAAAAGGTCGTGTGCCGTCTGATACCTCATTTCGACATCTTTCGTCAGCGTTTTGCGGACGATTCTCTGCAATTCATTCGGCGCATTTGCCAACAGCAGCGGCTCTTTTTCGAGAATTGAAACGATTATGTGATTGACGGTTTCGCCCGTGAACGGAACTTTGCCCGACAGCATTTCATACAACACAACTCCCAGACTCCAAACGTCCGTGCGGGCATCGATCTCTTTGCCGCGAGCCTGTTCGGGCGACATATACGAAACCGTTCCCATCACCATTCCCGGATTGGTTTTGACGAAGGCTTTAGTCGCGCCTTCGAGCGAAACTTCATCCGTCTTTTTCTTTTCGGTCAGTTTTGCCAAACCAAAATCCAACACTTTCGCATAACCGTCTCGGCGAATCATTACGTTTTCGGGCTTGATGTCGCGGTGAATGATTCCCGCCTGATGCGCTGCCGAAAGTGCTTCGGAAACCTGCACGCCAACTTTAAGAACGGCATTGAGCGAAAGTAATTCCTTCGACGAAATATGTTCACGCAAAGTTTTGCCTTCAATAAATTCGGTAACGATATAGTTTGTCTCGTCGGTTTCGCCGATTTCATAAACGGTCAAGATATTCGGGTGATTAAGCGCAGATGCGGCTTTGGCTTCCTGAATAAAACGATTCAATTTATCGGAATCCCGGCTGAATTCTTCATTCAAGAATTTGATGGCGACTTTGCGGTCGAGTTTTGTGTCCTCAGCCAGATAGACCTCGCCCATTCCGCCCGCGCCGATTTTTGAAACGATACGGTAATGCGACAGATTGGTGTTGGCTGACAGTTCTTTATTCATCTTTCTTCAAGTTCACTGCGGAAAGCCGACTTTTCTCAACAACTCCTGAAAGCGCGGATCGTCGCGCAAAGAGTCGAAACGCCAGTCAACTTTGAGCAGAATCATTTGAAAAACGCGATTCTCGTAAGCCTTGTTGAGTTCGGCGAACGCTTTATCTTTCTCGCCCATTTGCGCGTAAACTCCTGCTAACTGATATGGCGGCAAATTGTTTACTTCCCGTCCTTCGATTCTAGCTCGCAAAACTCCTTGCCAGCCGTTTCTGGCAAATTGTTCTCGTATCGCCGCGGCATTTTGATTATTGCCGAGCAATTCCTGCGATTTGGCAAATGCTTCGGCGGCTTCCGTATAGTTTCCGCTTGCCTCGTAAGCTACAGCGAGTCCGAATCGTCCCCTCTGGAAACTGTTATCCAATTCAAGCGTCTTTTTCATTTGCGCGATTGCATCCGTGTATCTTCGAGCGTTGTAAAGGTTAATCCCGTAAGACCAGTTGACGGGAAGCGAGAACGGTTCGATTTCCAACGCCCGCCGATATTCGGCAAATCCTTCTTCAGACCTGCCCTGAGTAACGAATAGTTCGCCTAACCACTGATGCGCCGTCGCGTAGTTTGAGTTAAGTTCGATGGCGCGACGATACTCGCGTTCACCTTCGGCAAAGTTGTAATCGTATTGCACCAGAACATATCCAAGCGCGGCGTGCGCTTCGGCTAATTCCGCATCCAGCGACAAGGCTTTCAGCGCGGCTTCGCGTGCTTTCGGCATTATTTCGCGCGGCGGCGCGGCTTGGTAATTTGGGAGAAGTGCGTAAGCATCGGCGAGACCTGCAAAGGCAAGCGCATAATTCGGGTCAACGGTGATGGCTTGATTGAAATGCGCGATTCCCTTTTGCAAATCCTGCGGCGAGCGTTTATTCACAAAAAAACGACCTTGCAAGTAAAGTTGATAGGCTTCGGTGTTCGCGGTGTAATTCTTCGCCAATTTCTGCTCGTCCGCACCCGACAACTTTGTTTTTAATTTCTGCGATACATCTCTGGCAATCTCGCTCTGCAATGAAACCAGATTCACCATCTGACGATTGTAATCAGCTTTCCATAAAACATTTTCAGTCGCCGCGTCAATTAATTCGACATAAAGAGTTAAATCCTGTCCGCGCTGCACAACTCGACCCGTTAAAATCGCCTGCACTGTTAATTCCTGTCCGACAAGTTTCGGGTCAATCTCTTTTCCTTTGTAACGAAACACTGAAGTTCGCGCCTTGACATTCAAATTCGGGAGTTGCGATAAACTACCAATCAGCGTTTCGGTCATTCCGTCCGACAGATATTCCGTATCGGCATTGCCGCTTTCATTGACGAACGGCATCACGGCGATTGATTCGATTTGTTTTGTATTCGCCGAGCGGTTGCCAAAATACCAAACGCCTATTCCGCCAATCGCCAATAGTAAAATTACCGACGCGACGGCAAAACCAAGTTTGTGCTTTTTGACTTCACTCACCGCATATTCCGCGCTCGAAGTCGGACGCGCCGCCAGAATTTGCGTGGCGTTTTCCGGTGCGGTTTCCGCCGACACAGACGGCGGTTTTGTGCGCTCAATCTCGGCGCTGAATTCCATCTGTTTTTTCAAACGTCGCAAATCAACCAGCAAATCTTTGGCGGTTTGATAACGCTCTTCGCGGTCTTTCGCCAGAGATTTCAAAACTATTCGTTCGAGTTCCGCGGAAATTTCAGAATTAAAGCGCGTCGGCGGCACAGGTTCGCTTTTCAAAATCGCGGCAATCACATCGCTAATTGTTTCGCCTGCAAACGGCAAGCGATTGGCGAGCATTTCATACAATACAGCGCCGAGACTGAAAATGTCGGTTCTCGCGTCCGTGTCTTTGCCTCTGGCTTGTTCCGGCGACATATAGCCGGCAGTTCCCATTATTACGCCCGGATTCGTTTGCACGAGAGCGCGTGTTTCGGCTTCGGCGTCGGGACTTGTTTCTCTCTTTTCCGTTAATTTCGCCAAGCCGAAATCCAGGACTTTCACCAGACGGTCTTCGCGCAGCATGATGTTTTCCGGCTTGATGTCCCGATGGACAATGCCAGCCGAGTGCGCCGCCGACAGCGCGAAGGCAATCTGTTCGGCGATGTCAACCGCTTCTTTCAAACTCAGCCCGTCGCGGTTTAATCTTTCCCTGAGCGTTTCGCCTTCGACAAATTCGCTGGCGAGAAAATGTACGCCGTTTTCCGCGCCGAATTCGTGAATCGTAAGAATGTTCGGGTGATTGAGCGCGGAAGCCGCGAATGCTTCCTGCTCGAAACGGCGCAAGCGGTCAGCGTCGGAAGCGACTGTTTGCGGCAAAATTTTGAGCGCGATTTTCCGACGCAGACGCGTATCTTCGGCAAGATAAACTTCGCCCATCCCGCCCGCGCCGATTTTGGAGATGACGCGGTAATGACCGATTCTGGAATCACCCGATAAATCATTTGTCGTTTCGTTCATCGTTATACAACTCAAATCTTGACGCATTCGCCGCGCTTCAAAAATTGTCGGTCGTCTTATGTCCCGATATAGTTTTTAAGTCGCATTCCCGGAGTTTAAAGATCACCGCTTTCTTTTCTTTCGGGCAAACCTATGCGGCGAATAATATTTTTAAAACGCGGGTCGCGGCGAACGGCTTCGCCGAACGGATGACCGGATTTCAGATTATTGATATACACCAATTCGCCGTCGCGTTTTTCGACTGCTTTTTCCAGCCATTCGATTGTCTTTTCAACGTCGCCGAGCGCGGCGTAAACGCGGGCGATGTTGAAGGCGGGAACGGGCTGCTGCATTTGCATTTCGAACAGTTGCCGCAAAACTTCCAATACTTCTTCGCGCCTGCCCGCCTGTCCGCAAGCCGAACCGAAATCCGACAACATCATTGATGATCGCGCCTTTCTCACATTCATTTTTTTATTTCATTAAACGGAAATGACTGATGAAATAGGTCGCACCGCATTGTTATTCGCCATCCCAGAGTTTGCTGACGATTGACCATCGGTTTCTGTCATTCAATAAATGAAAATAATCAATCACGTCGCCGTCGTGTCCGGTTTCTCTGATTTTGGCAGCGGCGACTCTGCCGGTGATTTCGATTGCTAAAATCGCGCACTCGAAAATTTCTCCGGTCGCTGACGGCGCGGGATTTGCTTCAACCCATTCATATAACCCTTCGATTGGCGCGGCGATTAGTTCGTCGCCAAGATAGCCGCATAAAATTGCTTGGCTGTGAAACCCTTTTTTGAGCGTTTCAACATCGCCCGTTCTCATTCCTTCGACGTAAAAATTTATCGCTTCACGAATTTTGTTTTCTTCTGATGTATCTGATGTAATGTCCATTTTTCTCCTTTATTCATTTTTTTTGTTTATCAAGGCAGATTCATTTTTTGTAATAAATCCGTCAATTTCGGATCGTCGGCAATAATGTGTAGCGAATCGCCTTCGGCTGCGCCTTCGATTTCTCCTTTGAGAAAAACCATCTCGCCGTTTCGCTCCGCAAACGCTTTTTCAAGCCATTCAATCGCCTTTTCGTTTTCTCCGAGACGATTGTAAATTCGCGCCAAACAAATTGCCGGAACATAGTTTTGTCGGCGCATTTCAAGTAATTGTTCGAGAGTCGCGGTGGCTTTAACTTCATTTCCCGCCAAGCCGTAAGCCGAACCTAAATCTGCCAAAACGATGCTATGCCCGCCGAGCGCGATGGCTTTTTCCAACTGCTCGACGGCTTTTTCGTATTTGCCTTCGATTAGACAAAGCGCACCTTTTAACCAGTAAGAGCCGAAAAAATCAGGCTCGATTTCGATTATCTTGTCAGCTTGACGGGCGGCTTCGTCCGAAAATCCGCACGAAAAATACGTCCAGCCGACGTTCATATTGATCAATGTGGCAAGTGGGTCAATTTCGAGCGAGTGTTTGCCGACCGCTATAGCCTCGTCGAAACGTGCTTCAAAGGCGAGAAACAGCGAATAATAAGAAAGAGCCTCAGCGTTGTTCGGGTTCAGTTGGATTGCCTGTTTGAAGGATTGTTCCGCCTTTTTCCACTCCCAATCGTAAAAGAAATCCATTATTGCCCGCGAAAGATACGCCTCCGCGAGATTTTCATCAATTGCTAATGCTTGGCGGGTGGCTCTTTTGCAGTTGGTCACGGCGGTTTCGGCGGCAACGATTCCGAAAAACCATAAACAACCCCAGCACACGGCGATTCCCGCGTAAGCCGGAGCATAATCGGGCTGTTTTTCGATTGCCTGCTCGAAAAATTCGATTGCCCGCCGCCAGCCTTCTGCTGTGTATTTGTAAGCGTAATAGCGACCTTTGAGAAATAATTCGTAAGCCTCGGCGTTTTTCGTGTAACGCATCAGAACCGCCGCTTTTTCATCGCCGAACAACTTCAACTTCAGCGCATCAACGACCGCCAACGCGATCTCATCCTGCAAATCGAAAATATCTTTCATCTCGCGGTCGTAGCGTTCCGACCA
>JBPCPU010000245.1:0-22027 GCA_050998795.1 Pyrinomonadaceae bacterium
ACGCGCCTCGTGGTAAAAGATTCGGATGAAAAACATCAACCGCGTCTGGAAATCCGCAACGGCAATAAAATCTTGAAAACTTATCAAATGCCGATTCGGGCAAATTTGATGGCGGTTGATGGACAAGAAGTCGAAGCGGGCGACGTTATCGCTAAAATTCCGCGTGAAACGACCAAGACGAAAGACATCGTCGGCGGTCTGCCGCGTGTCGTCGAACTGTTTGAAGCGCGTCGTCCGGGTGAAACTGCGATGATGTCGGAAATTAACGGATTAGTTAAATTCGGCGGAATTTCCAAAGGCAAGCGCAAACTTATCATCACGGGCGACGACGGCGCGGAACGCGAATACGATATTCCGCGCGGAACGCACATCAACGTCCAGGAAGATGACCGCGTGAGAGCCGGCGAGGCTTTGATGGACGGACCGCTTAACCCGCACGATATTTTGCGCGTGTTAGGACCGGAAGCCCTGCAACAATACATCGTCAATGAAATTCAGGAAGTTTATCGTCTGCAAGGCGTAAATATCAACGACAAACACATCGAATGTATTGTCCGACAGATGCTTCGCTGGGTGAAAATCAAGGATGTCGGCGACACGGAATTCCTGCTCGAAGAACAAGTTGACCGCTTCCGTTATGAGGACGAAAACCGTCGCGTAATGGAAGAAGGCGGAAAACCTTCGAGTGCTGAACCGCTTCTTCTCGGTATTACAAAGGCTTCGCTGTCAACCGATTCGTTTATTTCAGCGGCGAGTTTCCAGGAAACAACCCGCGTTTTGACCGAAGCGGCGATTTCCGGGCGTGTGGATTATCTGCGCGGACTTAAGGAAAACGTCATTATGGGACGACTTATTCCGGCAGGAACGGGAATGAAGTATTACCGTAACGTCAAGGTTGATTACGACCCGACCGTTAATCGAAAACAAGAAGAGGAATATGAAGATTTTCCGTTGACGACGGGCGGTTTGGATTTGCCTGCAATAAGAGATGTGCCGGGCGTTGAAGTGGACGAGTTTGATGAAATTGAGGATGTTCCTGATGAGTTTGAAATCGAAGAAGAAATTTTTGACGAAGCCGCTATAGAGTTGATTGAGGACGACGATGACCTCTAAAGCTAATCTAAGTTCAAGATAAAAGGATTCCGCAAAGAGGCACGAAAAACACAAAAAATAAAAAGAAAGTTGAATTATTTTTGTGAATTTTGTGCCTTTTTGCGGCAAAAATAATCCGAAAATTATTATATCGGATTATGGTTAAATAACAACAAAGAAAAGGCTGAAGGTTTGTTCAACCTTCAGCCTTTTTATCTTAAAGAATTGCATCATTTATTCCGGCGGACCCGAACAACCCGCGCCGTGTAAGGCAGGTATTTTTGTGCTGATAATCGGGTAATTTTCGGCTTCCGCGTTTTTCTCCAGCCAACCCATATATTCTTCGGGAATTGACATATCCGAAAAAATAGCCTCAACCGGACATTCCGGCAAACAAGCGTCGCAGTCAATACAAGTATCGGGATTAATTAAAAGCCTGTCGGATAATTCGTGAAATGCCTCGACAGGACAAACCGCCGCGCAATCGGTATATTTACATTCAATGCACGGGTCGGTTACGATATATGTCATTTATTAAAAATCTCCTTAAATGTGATAAAAGTAAAAATAAAAATATGATACTCAAAAGCATAACTTGTCAAATCGGGTTAGACAAGCGTAAAAATAAGTCGGAAAATAATAAAAAGTCCTTTGTCCTTTGTCCTTCGTCCTTTGTTGTCTTTTGCTTAATCGGGTTAAATTAACGATATAAAGCAAAGGACAAAGGACGAAGGACAAAGGACAAAGGACAAAGGACAAAACTAAATGAAAATTTTGAAAGCGGAACGAGAATTGGCATTGGATTTCTTGCGCGTCTGCGAAGCGGCGGCGATTGAATCGGCTCGCACGATGGGACAAGGCGACAGGAAACACTCCGACCACGTTGCCGTCGAAGCGATGCGGCAAGTAATGGATACCGTGCCGATGCGCGGACGCATCGTTATCGGCGAAGGCGAACGCGACGAAGCACCGATGCTGTATATTGGCGAAGAACTCGGCGGCGGCGGTTACAGCGAAGAAGAGCGGGCGACGTTTCCCGAAATTGACATTGCCGTTGACCCGCTCGAAGGCACAAATCTTTGTGCGCTCGGTGCAAACAACGCGATTGCCGTTCTCGCGGCGGCGGAACGCGGCGGACTGCTCAATGCACCGGACATTTATATGGACAAAATCGTCGTCGGACCGTCCTGCAAAGGCGCGGTTGATATTGATGCGCCGGTTAAAGACAACTTAAAAAACATCGCGCGGCGTTTGGGACGTGATGTTAATGATTTGACCGTTATGACGCTTGACCGACCGCGACACAAACAGTTAATTGCCGACGTACGGGAAACGGGCGCGAGAATTCGTCTGATTTCCGACGGTGATTTATCAGCCGGAATTTCGGCGGCGGTTGCCGGAACGAATATTCACGCGGTAATGGGCATTGGCGGTGCGCCCGAAGGTGTTTTAACGGCAGCGGCGATGCGCTGTTTGAACGGCGAGATACAAGCCAAACTCATTTACAACCCGGAACGTCTGGGCGTTGACAAATCAAAAGTTCCGCCCTTTGAGGAATTAATGGAACGCTTGCAGTCAATGGGCATCAAAGACCCGGATAAAGTTTATGACACGAACGATTTAGCACCGGGAAAGAAAATAATTTTTGCGGCGACCGGCGTAACCGACGGTTCGCTGCTTCGCGGAGTCCGTTTTTTCGGCGCGGGCAAACGAACACACTCGGTTGTGATGACGACCGACAGCAAAAGCATCCGTTTTGTCGACACGGTTCACGTCGAAGGCGGACCTGATGCCGTGATTAGATTTTAGAATTTTCGACAGATTTTAAATAAGGCGCAAAAGATACAAAATAGAATTTTTCATTTGTGTCTTTCGCGTCTTATTTGTGTCTGCTTTTTCTTTTAGGATGTGACGTAAAGTTTTATTAAGTTTTGCATCTTAATAGTTTATCGCTGCATCCTTATATGAAACTCAAGCTAAGATAGTTTCGGCATATTCAAATTATCCGACAAATCTATTACAATAAATTATAGAGCCGACAACAAAGTATTAAGGAGAAAGCCAATGTTAGAAGAAACCGCGACAACCGCAACCGAGCCTGCTTTTCGTGCGAACTCAAACGGCAATTTGCCGGAGTTTAAGGATATGGAGTTTGAAAAAATCAACCAACTCGCGCTTGACCATCCGGGTGCAAGCGATGAGAAATACCGCACCCGCCGCGACTACATCGCCAGCCTTTCCAAACAATTCCGCGAAGACCCGGAACACAAAATCATTGACGTTGAATACACGCCCGAAGAGCAAAAAATCTGGCAAATCGTCGCTTCAAATCTGCAGGAAGTTCAGGAAAGACGCGCTTCAAAAATTTACCTGGAAGCGAAAAAGAAACTCGGCATCAGCAGCGAGCGCATTCCGCAGCTTTCTGAAATGAGCAAGCGACTGCAGGAACTCTCCGGTTTTCGACTCGCGCCGATTGAAGGACTTGTCGAAACACGCGCATTTTTGAGTTGGCTTTCACACCGCACAATGCTTTGCACGCAGTATATTCGCCACGCCTCGCGCCCTGAATACACGCCCGAACCCGACATTGTTCACGAAGCAATCGGTCATATTCCGATGTTCACCAGCCGCAATTTTGCTGATTTTTCCAGTTTCATCGGTGAAGGCGCGCGCATTGCCACCGATGAACAATTAGAAGAACTCGGACGGCTTTACTGGTTCACGGTCGAATTCGGTTTAGTCGAAGAAAACGGCGATTTGAAGGCTTACGGCGCAGGACTTCTTTCATCTTTCGGCGAACTCGAAAACGCTTTCACCGATAACGTCGAGCGTCGCCCGTTTAATTTGGAGCAGGTTATTAATACGCCTTACGATTATTCGGATATGCAGCCGATTTTGTATGTTATTCCGTCGTATGCTTATTTGAAGGAAACGACGCGGAAGTATATCGAAAGTTTTAATAAACAACCGTAATGAAAAATCAGTCTCCGTCGGCGAATATGCGCGAGGTTATCGGCGTTTTGGAAGATATGCAAGGCGTGGGAATCATCGAAAAATATGCGATTGGCGGAGCGTTTGCGGCAATTCTGCATTATGAGCCGATTTCGACAATTGACCTTGATATCTTTTTTCTTCTAAAGGAAAAAAGCGAAAGTCCGATTTTAAGTTTGAGCGCGATTTACGATTACGCCAAAAAGCGGGGATTTTCGTTTGACCACGAATTTATCAACATTCACGGCTGGCTCGTGCAGTTTGTCGAAGCAAGTCATAGCGGTTTATGGACGGAAGCGATTGAAAACGCCGACACGATGAAAATTGATGATTTGAACGCTCCGGTCATCGGCAAAGAACATCTTGTCACAATGTGGCTTCTAGCGGGCAGAGCAAAAGATTATCAGAAAATAGCAATGTTTCGGGAAGCGGAGTTTTTAGACGAAACAAAACTTTTTGACGTTTTGGAGCGGCACGATTTGATGTCAAAATGGCACAGGGAAAAATGGAGATTCGCCGATGAAGAATAGTTTGCAAACAGAAGTTATCGCCGATTTGAAACGGCGCAAAAAAACTTCCCGCGAGTATTTACGCTCGCTGTCGCCTGCGGAAAAAATCGCCAAACTCGTTGATTTGCAGGAGCAGTATTATCAAACACTCGTTATCCGCGAAACAAACGGCGGACGAAAAATTCCCGAAAAATGGCGGAAGTGGCACGAGGCTCGATATGAAAACGCCGATGTGTCTGATTTGATTTTGGAGTGAAAATTTTATGGAAAATTTAATTGAATCCAGCCCGAAAATAATGTTCGGCAAACCTGTGATAAAAGGAACGCGCATCACGGTTGAACTAATTTTGGAAAAAATCGCCGGCGGCGAATCGGTTGACGAGATTTTGTCGTCTTATCCGCATCTAACGCGCGAACAAATTTTGGCTTGCGTTGATTACGCCAGAAAAGCGTTGAGTCTCGAAACAGTTTATCCTTTGGCGACCGTATGAAAATTTTAGCGGATGAAAATATCGAACGTGAATTTATCGAGGCGTTAAGAGAGGCGGATTTTGATGTTTTTCGCCGAACAAAAGCAAAAAGTCCAGGATAAAATTATCTGGACGCTCAAGCTGGTTGAAGAATTAGAGCGAGTTCCCGAAACTTACCTGAAAAGTTTGGAAGACGTGGACGGACTATTTGAAATTCGCATCAAACAAGGTAGTGATATTTTTCGGATATTCTGTTTTTTTGACGAGGGCGGATTGGTAATTTTGATGAACGGATTTCAGAAGAAAACGCAAAAAACGCCGAAGCGGGAAATTGAAAAGGCGTTAAAAATAAAAGAGGAATACTATGCCGGGAAAAAATAACACGAAAACTTTAGACCGATTCGTTGACGAAGAATACGGCAAGCGCGGAACGCCCAAAAGAGAAAAATTAGAGAAAGGTTACGAGCAGTTTAAGTTGGGCGTTTTGATTCAGGAAGCGCGGCTCGAAAAAGGTTTGACGCAGGAGCAGCTCGCGGAAAAATGCGGCACGAACAAGGCGTATATTTCAAAAGTCGAAAACAACATCAAAGACGTTCGCCTTTCGACTTTGCAAAAAATTATCGAAATCGGACTCGACGGGCATCTCGAGCTTTCAATTAAACTTTAACTAAAAAATTTATAAAGAGGCAATTACGACGGAACAGAATTCTTGAGGCTTAAAAGCGAGGTAATGAAAATGACATTGACAATAGAAATCGCTCCCGAAATCGAAAATCGGCTCGAAGCCGAAGCACGACGGAGCGGAATCAGCAAAACCGATTTGGTGAAGAATGTCATCGAGGAAAGATTTGCGCCGAAAGAAAAGCGCGAGAATTATCTGCCGGAAGGATTTAAGCCGCGTTATATCGGCAAGGCGGAGATGCGTGATTTTTCGGGCGACCGCGAATGGCTGCGGGAGAATCGCGGCGAATACATTGGGCAGCACGTCGCTTTGCACGGAAATCGGTTGATTGCGAGCGGAAAAGGTTACAAGGAAGTGGCGACAAAAGCGCGTGAGGCAGGTTTCAAAGATGCGCTTATCGTTTTTGTCGAAGACCCGAACGCGCCGCCGTTTGTCGAATTTATCTCCTAAATGTTCAGAAATGTATCCATTTAACTTTCAAAAATATGCGCGATACGATTCGCTGGAAAGCGGCATTACGATAGAAGCCATTTTGCGTTTTGGTAACGCTGAAACGAATTATCTGGCGAAAGTTGATACGGGAGCGGAGATTTGTTTGTTCGAGAGAGAAATCGGTGAATTTTTGAAAATCGAAATCGAATCGGGTTACAAGAAAAATCTTTCGACACTCGCCGGAAATCTGGCGGCTTTCGGGCATAGCGTCGAACTTGAAACGCTCGATTTGAAATTCGATACATTTGTTTATTTCGCCGCAGATTACTCGCTTAATAGAAATCTGCTCGGCAGGCAAGGTTGGCTTCAATTAATCAAAATCGGTTTGGACGATTATCGAAGCGAAATTTATATCAGTCCGAATCAGGAAAATTTTTAATTTTTAGAGAGAGGCAATTATGGACGAAAAAAATCCTTTAGGTTTGAAAAAAATACATCACGTCGAATTTTACGTCGGCAATGCCAAGCAAGCCGAATTTTATTACCGCAAGGCGTTCGGCTTTTCGCGGGCGGCGTATTCGGGCTTGGAAACGGGCAACCGCGAAACGACTTCGTATGTGCTGCGGCAGAATCGCGTCAACTTTGTTTTGACAACGCCGCTTTCGCCCGAACATCACGCCGCCGAACATATCAAACAGCACGGCGATGGTGTGCGCGACATCGCGTTTCACGTCGAAGATGCCGACCACGCTTTTAACGAAGCCGTGAAAAGAGGCGCGAAACCGTTTATCGAACCGCACGATTGGAAGGATGAAAACGGCTCGGTTCGCAAAGCCGCGATTCACACTTACGGCGACACCGTTCACTCGTTTATTTCCTACAACACGAACAACGGACACAATTACAACGGCGTGTTTCTGCCCGGATTTGTCCCGCAAGCAGTTGAAGGCGAAGATGTCGGAATCGTGCTGGTTGACCACATCGTCGGCAACGTCGAACTCGGCAAGATGAACGTCTGGTGCGATTTTTACCGCGATGTTTTGGGCTTTTTCCGCTATATCACGTTTGACGACAAAGACATTTCAACCGAATACTCCGCGCTGATGTCAATCGTGATGTCGGACGGCGGACACAATATCAAATTCCCGATTAACGAACCGGCGGAAAGCAAAAAAGGCAAAAGCCAGATTCAGGAATATATTGATTTTTATCGTTCAGCGGGCGCACAGCATCTCGCCCTTTTGTGTAAAGACATTCGGCAAAGCGTGGCGAAATTACAGGCGAACGGCGTGGAGTTTTTGACCGTTCCCGATTCTTATTACGCCGAATTGCCAAACCGCGTCGGCGAAATTGACGAAGATATTGACGAACTGAAAGAACTCGGAATTCTCGTTGACCGCGACGAAGAAGGTTATCTGTTGCAGATTTTCACCAAACCTGTTGAAGACAGACCGACGGTTTTTTATGAAATTCTACAGCGCAAAGGCTGTAAAGGTTTCGGCAAAGGAAACTTCAAAGCGTTGTTTGTTTCGATTGAAGACGAGCAGCGAAAACGCGGAAACCTTTAAGAATTTTGCCCGCGAAACATACGAAAAGCACGAAATAAATTTAAAACAAAACTTTTTTCCTTTTCGTTTGATTCGTGTATTTCGCGGGCAAAATTCTTTTCCTCGTGCTTCTTCGTGTAACTTCGTGGATAATTATTTTATGCAAACCGAAACGCTTGAAAAGCCAACCGCGAAAGTCGCGCCCGTCAACGATGTGGCGGAACTGATTGACCGCGAGATTCACGCCGGTATGCTCGAACAAATCAATGTTCTGGCGCGTGAATATGAAATCCGCAATCCGTCGGAAGTCGCCAAGTTTTTGCGCGAGAATAAATTTCTCTTAGATTTGCTCGAAGAAATTCCCGCGCAGATTCGCAAAATTTTCGGCAAGAAGCAAAAATTATCTTTGGAGTTTTTTCTTGACCCTGAAGATTCAACCTGGCATCGGCTTTTTGTTCGCATTCCGACAAAGTTTGAGATTGAAGAATCGCATAAATTGTTTGACTGCTTTAAGGAAAAATGGTGGTTTGATAATGAAGCCCGTTCGGAATCGAAAATTTTTATAAACTTGAGGTTTGTAAAATGATTTTCGATTGGGATGATTTTCGTAAATTAGCCGATGAGTTGCGACAAAGAGAAGATGAAGCCGCCAAAAGAACGGCGGTCAGCCGACTTTACTACGCAATTTATTGGCGGGCGCGAAATCTTTTAGAAGCCGAAGGCTTCGTTTATCGGCAAGGCGAACAATCTCATCAGCAAATCTGGCAGGAATTTAAACGTCGCGGAATGACGCATCGGGCAATTGCCTTTTCGGGTTTGGAATTGAGAGACAAACGGGTTGAAGCTGACTACTTTGAAGAAATTGAAAATATCGAAAAACTCACAAAATCCGCATTTGCCATAGCCGAAAAAATGACTGTATATTTGCAGCAAATCGAAAAGAAAACGGAAAACCAATGACACCGACTATAAGCGAAGAAAAATTCAAATATCAAAGCGGTTTCGGCAACGAATTTGCCACCGAAGCCGTCAAAGGCGCGTTGCCCGTCGGACGTAATTCGCCGCAGGTTGCGCCGCTCGGTCTTTACGCCGAACAGTTTTCGGGAACTTCTTTTACCACGCCGCGGCTTTTGAATAAACGAACCTGGATATACCGCATTCAGCCGTCGGTGCTGCACAAACCTTTTCAGCGCATTGAAAACAATCTGCTCGTTTCAAGATTTGATGAAATAGAAACCACGCCGAATCAACTGCGCTGGAATCCGCTTCCGTTTCCTGAAAAAGAAACGGATTTTGTTGACGGATTGACGACGATTGCCGGGAACGGCGATTTGTTCGCGCAAACCGGAATTGCAATTCACATTTACCGCGCCAATAAGCCGATGCGCGAACGGTTTTTCTACAATGCCGACGGTGAGATGTTGATTGTGCCGGAAAAAGGACGGCTCGGAATTTTAACCGAACTCGGTGCGCTGCAAGTCGGCGCGGGTGAAATCGCAGTCATTCCGCGCGGTTTGAAATTTCGCGTTGAACCTGGTGATGCAGAGGTTCGCGGCTATGTCTGCGAAAACTACGGTTCGCATTTTCGCTTGCCTGATTTAGGTCCAATCGGCGCGAACGGTTTGGCGAATCCGCGCGATTTTGAAACGCCCGAAGCGTGGTTTGAAGACAAAGACGGCGCGTTTGAATTGACGGCGAAATTCGGCGGTAATCTGTGGACAACGGAAATAAATCATTCACCTCTAAACGTCGTCGGTTGGCACGGGAATTACGCGCCTTACAGATACGATTTGCGACGATTTAATACAATCGGCTCGGTTTCATTTGACCATCCGGACCCCAGCATTTACACCGTGCTGACATCGCCTTCGTCTGAAGTCGGCGTGGCAAACTGCGATTTTGTCATCTTTCCTGACCGTTGGCTGGTCGCCGAAAATACGTTTCGCCCGCCGTGGTTTCATCGTAATTTTATGAGCGAATATATGGGCTTGATTTACGGGCAATACGACGCGAAGGAAGAAGGTTTTGGCGTAGGCGGCGGAAGTTTGCACAACCAAATGTCAGCTCACGGTCCCGATTTCGACGCTTTTGAAAAAGCCTCGAATGCTGACCTCAAACCACAGAAAATTGAAAAGACTTTGGCGTTTATGTTTGAATCGCGCTACATCATTCGCCCGACAAAATTTGCAATGGAAACTGCCGAACTGCAGCACGAATATTTTGAGGTTTGGCAAGGTTTGAAGAAAAACTTTAAGATATAAAAAGGCATATAACGGGCGACGGCAAAAGTATTTTTGATGAGTTTTCCATTAACAACAGACGTTTTGATAATCGGCGGCGGTGTCATCGGATTAGTGCTGGCGCGACAGTTACGGCGAAAAGGAATCGAGCAAGTAACAATTCTCGAAAAAAATCAGGCGTGCGGAATGGAAGCCTCAAATGCCGCCGCCGGAATGTTAGCTCCGCAAGCCGAAACCGATAAAACGGACGATTTTTTTTATTTCTGCCAGGAAAGCCGCGATTTATACACAAATTTTGCGAAGGAGTTGTTTGATGAAACCGGCGTTGATATTGAACTTGACCAGAGCGGAACACTGTATCTTGCTTTCACGGAAAACGATTCTGCGGAAATTTGCAAACGGTATGAATGGCAGAAAAAAGCGGGCTTGAAAATTGAATATCTAAGCGCGGAAGAAGCGCGAAAAACCGAGCCTTTTGTTTCGCCGGAGGTGCGCGAGGCGTTGTTTTTTCCAAACGATTGGCAGGTCGAAAATCGAAAATTGCTTTCCGCCTTACAAAAATATGCCGGATTAAATCGAATTCGGATTATCGAAAACACCGAAGTTAAAAGTTTGCTGACGGAAAACGGAAAAATCATCGGCGCGGCAGCCGAAAAGGAAAAGTTTTTTGCCGAAAAAGTAATTCTGACAACGGGCGCGTGGACTTCGCTCATCAAACTCGGCGAAAACGCTTTGCCTTTTGTTAAAGTTAAACCGGTTCGCGGGCAGATATTGAGTCTTCAAACTGCTAAACGTCTTTTCACGAAAGTTATTTACAGTCCGCGAGGTTACATTGTGCCGCGTTTTGACGGTCGGGTTTTGGTTGGCGCAACGGTCGAAGATGTCGGTTTTGACAAAAGCGTAACGACGAGCGGCGTTGATTTTTTACTGGGAAATGCTTTGGAAATCGCGCCGGGTCTTGTAAATTTAAAAATCGGCGAAAGTTGGGCAGGATTGCGCCCGTTTGCTGCGGACGGTTTGCCGATTTTGGGAGAGTTTCCCGAAATCGAAAATCTCTTTATTGCCACGGCGCATTTTCGCAACGGAATTCTGCTCGCGCCGCTGACGGCGGAAATTTTGGCGAATAAAATCGTCGGAAATTCAGATTCGGAGTATTTGGAAATTTTTAGTCCGCGACGTTTTAAAGCGGCAAAGGTATTTTGAAATTGATTGGAGGAATTTTTCATGCAAAGGCGTAAAGGATGCAAAGTTTTTATGAATTTCTTTACTTTTGCCTTTTTACTTTTTACTTTTGACTTAAATGCCTTTGCGTCTTTGCGTGAAAAATTTTAAGAAATCCTGAAATTAAAACAATGCGAAAATTATTTTTATCTCTGCTTTTTTTATCTTTATCAACCGGCGGTTTCGCGCAATCGCGGCGCGTTAATCCGAATACTCCGCCGCCGACAGCTTCGACAACCGGCGCGATGAACGAATTAACCGCCGAACAGATGTTTAACGAAGCCAATGTTTATGCCAAAAATAAATTTGCGGATTTTGAACGTCAAAAAGCTCCGTTCAGCGATAGTCTTTATAAGCGAACTTTGGTAGAGCAAAAACAATTGGCGGCGAAATATGCGGCTGTTATTTCGTTACGTGAAAATATCGCGGGCGAAGATTTTTATTATCTCGGAATGCTCAATTGGCTGGCGGAAAACACGGACAATACCGCCGAAGTTTTTCAGAAATTTCTCGCTGCCGAAAATCCGGCGATTGAAAAGGCGCAAACCGCCCGTTCAATTATCGTAGTTATCGCGGCGCGGCGGAAAAACTTCGACGAAGCCGAAAAAGCTCTGACCGATTATCTGAAAATCGAGCCGACAAAATTGAGTGAACGCGCCAAAATTGAAAGCGAATTGGCGAAAAGTTATCAAGCGGAAAATAATTTTGCGAAAGCCGCGCCGCACGCCGAAGAAGCGTATCGCGCTACCAAAGCCGTTTTCAAGGATTATTCTTCCCGCGCCAAAGGTCTTGACCAATTGCTTGATGCGGGAATGACGGTTTTTGAGATTTACAAAGCGGACGGTAGGCAAAAAGAAGCGGGAAACGCATTGGAAGATTTGCGAAAAACGGCAGTTTTGTTTGAATCGAGTAATCTTTATTATTACGCCGTCAATGAAAATATCAAGTATTTGATTGAAACAAACCGCAAACCGCTCGCTTTGCAGATGTATTCGGATGCTCTTTCGCAGGCGACAAAGGATTTTTCGGCAAAGCCTTTGCAGGAAGATGTTGTGCGGCGGCTCAAGAAACGTGAAAGACAATATAAATTGCTCGGCGAAACCGCGCCGGAACTGACGGATATAGACAGTTGGTTTCCCGGTCAACTGCAAACTTTAGCAAATATGCGCGGCAGAGTCGTTCTGCTCGATTTTTGGGCGACATGGTGTGGTCCGTGTCTGGACGCTTTTCCGTCGTTGATTGAATGGCATCAGACGTTTCAGAAAGACGGTTTAGAGATTTTGGGCGTTACGCGGTATTTCGGCGAGGCGGAAGGTTTCAGCGTTGACAATGCAACCGAATTGGATTTTCTACAGCGATTCAAAAAAGCCCGGCGTTTGCCTTACAACTTCGTTGTTGCCAAGAATAATACGAACCAAATCGTTTATGGTGCGACGTCAATTCCGACGGCGGTTTTGATTGACCGCAAAGGCGTTATCCGCTATATCGAAACGGGTTCAAGCCCGACGCGCGAAGAAGAAATTCGGGAAATGATAGTCAAACTTTTGGCAGAGAGATAAAATTGCGGAATAATTTTTAACGCAAAGTCGCAAGGATGCAAAGTCGCAAAATATTCGTAGATTAATTCATTTCTGCTTCTTTATTCTTACCTTAATTATCTTTGCGTCTTTGCGCCTCTGCGCCTTTGCGTTAAATTAATCTTAAAAAGTTTTTACCCGGAGCAAATGGCGCAAACATCTGAACAATCAAAAAGCAAAACGCAGAATTTTTACGACCGCATCGCCGATGTCCACAATTTAGCGATGAAAGTCAACGGTTATCGGGATTCGGTAGCTAAATATCTACAATCGCTTGAACTTAATCTCGATTCCGAATCGCTGGTTTTAGATGCGGGAAGCGGAACGGGCATCGTTACGCTCGGCTTTTACAGCGCGGGTTTTCATCCGAAAAAAACCTTCGCGCTCGACTTGTCTTTTAACTCGCTGGAAATTTCCAAAGAACAGTTTGAAAAAGACGAAAAGACCGACGAAATCAACATTTGTGCCGTGCAAGGCAACATTTTGCAACTTCCGTTTGCCGACGAAACCTTTGATTTGGTTCTAACTTGCGGAGTTTTGGAATATGTTTCGCTCGACGAAGGCTTGAAAGAATTTGCCAGGGTTTTGAAAAAAGACGCGGAGTTGGTTTTGATTCCGGTCAAACCTTCAATCGTCGGTTCGGTTTTGGAAATTTTGTATAACTTCAAAACTCACCCGATTGAAGAAGTAAAAGAGATTTCGCAACGCTATTTTGAAATTGTCGGCGATTATCAATTTCCGTTTCACGAGCCGATTAGTTGGTCGAAGATGATTTTTCTTTTACAAAAGAAAAGTGAAAAAGTGAAAAAGTGAAAAGGTGAAAAAGTGAAAAGGTGAAAAAGTGAAAAAGGTGAAAGAGTAAAAAGGGATTTGACGAAACTCAATCTACTTTTTCACTTTTCCCCTTTTTCACTTTTTCACTTTTCCCCTTTTTCACTTTTTCACTTTTTCCGAAATAGATGTCCAACATAAATAACCAACCTTTAATTATCGCGCATCGCGGCGCGTCGGCATTTGCGCCCGAAAATACTTTGGCGGCTTTCCGTAAGGCGATTGAAGACGGCGCGGAAGGCATCGAATTTGACGTGCGGCTCGCCAAAGACGGCGTTCCGGTTGTTTTTCACGATGCAAAGTTACGGCGTATCGGACAAAAAAAAGGTCGCGTTTCGAGTTTTACTTCACAGGAATTGCAAAATTTGGATGTCGGTTCGTGGTTTAACTTGAAAAATCCCAAAAAAGCCAATCATAAATTTTCCGCCGAATTTGTTCCGACTTTGGCGCAACTGCTTGAATTTTTGGATGGTTACAAAGGTTTGATTTATATTGAACTGAAATGCAAGGAAGCGGAAACTTCCGTGCTGGTCGAAGTCGTTTGCAAAACTATTCGCAACTCAAGTTCACTTCCCTTCATTATCGTTAAAAGTTTTAATCTCGAAGCGGTCTGCTAAATGCGCCGATTGCTTCCCGAAGTCCGCACCGCCGCGCTTTTCGCGCCGAAAATCCTGACAATTCTCCACAAAAAAAGGCGGCTTCTGAAAAAAGCGCAGGAATGCCAAGCCGATGAAATCTCGATTCATTATTCGCTGGCAACGCGAAAGTTTATTCAAAAGGCACGGAAAAAAGGATTTTTGACGACAATTTGGACAATTGACAGTTCCGCTTGGGTCAAACGTGCCGTGGATTTGGGCATCAATGCGATTATTACTAACAATCCGGCTAAACTTCTCGTTAAAAAGCAAGAAATTTTGGCAAACAGATGAATTTTTGGTGGTGAACTAAAGGAACTGCCGAAAAAAAATCTCACCGCCGAGGTGCAGAATTTTCGTCGAGTTTCGCAGAGATTTTTCTAATTTACACTGTCGCAGTTTTTGTTTGATTCGATAAAACCTTTGACTTTGGTTTTGCAACTAAGACATTTAATTATAAACTTTTTTCGGCAAAAACTAATTTTTGAAAGGACTTTTATTATGAAAAAATTTGCATATATCGGCTTTATAATTTTAGCTTTGACATTTACGGCTTTTGGACAAAAAAGCAAAACCGTTGTTAAAGTTGACCCGACCAAAGGTGTTCACGACGCTTTTGACCGTTTAATCGAAGGCATCAAACAACTGGATGCTGACAAAGTTATGAGCATTTATCAAAATACCGACAAAATTCTTTTTTTCAACAACAACGGTTCAGCGACCATCGGTTGGGAAAATATGAAGAAAAACCGCGAAACACTTTACCCGAACACAAAAAATGTGAGTTTGGATATTACCGGTTTGCGGATTGAAATGCTTGGCAAAGACACGGCGTATCTGACTTGTAAATGGAAACAAACACAGGAATATAACGGGAAACTCGAATCGGCTTCGGGCAGAATGACGCTGGTTTTTAAACAAATCGGTAAAGATTGGAAAATTATTCACATTCATACTTCACCCGATAATCCCGATGCGAGCCGTCCGGTTTTTCCGTCTGAAAAGGAAAATTAATGTTCAGCCGCGAAAAGAATACAAAAAACCGGAAAATTTCTTTTGACTTTTTTTGCGCTTTTTGTATCTTTTTGCGGCTAACATTTTTCCAAAATAACCTGTGCGACAGCGTGTTCGGTCGTGTGCGAAATTGAAAGATGAATTGCATTGGCACCGAGATTTTCTAAAATTTTCTTAGCTTCGCCGCGTAATTCCAAACCCGGAACGCCATTTTTGTCCGAAATAATTTCAATATCGCGCCAGGTGATTTTTCCGCGCCAGCCTGTTTTCAGAGCCTTTAAACACGCTTCTTTAGCAGCAAAACGCGCCGCGTAAGACTGCGCCGAAGCCATACCTTTTGATTCGCAGTAAGCACGTTCTCGTTCCGTAAAAACACGCTCGACAAAACGCGGCGTTCTGGCAAGAGTTTCGCGGATGCGATAAACTTCGATAATGTCTATTCCGATGGAAATAATCACGAGTAAAGTCCAAAGTCCAAAATTCAAAGTCCAAAGTGATGAAATTTTAACCCAAACGGGCTTCCATTGGCGAGAACGCAACGGTGTAAAAGTTCTCGTTTGTCGCGCTTTGGAAGATAACGGTTTTGCCAACGGTTTTTCGACACGGCTCGGCGGCGTGAGTGATTTTCCCGAAAACTCTTTGAATTTAGCCGGTTATGATGAAGATTCGGCAGAAAATATCGCAGAAAATCGGCAGCGATTTCTGCAATTGTTCGGCGGAGATTTTCGATTAGCTTCGTGTTGGCAGATTCACAGCGCAGATGTGCGCGTTGTCAAAACACTTGAAGATGCTCGAGACGGAAACTGTAAAATGGATGCGCTCGTTTCCAACATTCCAAAAGTTTTATTGGGCGTGAAAACTGCCGATTGCGTTCCGGTTTTGCTTGGCGACACAAAGACAAAAGCGTTTGCAGCGGTTCACGCCGGTTGGCGCGGCACGGTTAATTCGATTGTTAAAAAGGCGATTGAAAAGATGCACGAAATTTACGGAACAGACGCAAAAGATTTGATTTGCGCGATTGGTCCGGCGGCAAGCGGAAAAAATTACGAAGTCGGGCAAGAAGTAATTTCTGCCTTTCAGGAAAAGTTTTCCACCTGTGGAAAACTTTTTGTGCAAACCCGCGGCGGTTACGCCCTGATTGATTTGCACCTTGCAAATCAAGAGCAATTAACAAGCGTCGGCGTTTTGCCGGAAAATATTTATACCGCGCCGCTTTGCACAATGGAGCGAATTGATTTGTTTTTTTCATACCGCAAGGAGAAGAAACTTTACGGTAAAACCGGACGCTTGATGTCGGTCATTGGAAGGACTAGAGCAGATGCGGAATGAGTGTATGGGAAATGAGGCAGAAACCATACATTTACCTCAAATCTGCTCTAAGTGAATTATTCAGGATTTTTAACGCAAAGAAAGATACAAAAAAATCTTTGTGTTTCTGTCGCTTTGCGACTGCTGAACGTTAAAATTTCTATAAAAAATTACTTTCGTGCTAACATCTTCGACTGACAAATTACTTTCTCAGAATAAATGAAATTTACAGTTCTCGGCAGCGGTTCAACCGGCAATTCCGTTTTAATCTGCACCGAAAAGACAAAAGTTCTGGTTGATGCCGGATTGAGCGCGAAGGAAACTTTGCGCCGGTTGTCGCTGGTGGGCGTAGATTTTAACGACCTGGACGCAGTTCTTATCACGCACGAACACAGCGACCACGCAGGCGGACTGCGTGTTTTGATGAATACTATAAGTTGTTCCGTTTTTATATCCGGCGAAACGAAAGAAGCGTATTTACGGGAAAAGGCAAATAAGCTAAACAATGAGCCGCAAAAACGAGCGGACGTTTTGAAAAACCGTACTGTCGAGATTGAATCAAGCAAGGATTTTCGTATCGGCGACATTGATTTCGAGCCTTTCAGCGTTCCGCACGACGCGGCTGATAACTTTGGTTTTGTGGCGAAAAACAACGGCGTGAGAGTCGCAACCCTGATGGATTTCGGGTATTTTACAACGCTCATCAAAGAAAAACTGCGCGGTTGCGACGGCATTGTCGTCGAATCGAATCACTGCCGCGATATGCTCAAAACCTGTCCGATTTACAGTTGGGAATTAAAACAGCGAATTTTGTCGCGCACCGGGCATTTGTCAAATGAGGATTTATCCGATTGGCTGACGGACGATTTTGACGGAAGCGCACGCCACGTCGTTCTGGCGCATCTTTCGCAACGCGCCAATGAACCGCATCTGGCGCGATTGATGGCGCAAACCGCTTTGCAAATGCGTTCGCCGCTCTTTAAAGCCGAAACGCACATCACGATTTCCTATCACCGCGAACCGACCGGTTGGATTGAGTTTTAATCAAATTTTTTAACTGAGAGAGTTTTTACTTAATAGGACTTACGCAGTTGAACATCTGATTAACTGAAGGCAGCAGTTTTTTTGAAAAGTAGTGTAAAGTTTAGAGTCAAGAGTTTAGAATTAAAGAAACGTAACTCGACACTCTGCACTCTAAACTATTTTTCAATAAAAACCTTGTTCCGAACCTCAACTTTTTATTTTCGACTGCGTAACTTCCAACTTAAAAGAAGTTGATAAGATAACCTTGATAACATCTTTTTGTGCGGCTGTTTTCATTGCTTTTACGCCGTCTTTGAGCAAAAATTCCTCGCTAATAAGACTTTCAACATCAACCGCTTTATTTTTCAAAAGTTCCAAAGCGGGCGCAAACCGTCCGCAGCGTGAACCGACAATTGTAATTTCATCAACGACAATACGCCACGCTTGCCACTTTGCTTCACCGTGAAATGTAGATTTCAAAACGAGTTTTCCGCGCGGTTTTAATAAATCTAAAGCTAAATCAAAACCGGATTCAGAGCCGCTTGCTTCCACGGCAACATTAAACCGTCGGTTTAATTTCGGCGCGTTTTCAAGCAAAACACCTTCAATACTGCGGTTTTCGACAATTTTAAGTTTCTCTTTGTGTTTGCCGATAAGCGAAACATTTCGGTTTTTTAAAGCCAGTGCTTGAGCGCATAAAATTCCAAGTTTTCCGTCGCCGATAACGGCAATTTTTGTTTCGGGAAAAATCTCGACTTGCTCCGTAATTCCAAACGCAGCCGCAAGAGGTTCAGTAAAAACCGCTTGAATGTCGGAAACTTCAGCAGGAACTTCCAGAAGATTTCCGGCAGGCAAAGTTAAAAATTCGGCGTGTGCGCCGTCGCGCCCGATAATTCCGAGAACGGTTCGCGCCGGACAATGGCGTGAATCTCCGCTTTGACATAAATTGCAAATGCCGCAGCCCGCGTTTATTTCTCCGACAACTCTTTTCCCGACAAGATGCGGCGCGTCATCCGCTTTTTCGACTACACCAACAAACTCGTGTCCGATTGTGCCTTCAAAATTCGCGTAACCTTTAACAATTTCAATGTCCGTGTTGCAAATTCCCGACTTTACGATGCGCACGAGTGCTTCGCTTTTATCGCCTGGTTTGGCAATCTCGGCGAGTTTTAATTTGTTGTTTTCAAAACGAAGTGCTTGCATAAAAAAGTATCAAAATTCTTTCATTTTATGATAATTACTTTTTTACACAATATATCAAAAGTTTTTAAGTTTGAAATTGAATTATCTGAGAAAAATGTTAAGAGATTATAAATGAAAAAATTATTGAAATACTCTTAAAATAACCTAACGAAAATCTTTAACGCTTCGGTGAATACATAACTCACTTTATAGCAAATTATGAAATTTAAAAAATTACAACGCAAGATAATGATTGAGAATCGGTTCAAGCACATCGAAGTCAATCGGTTTATCAATTAAATCGTTACATCCGGCTTCAATTGCTCTGTCGTAATAGTTTTTGCCGAATGCAGTAACGGCAATTATCGGCATTTCAGTTTTGGAATTAGATTCTCTAATGGTTCGTGTAGCGGTTAAACCATCAACCAAAGGCAAGGAAATATCCATCAGAATAAGGTCGGGACATTGATATTTTGCTCTATCAACCGCTTCAATTCCGTCTGTTGCTTCGATAACCTGATAGCCGTAACTTTCTATCAGAAACTTCATAAAGTTGCGCGTGTCTTCATAATCTTCAACTATTAAAATCTTCTTTGCCATAAAATTTCCAACTACTGTAAATTAAAATCAGTAAGTATTAAACCTATACATAAAACGGTTTCATTCACTGCCTTAAGCAATCCTAATGCCAAGCGAATAAAGGCAGTTTCATCAAAGACGTTCTCACAATCAAAAATTGCTTAAAAAATATTATCAAAAATAAAGAAGCCGTCTGAATTCGTCAGACGGCTTCTTCGGTGAACTGTTTGGATTAGCCTAAAACTCAACCTTCACAATTCTGTAAAATATTCGTAAAGGCTAGGCTTCAGCCACCTCACTGGAATCTTTTATCATAAACTTTTTGATCACCTCCTTCTTCAGTGTTAAGAATTTTATAATAAACCACAATTTCTTGCGCGTCAACACTTTTTTTTCACCTATAAATCGGATTTTGTTTGAATATAAAAGAAAAGATTTAGTATGATGCAAACTATGAAAACACTTTATCCTGAAATAAAACCCTTTGATACGGGAATGCTGCCGGTTTCCGATATTCACACGATTTATTATGAGCGGTGTGGCAATCCTGAAGGAATTCCGGTTGTTTTTCTGCACGGCGGACCGGGCGGCGGTCTAATTCCGATGTATCGCCAATTTTTTGACCCCGAAGCGTATCATATAATTTTGTTTGACCAACGCGGTTCGGGAAAATCTATACCGCACGCCGATTTACATGAAAATACGACTTGGGATTTGATAAACGACATTGAAACTCTCCGCGAGAAATTCGATATTGAAAAATGGTATGTTTTCGGCGGTTCGTGGGGAAGCACTTTGAGTTTGGCTTATGCCGAAACGAATCCTGACCGGTGTCTCGGGTTAATTTTGCGCGGAATTTTTCTGACACGGCGCAAGGAACTCGAATGGTTTTATCAATACGGCGCGAGCGAGATTTTCCCCGATTTTTGGGAACGCTACCGCGATGAAATCCCCGAAGATGAGCGCAGCGATTTTATGACGGCATATTATAAACGTCTGACGAGCGACGATAAGGAAACACGGCTTTCGGCAGCGCGTGCGTGGAGCGTTTGGGAAGGTTCAACATCAAAACTTTTCCCCGACAAAAATTTGATTGAGCATTGGGAAGGTGAGGAAGAAGCGTTGGCTCTGGCGCGTATCGAATGCCATTATTTTATGAACAATTCGTTTTTCCCGACCGAAAATTATTTGATTGAAAATGTCGGGAAAATAAGGCACATTCCAACCGTGATTGTGCAAGGTCGTTACGATGTTGTGTGTCCGTCGGTGAGCGCGTGGGAACTGCACAAAGCGTTTCCCGAAGCGGATTTACAGATTATTCCCGATGCGGGACATTCGATTTCCGAGAAAGGAATTACGGCGGCATTGGTTGATGCGATGGACAAATTCAAATTGGTAAATAATAAATAGGGATAAGTGAATATCAATTCTTTAACTAATCATTGACCAAAATGTAATCATAAAAAGGCAGTTATTCGCAAGAAGAATTAGCGCGCCTTTTGAAAAATCACGCGCCTTTCCCTTGCACGTTAGCGGCTAAATTATTCGATATTTGCAGTTGGTGGATGAAACTTGGCGCAAATACCTGTATTATGAAACCGGTTGACGCGCAAACTTTTTGATTGAATCTTGCGTCAAAAGTTATCAGGAAAGAATTATGAAAAAAGCGGATAAAAATTCAAACGGTGCTAATTTGCCACGCGCTAAGGATTTTAAGTTGCCGAAGCATCTGACGAAAGACCAAAAGGAACTTATTGAGGCGACTCGTGAAGCGATGAAAGCCTTAAAAGAAGAAGAAGCGAAATATGGCAAAAAAACCTATTTGTGATACATCTGTTTTTTCAGATTACGCAGATTATGTTGACCGCATAATTTTGTCCGTGCTTTTTCCGACTGTCGTGCTTTTTGAACTCGTAGCTTCATCAATTGATGAAGCCAGTTTGCAAAAATATGAACGATGGCGCATTTTGCTTAACAAAAACGGGTGTTTGATAAATCCGACGGCAAGCGATTGGTGGGAAACGTCAAAGGCGATTCGGCGGCTGTATTTGATGGAAAGCGAACAGCCGACGAAAATTAAGACTTTGCGAAATGACGCGCTGATTGCCCGTTTAGCCGTAATGCACGATGGGTTCGTCGTTACGCACGACTTTGACGACTTTCTAATAATTCAAAAAGTTATGCCGCGTCTTCAAATTATGTCAGCCCAAGAGTTTTTTAATTATTGAGATTTATTTAGGAGAAATTTAGGAGAAATTATGGGAAATTTTGGAACAACAGAGATTATATTAATTGTCGCCGTTTTGTTTTTACTTTTTGGTGCGAGCCGTTTGCCGCAGTTGGCAAAATCGCTCGGGCAAACCCGCAAAGCCTTCAAGGAAGGAATGCATGAAGCCGAAGAAGAAGAACGGATTGAGCAGGAACAGAAGAAACTGCAAACTCCGCCGAATACGACGACTCTTAACGCTCCGCAGGTTTCAACTGTCAGCGATGAAGAATTGCTGGCGGAAATGCGCCGCCGTGCCGAAGTGAAACAGCAATAAAAGAGGAAAGTTTAAAAATTAAATAAAACGTAGCTGATTAGGTCTGAAATATTTCAAACGGATTTCCTGCTATGACTGACAGCAGTTCTTGGAAGACTTGGCGGTTTAGCTTTCTCAAAGTTGAAATGAAACTATGAATTCGGCTATAACT
>JBPCPU010000246.1:0-17027 GCA_050998795.1 Pyrinomonadaceae bacterium
TATCAATCGTGATTTTCGCGGCTTGTCCGAGATCGTCAACTGTGATTGATTCGAGCTTCACGCCCATATCTTCACTGATAACTTTTCCGCCCGTCATAACTGCAATATCTTCGAGCATTGCTTTGCGGCGGTCGCCGAATCCCGGTGCTTTAACAGCAGCGACATTCAAAGTTCCGCGCAGTTTGTTGACAACCAATGTCGCAAGTGCTTCGCCTTCAACATCTTCAGCGATAATCAAAAGCGGTTTGCCGAGCTTGGCAACCTGTTCGAGAATCGGCAAAAGGTCTTTCATCGAAGAAACTTTCTTTTCGTTGATTAAAATATACGGGTTTTCGAGAACCGCTTCCATTCTTTCAGGATCGGTAACGAAATAAGGTGAAAGATAGCCGCGATCAAACTGCATACCTTCGACAACTTCGAGCGAAGTGTCCATCGTTTTTGATTCTTCAACCGTGATTACGCCGTCTTTACCGACTTTTTCCATCGCGTCGGCAATGTGCTGTCCGATGTTTGTGTCGCCGTTTGCCGAAACCGCTCCGACTTGTTTAATGTCGTTGCCGGAAACGGGGTTTGACATCCGTTCGATTTCCTTGACAACCTGCTCAACCGCTTTTTCAATGCCGCGCTTGAGAGCCATCGGATTCGCGCCCGCCGCAACCGTGCGAACGCCTTCTTTAAAAATCGCCTGCGCCAAAACGGTCGCCGTCGTTGTTCCGTCACCGGCAACATCCGACGTTTTGGAAGCGACTTCACGCACCATTTGTGCGCCCATATTTTCTAATGAATCTTTCAACTCGATTTCTTTCGCAACCGTTACGCCGTCTTTGGTGATGGTCGGCGAACCGAATTTTTTGTCAATCACAACATTGCGTCCCTTCGGACCTAACGTAACTTTTACTGCATCGGCGAGTTGATTAACGCCGCGCAAAATTGCCGCCCGCGATTCTTCGCCGTGAATTACTTGTTTAGCCATAATATTTTATTAATCTCCTTGTAAAATCTATAATAGTTTGCCGGGTTGACTGAGTTGACCGAGTTTGCCGAGTTTAATATGTTTTACAACTCAGTCAACTCGGTCAACTCGGTCAACTCAGTCAACTCAGTCAACTTAATTAGCGTTTGCGCCGGCGCGTTCGATAATTCCAAGAATTTCGTCTTCGCGCATCATCATTAATTCTTCGTTGTCAATTTTAATTTCCGAACCGCTGTATTTGCCGAACAAAACGCGGTCGCCGACTTTGACATCCAAAGTTTGACGAGTTCCGTCTTCTTTATATTTTCCTTCGCCGACGGCGATAACTTCGCCTTCTTGCGGTTTTTCCTTCGCTGTGTCCGGTATATAAAGTCCGCCAGCAGTTTTGTCAGTGCTGTCTTCAATGCGACGCACAATAACGCGGTCATGTAATGGTTTAATTGTTGTAGCCATAATCTTTTCTCCTTCCAGGGATATTTATTAATTCTAGTTTGATTTCGTTGTTAGCACTCATTACTAACGAGTGCCAGAATACAAGTTAATCTATGATTTGTCAAGTGTGGTCTTAAAAAGTTTTGTTAGAAAATCTGATGGAGTTATTATCAAGTTTCTGTATCAACACAACTAAAAGTTAGTGTTTAACCGAGTGGAGAATTTTATTGATGATGCTGCAAAAGTATTTAATGTGGAGCTTGATGGTCAGGAAAAGCGTTTTCGTCGGAAACTTCAATCAATAATTTTTCTTTATAGCTGTCGGGCAAAGAACGCACTTTTTTATTTTCATCGGTTACAAGATGTAAAGTTTCACCGACAGCAAGTAAAACTTGGTCTGAGGCACGATAAACTTCGTAGATAAATTGAATCTTCCGGCTTTTTATTTCAGCGACTTTGGTGCGGACGGTTAAAGCATCTTCATAAAAAGCGGGCGATTTATAACGACAGTAGCTTTCCGCAACTACCATTAAGGCGTTTTCTTTTTCTTCCATTTCAAGATAGGAAAAACCGCGTGCGCGGCAAAAATCGCTTCTGCCGAGTTCAAACCAAATCAGATAGTTGGCGTGATGGACAATGCCCATTTTATCAGTTTCGGCGTAGCGGACGCGGACTTCTGTTTCGTGCCATTCATTCATAAATTTGGCTGGGAGACAGGGAGTCGAACCCCGATAGGCAGATCCAGATTCTGCAGTCCTACCATTAGACGATCTCCCAGCAAGTTCAAAATCTAATTTATTGATAGAAAACAAACTTGTCAAATCATTTATCTCAAATCAAACTTGCCTGCACAACAAATGACAGGCAAAATAAAAGTTTATGTCGGCAGACGGAAAAGACATTGTCAATAACCGCCACGCTTTTTTTGAATATCACATTCTTGATAAATACGAAGCAGGAATCGTTTTGCAGGGAACTGAAGTCAAAAGCGTGATGGTCGGACGAATTCAACTCAAAGAATCTTATGTCGCGGTCAAAGACGGTGAAGTTTGGCTGTTTAATACGCATATTTCTCCGTATTCGCACGGCAACAAGCAGAATCACGAGCCGTTGCGAACGAGGAAATTGCTGCTTCATCGCAGAGAGATAGAAAAAATTGAAAAAGAAACGACGCAGAAGGGAATGACTCTGGTAGTAACGCGGGTTTATTGGAAAAACGGGCGAATAAAATTTGAAATCGGCGTGGCGAAAGGGAAAAAACTTTACGACAAGCGCGAAACTATCAAGGAACGCACAGTTGAACGAGAAACCCGCGCCCAGATGAAGGAAAGATAAATTGATAAATAAGTTCAGTTAAGTTATAGTCAAATAAATTTTTGCGGAAACAAAAATTAATAAAAAAAAGAGGTAAAGAATGAAGTTTCAGGCAATTACGGATGATTTTCAGGAAGCAAATGTGGATGCTTTAGCGGTTGCGGTGTTCAAAGACGAAAAAGCGACGGGCGGCGTTTTGAAGGATTTGGACAAATTGGCGGGCGGACTTATCGCCTCGGTTATCAAAACGGAAGAATTTAAAGGCGAAACGGGCGATACGGCTTATTTGCTGTTTGAACCGAAGGGAAAAGTAAAAGCGAGTCGGCTTTTACTGGTTGGCGTTGGCGACAAAACCGATTACAAAGTGTCGGACGTTTCAATGCTTTCAGGCACGGCGACACGATATTTTAAGAAACGCAACATCAAAGGTTTCGCGCTTTTGCCGCGTTCCGACGGCGACGCGGTTGAAGTTGCAAGCTGCGCGATGCAGGGCGTTGTTGCCAGCCAATTTGAACTCGATAAATACAGAACGAAGGACAAAAACGAGAAGACGGTTGATAATTTTGTTTTGTGCATCGAAGGCGCAAAGGAAAAGGAAATAAAAAATGGATTGGAGCGCGGCGAAATCATTGGCGATTCGATGAATTTTACACGAGATTTGGCGAATGAGCCGCCGAATATTCTGCACCCGACCGAAATGGCGAACCGCGCAAGCAAGATGGCGAAGGAAGTCGGCTTAAAATGTGAAGTTCTTGACGAAGCCAAGATGGAAAAACTCGGAATGGGTTCGCTGATGAGCGTTTCCTTAGGTTCGGAACAGCCTGCAAAACTGATTATTCTGAAATATGAACCGAAAAAATCAACCGGAAAAAAAGGTGAACTGCTTGCATTGGTCGGCAAAGGCATCACATTTGATACGGGTGGAATTTCCATCAAACCGTCAGAACATATGGACGCGATGAAATACGATATGTCGGGCGGAGCAACCGTGATGGGAACAATGCGGGCAATTGCAATGCTCAAACTGACTGTTCCGGTTCTCGGAATTGTCGCGGCGGTTGAAAATATGCCCGACGGAAAAGCAAGTCGTCCAAGCGACGTCGTAACCGCTTCAAACGGCAAAACGGTTGAAATTCTAAACACCGACGCGGAAGGTCGTCTGGTTTTGGCTGACGCGGTGGCTTATGCCGAAAAACAAGGCGCGACAACTATCGTTGATATGGCAACTTTGACCGGCGCGGTAATTATTGCGCTTGGTGATTTGAATACCGGCATTATGGGCAACGACCAGGATTTGATTGATGAAATCATCGCCTGCGGCAAAGATGCGGGTGAAGATTTCTGGCAGCTTCCAGTCAGCAAAGAATACAGCAAAGGAATCAAATCGGACATCGCCGACATCAAAAACATCGGACCTTCGCGCAAAGCGGGAACGATTATGGGCGCGGTCTTTATTCAGGAATTTATTGACAAAGCAAAATGGGCGCATCTCGATATTGCGGGAACGGCGTGGGCTGACGATACGAAAGCGCATCAGTCGAAAGGTCCGACGGCGGTGGCGGTTCGCACTCTGCTCAAATTAGTTGAAAAGGCGCAATAGGAAAAAAAGCGAAAATAAGTTATATTCGGCTGGTAATTCTTTTTATCAGCCGTTTTTTTGTGCAAAAATCTTGACCGACTCAAGTCAAGTTGTGGCTGAACCAAACAAATCTTCCAAATTGTATATTATGAACCGAAATTTATTTAATTTTTTCGCGGTCTTGTCTATTTTATTTATTATTACAGCTTGTGTTTGCCCTTCAGACAGAGATTCCGTGCCGTCGAATTCACCGCCGTCTTCCGATTCATCAAAAAACGAGCAGAATCAGTCTAAGGTTGTTTCAAAAGATAAAGATGAAAGAACTAAAAACAAAAAAGCCGACGAAGGCGATTTTATTGTCGAGCATATTGCAGTGAAAAATCAGCGTTACGCCGAGATTGACCGTCAAATAAAAGAAGACAAAACATTGGAAAAGGCGGCGGACAAACTGAATCGTGCTTTAATTCTGCCAAATGATATTACTCTACGGACAAAAGACTGCGGCGAAATAAATGCTCTTTTTGATTCAAATGACCAGTCGGTAACGGTCTGTTATGAACTAATGGAGCATTTTTATAAACTTTTCCGCAGTTCCGGCGACAATAACCAAAAGGCTTATGACAATATGTTCGATGCCGTGCGCTTTGCCTTTCTGCACGAAATCGGACACGCGCTTATTTACAATTACAAACTGCCGATTACCGGCAGCGAAGAAGACGCGGCAGACCGTTGTTCGTCGTTTATAAATTTAACCGAATTGGGAGATATCGGCGTTCGTTCGGTGCTTGCCGCGTCTGACGCTTTTAAGATTGAATCAAAGGGAAATGTGCCGAGCGAGCGCAATCTGGCTGACGAACATCTCTTGCAGGAACAGCGTTCTTACAATTCATTGTGTATGACTTACGGCTCAAATCCGACAAAATACGCATTTATTGTGAAAGACGGTTATCTTCCGCAAAGCCGTGCGGAGCGTTGCCCGAGCGAATATGAACGAACGGCGCAAAGCTGGAGCGATTTGCTCGCGCCGTGGCGAAAAAGTTAAGCGTTAAAATTTTAAGAAAAATAAAAAGGAGAGAAAATTATGAAAAAACCAACTTCTAAAATTTGTTTGGGTCGGGAATCCAAACTCAATCTGCCAATTGTTTTGTTGATATTTATTTTTATCGGTTTGGGATGTTCCAATTTGATACCGAAAAATAACAAGGAAAATGTTGATGTTAAAACTCCCGAACGGGAAAAAACCACTCCTACGCCGCGCACTGTAACTAAAAAAGCGGATGCTTCAAAAGGCGAAATTCCGTCCGATGATGAATTGCAGGAAATGGCTAAAACAACTCTGTTGGATTTTAACGATGCGATTCAAAAAGAAGACTTTTCCGATTTTTATTCAAACATTTCTGCTGCCTGGCAAAAACAGGTTACGCCGGAGAAGTTAAAGGGAACTTTTAAGCCTTTCATTGATAAAAAGGTTAATATTGAAAATATTGATTCGAGAGATGCCGAATTTACCGATACGCCGGTAATCGAAAAAGAACTCGGATATAAGACTTTGAAACTGAAAGGTCGTTATGAAACCAGCCCGCTGCCGACAAAGTTTGAATTAAATTACATTCTTGAAAAAAAGGAATGGAAACTTTCAAAAATTGTAGTTGATACAACCCCGGATAAAAATTAAATCTGTAGAACATTTTTCCATCAAAAGGCGGTTCTCCGAACTGCCTTTGCTTTTTGTGTGCTGCAAAGTTAAACTTTTGGTGTTTTTCTAAAATCGAAAACAGCCTGATAAATCTATGAAAATACACGAATATCAAGGGAAAGAACTGTTAAAACAATACGGCGTTCCGGTGCCGCGCAGTATTGTTGCCAAAACACCTGAAGAAGCCGAACAAGCGGCAAAGGATTTGGGAACTGACATCGTCGTCGTCAAAGCGCAGATTCACGCGGGCGGACGCGGCAAAGGCGGCGGCGTAAAACTCGCTAAATCGCCGGAAGAAGCAAGGGAAATCGCCGAACAAATGCTCGGAATGACGCTCGTTACGCATCAAACCGGAGCGGAAGGACGCGAAGTTAAAACTTTGCTCATTGAAGAAGGCTTGCCGATTGATAAGGAATTTTATCTCGGCATCACGCTCGACCGCGTTTCGGGCAGAAACGTCTTTATGGCTTCGTCGGCGGGCGGGATGGACATCGAAAAAGTTGCCAAAGAAACGCCCGAATTGATTTTGAAGGAAACCATTAATCCGTCAGTCGGTTTGCGTCCGTTTCAAGCGCGGAAACTCGCTTTCGGCTTGGGCATTCCGGGCGAACATATCAATCAAACGGCGAAATTTATGCTGACGCTTTATGATGCTTTTGAAAAAATGGACGCGACAATTGTTGAAATCAACCCGTTTTTGTTGACGAAAGATAACCGTTTGATTGCGCTTGACGCAAAAGTGAATTTTGACGACAACGCGATGTTCCGTCATAAAGACTATGCCGCGCTGCGCGATTTGAACGAAGAAGAACCGCTCGAAATCGAAGCGTCAAATTACGATTTGAACTATATCAAACTCGACGGCGACATTGGTTGTATGGTCAACGGCGCGGGACTCGCAATGGCGACGATGGACATTATCAAACTGCACGGCGGCGAACCTGCCAATTTTCTGGATGTCGGCGGCGGCGCATCGCAGACAAGAGTTGAACAGGCTTTCAAAATTCTGCTGGCTGACGAAAACGTCAAAGCCGTTTTAATCAATATCTTCGGCGGAATTGTCCGTTGTGATATGGTAGCAAACGGCGTGGTTGCAGCGGCGAAAAATCTTGGAGTTTCGATTCCGATTGTCGCGCGTCTGGAAGGAACAAATGTCGAAGAAGGCAGGCGCGTTTTGAGCGAATCAGGAGTTAATATTATGACTGCCGAAGGAATGACCGACGCGGCGGAAAAGGTTGTGTCAGCCGCCAATGCAACTTACTAAAAAGCTAAATAACGGTTGACAATTAAGACAGAGCAGCTAGGATTTTGTTATAATTTGAAAAACTGAATAGGCATTCATTTTAACGAGAAAAAAACTATGATTGAACGCGAACAATTAGAGATGGACGTATTATTTGTCGGCGCAGGTCCGGCAAATTTAGCGGCGGCTCTGCATTTGAAAAATCAAATCAAGGAACATAACGAACTTGTTGAAAGAGGCTTACATCAAGGCAGAAAAATCGAAGATTTGGAAATCGGCATTATCGAAAAAGGTTCAGCCGTCGGCGCACATATTTTGTCGGGCGCGGTGGTTGACCCGGTTGCCTTGCGCGAACTGATGCCGGATTTTTTGGAGCAAGGCTGTCCGGTTGATACCGTTGTTACCGAAGACGCTTTTTGGTATCTGACCGAAAACCGAAAAATGAAATCTCCGATTACGCCGCCGCCGCTCAAGAATCACGGAAAATATATTGCCTCTCTCAGCAGAATCTGCGAATGGCTCGCCGAAAAATGCGAAGAAGCCGGAGTCAACATTTTTCCCGAATTTCCGGGCGCGGAAATGCTTTACGATGAAAACGAGCGCGTTATCGGTGTTCGCACGGGCGATAAAGGGATTGATAAGGAAGGCAAACCAAAAGCGAACTTTGAGCCGGGCGTTGACCTGCTGGCAAAAATTACGGTTTTGGGCGAAGGTTCGCGCGGTTCGCTGACCAAGCAATTAATGCAGCGGCTCGGCTTGCACGAAGATAAAGAGCCGCAGGTTTTTTCCATTGGAGTCAAAGAACTTTGGGAAGTTCCGGCAGGGAATTTTGAAGAAGGCTTTGTCGTCCACACGCTCGGTTTTCCGTCCGACGCGAAAACTTACGGCGGCGGCTGGATTTACGGAATGAAAAACAATATCGTCAGCATCGGTTATGTTACCGGACTTGATTATATTGACCCGATGATTGACCCGCACGCCGAATTTCAAAAATTCAAAACGCATCCTGAAATCGCCAAAATTCTGGCAGGTGGAAAGATGCTCAAATACGGCGCAAAGACAATAAACGCGGGCGGTTATTACACAATGCCGAAACTTTTCGCCGACGGTGTTTTGCTGGTCGGTGATTCGGCTTCGTTTCTCAACGGACAGCGCATAAAAGGAATTCATATGGCGATGAAATCGGGAATGCTCGCGGCGGAAACGATTATTAACGCTTTTGACCACGAAGATTTCACGACTAAAACGCTTCGACATTATGAAGAAAAGGTTAATTCAAGTTGGATTTACGACGAACTTTTCGCCGTCCGAAATTTCCACGCATCTTTCCAACGCGGTCGCTGGTCGGCAATCGTCAACGGCGGGTTGCAGTTTCTGACGGGCGGGCTTGCCTGGGGTTTTATGCCAAGGGAATATCACGTTGCCGGACACGAAAGAATGCAAACGCTTGTCCAATACGAATATAAAGACGAAGCGGATAAACAGCGATACGCCAATCTTAAATTTGACAAAGAACTAACCTTCGATAAAGTTACGGACGTTTTTCACGCCGGAGTTTCGCACGACGAAGACCAGCCTTCGCATCTGCATATTCTCGACACTGAAATCTGCGCCACTCGCTGCGCCGAAGAATACGGCAATCCGTGCCAGCGTTTTTGTCCGGCGGCGGTTTATGAAATGGAAGAAAATTCAAAAACCGGCAGACGTGAAATAAAAGTTAATTTTTCCAACTGTGTTCACTGCAAAACCTGCGACATCGCCGACCCGTATCAAATTATCAATTGGGTAACGCCCGAAGGCGGCGGCGGTCCGAATTATAAAGGTATGTAATTTGCTCTCTGCTGTTGCTGTGAACATTTTGTTCTAAAATAATACAAAAAGGAGAAAAAATTATGTCAGTTCCAAATAAAGACGAAGTTGAAGGCAAATATAAACAAGCAAAAGGTTGGGTAAAAGACAAAGCAGGTGAAGCAACCGGCGACAGAGATTTGGAAGCCGAAGGCGAAGTTCAAAATGCCGAAGGAAAAAGCCAGGAAACCTGGGGCAAAGTAAAACACGGAGTCGGAGATGTGGTTGATGCCGTCGGCGATGCCGTCAAAAATACCGGTGATAAAATTAACAAATAATTATTAGGTTATTTTTGATATAGTTCCAACACCAAATAAAAAGCCGCTTTTATTAATAGAGCGGCTTTTATTGTGCCGTTTTTTTGAACGCAATATAATACGGAAACAATTTAGGTTGTTTGTCTGTCTAATGTTTTTTCTGAAAAACAGTTGAAAGTAATGAATTTATAATTTATTGTTCACGCTCTCAACTCTTGCATTATAAACTCTAAACTCTTAACTATTTTTCAAATAAATCTTTCAATACCAACCTAAATCATTTTTGTATAAAATAGATTTAATCTTTACAAATTACCGAAACGCCGAAATGTCCATCCCGAAGCGTTCTTTAACATATTCTTCCTGCGCCAGATTTAAGTTTTTCAAATTTGCCAGACGGCGTTCCGATTTTTTAATATGCGTTTTGGTTCTTTCCGCCATCTGCTTGAGTATATTTCTGCCTTCGAGCATCTCGGCATTAACTTTTTCCCGAAGAATAAAAAGTTCGGAAAGTTCCGCGACGAGTTTCTCTTCGCGTAATTCCTTTAAGCGATTTTTGACCTGAAAAATCTGACGAATCGCGCGGACGAGTTGGTCGCCGATTGAATCGCCCGTTATCAAATCAGGCGAATCGCGGAAATCTTCAACTAATTTATTCAATAGATTCTGGTCGCCCGCCGAATATGCGCCGTTGAGTTTCGCCATCAAATCGTGGCGTTTTTCCTTTTCCTTTGCGTCCAGAGCCAAATCGGGATGAATAATTTTTGCCAGATTGTGATAAGCCTTTTTTGCTTCGGCGGTCGGCTGCCATTTGAACGAACAGCCTTTCCAATTTTCTTCGTCGGCGTTGGCGGCTGATTCTTCGGCACGTTTTCGTAATTCTTCGGCGCGTTTTTTGATTTCCTCGTCATCCGGCACGAGTTTTACTTCTTCTTCGGCAATCTGCGCTTCGATGTCGTCGAGTTCGGCGTAAAGCCTGCCGACTTTCATCGTATAATTTGCTTCAAACTGTTCGAGTTCGGCGCGAAGTTCGGTCATCGCTTCTTCGCGGAATGCGAGTGTTTCTTTAAGTCGTTCCAAAACGCGCTTCTTTTTATCGAGTTCAATTTCTTCGGGTGCTGAAATATTCATAATGAAAACAATAGATTAGCATAAAAGATGTGCTTTATTTAACCGGATATTTGGACGTGATCGTCTGCACTTGCCGTTCAAAAATGTTGAGTTCAACCATTTTCATCTCTTATGTTGAACATAAGAATGCGATTGCGGATTCTATACGAAAAACACTGAAAGATAAAATTTTATCGTTAATCAACAATAGCCTTGCTCTTACATCTGAACAAAACTACAATAATTTTGTGGTTTCAATGACAAGTGAAAGATGACTAAAAGTTCACATAAATCAGCGAGGAATCATATTCTGTACGGGTGAACTTGTTTAATTTAAGGCGCATTCGTCCAGTGGTTAGGACGCAAGGTTCTCAACCTTGAAACAGGGGTTCAATTCCCCTATGCGCTACCATAAAAATTGTCATTTTTTCGCCCGACTTATCGTTTATTAGATAAAAACGACGAAATGAAAATCTAATATGCCTTTGCCAATAAATATCATTATTAACGCCGCTTCCGGCACGAGCGATAAAGAAGATGAACGGCGGATTCTTGCTGAAATCTTCGAAGCGAACGGCATTGACGTGCAGATTAATCTTGCGAAAAGCGGAGAGGAGATTGTTGAGATGGCAAAACGCGCCGCTCGCGGCGACGGTCAAACGATTGTCGTGGGCGGCGGCGACGGCACAATCAGCGCAGTCGCGGCGGAACTGGTCGGCACGGAAAAGATTCTCGGCGTATTGCCGCTCGGCACGCTTAATCATTTCGCTAAAGACTTAAACATTCCGCTCGACCTCGAAGAAGCGGCACGCACGATTATTGCCGGTCACGTTGCCAAAGTTGACATTGGAGAAGTTAACGGACATATATTTATTAACAATTCTAGTTTGGGACTTTACCCGGACATTGTGCGGCGGCGCGAGCAGCGACAGCGACTCGGTTATGGAAAGTGGAATTCGCTTTTCCGCTCCGCGTTCAAAGTTTTGCGCCGCTATCCGTTTCTTCACATTCGTTTGAACGCCGACGGCAAGGAAATCGTCACGCGCACGCCGTTCGTCTTTATCGGCAATAACTCGTATGAGATGGAAAGTTTCAACATCGGCGGGCGAACTTGTCTGGATGCCGGACATTTGAGTTTGTATATGACACCGCGCACCAGTCGGTTTGGATTGCTGCAAATGGCGTTGCGGGCATTATTTGGAAATCTTCGGCAAACGAAAGATTTCATTTCTTTGTGTACTGACGAAGTGTGGATAGAGACGCGGCGCAAACAATTGCGCGTGGCAATGGACGGCGAAGTTTCAATGTTGGAAACGCCGCTTCATTATCGCGTGCGACCTGCTGCGCTGAACGTGATTGTTCCGGCGAAAACTGAAGAGGAAGCAAGTGAAACAATAAGTGAAAAGGAGTAATTTTTGATGCGAACGCTGGTGCATTTATCTGATATTCATTTCGGGCGCGTTGATGCCGCGATTATTGAACCGTTGATTGCGCTTGTTGCCGAGCTTAAACCGGATGTCGTCACAGTTTCCGGCGATTTAACGCAGCGCGCCCGCAGCCACCAATTCCAGGAAGCCCGCGCTTTTTTAGACCGACTGCCCAAGCCGCAAATTGTCGTTCCGGGCAATCACGACATACCGCTTCACAATGTTTTTGCCAGATTTTTTGAACCTCTCGACAAATACCGTCGTTTTATTACAGACGATTTACAGCCGTTTTACGCCGACGAAGAAATTGCCATTTTAGGCGTTAATACTGCGCGTTCTTTAACTTTCAAAGGCGGACGCATCAACGAAAAACAAGTTGCCTTGATGCGCGAAAAGCTATGTCCGCTCGGTGGCAACGTGGTTAAAATGGTCGTTACACATCACCCATTTGATTTGCCGGAAGGTTATGATGACAGCGAACTTGTCGGACGCGCAAAGATGGCGATGAAAACGCTCGCCGATTGTGGCGCGGATGTTTTTCTCGCCGGACACCTGCACGTCAGCCACACCGGACACACCGCGAAACGCTACAAAATCGGCGACCATTCCGCGTTGGTCGTGCAAGCCGGAACCGCCACTTCGACGCGCGGCAGAGGCGAAGCAAATTCGTTTAACGTCATTCGCGTTGACTATCCGAACATCGCCGTCGAGCGATTTGTTTGGCAGCCCGCACAGTCCGTCTTTATCGGCAATCAGATTGAAAAGTTTCAACAAATGAGCAATGGTTGGACGCGCGTCGCCGATGATAATTTAGTAAATCAAGAGTAGAAATAAATACTGATAAACAAAGACTTTTCTTCGCTAACTTGGCTTCCGTCTTTGCATTCTTGCGTTAAAAAACTTTTCCTGACCGCAAAGATTTTCGCAAAGAAAGCAAAGATTGTTCAACTTTCTACTTTTGATTCACATCAACGGCGATTTGTTATTTTCCGGTTTGGCTTAGAAAGTAATGACATTTAATCAAACGAAACGCGCCCGCGTCAAAGTTCGCCTAAAAGCGTTATCAGCCCGATTTCAAGCACTCGTCGGGTCAATTTTGTTTTTAGGATTGGCGAGTGCCGTCGGCGCGTTATTTTTCTTTGCGTGGCTGGCGGACGAAGTTCTCGAAGGAGATGCCAAAACATTCGACGAAACCGTGCGTGTTTTCGTTCACGGATTTGCGAGCGAATCACTGACCGCGCTGATGCAATTTATAACAATGCTCGGCTCAACCTTGTTTCTCAGTTTCTTGTGCGTCAGTGTTTTTGTAATTTTCATCATCAAAAATTGGAAACGCGCCGCCATTTTGTTAATGACGACGATGGCTGGAGCAGTAATACTTAATTTTGCCCTAAAGGTGAGTTTCGGTCGCGCCCGACCCGTTCCGTTTTTCGACACGCCGCTTCCCGATTCATACAGCTTTCCGAGCGGACATTCGCTTTATGCCGCGTGCTTTTACGGTGTGCTGGCTTGGCTCGTCGCTACGCGGATACAAAACAAATCATTACGGATTTTAATCTGGTCGCTTGCCGTTTTGCTCGCTTTACTGATCGGTCTGTCGCGCATTTATCTCGGAGTTCATTATCCGAGCGATGTTATCGCGGGTTATGCGGCAGCCGTCGTTTGGATTTTAACGGTTATGCTGATAGATTTTACGCTCAAAGAACGGTACAGTTTTTTCAAAAACAATTCTGCGTAATTTACTTTTGACAGCGTGTTTCCTTTAATTTGGGATAGTAATACCAAAATGCGAAATAAAATAAGAAAAAAATACAACCGTTGAGAGGCGGGCAAAATATTCTTTCTAAATCTGAACAATCAGTCACTATTTTATTTCCGATAATGTCTAATTTGATTCGACCGATTAAACAGCTTCCGATTGCGATGTAAAGTTAAACGCTTTTAATTTCAAAGGCGGAAGCAGTGATGCGCTGTTCGTATCACCAACTCGTTCGGACGCGCCAATCATCTCAACATTGCCCGGCGCGAGCATCGAGATGATTGATTGGTTAAAGCGAAAATTTTTCACCGGATATTGAATTTTTCCGTTTTCGACGAGCCACACGCCGTCGCGCGTTAAACCCGTCAAACTCGCCGTTCGCGGGTCGGTCGAGCGAATATACCAAAATCGGCTGATAAGCAGCCCGCGTTTTGTCGAGCGAATCATTTCTTCAGCCGTCGCCGGTTTTCCGCTCGTTTCCATAATCGTATTGACCGGACCGGGCGTCGCCTCCACGCCTTTTTGCTTTGCCCAAAAACGCGAATAAACCAAATTATCCAAGACTCCGTTTTTGACGAGATAAACTTTTTGCGCCGGAATTCCGGCTTGCGCCGATTGCGAACCGGGAAGTTCTAAATTCCAGGGATCGCTTAAAATATTGATGCGCTCGTCAAAAATCTTTTCGCCGAGTTTGGTTTTGCCGCCTAAAGCCGAATACGGACTGCGCCCTTCTTCCGCACTGCGGGCATCGAAACCGCCGCCGAAAAATCCGAGCAAATCGGCGACCGCTTGCGGTTCGAGAATCACCGTGTAGACACCCGCGTCGAGAGCTTTGGCGTTTCTGCCGTCCAAAGTTCGGCGAATCGCTTCGCGGGCAATTCGCGCCGTGTCCAATTTATTTACGTCAAAATGGCTTCGCGCAAAATAACCGGAGCTGGTGCCGTCCGAAGTGCGTCCCGTTACCGAAAGCCCGACAACCGTTTCCCGCTGAAAACCGAAATTTCCGTTTTTGGTGGCGAACGCGGATGTTCCGGCTTGCGATTGATAAAAACCCGCGGCGATAATTTTCGATTTTTCGCTTTCGGCGAGAATGCTGCCGACTGCTTTAGCGCGTGCGGCGGGCGAAATACTTGCCGTCGCTTCGACAAATCCGCCCGTCGGTCTGTAAGTTTGCGCTCCCAAAGTCGGAATGTATTCGCGGTCAACCGGAGCGAGCCGCGCAATTTGTTCGGCTTGTTCGACTGCCTGCCGTAACGAGCCGTCGTCCAAATCGTTGGTTGATGACGAGCCGCGCCTTCCTTCAATCCAAACCGTCACGTTCGCGCCGCGATTTTCGCGTTTGCCGCTGGTCAAAAAAGAGTTTTCGGCGAAACGAATGTGTGCGGTTTCTTCACTGCTAACGCTGACGGCTGCGTCGTTTGCTTTGACGAACGACAACATTTTTTCGGTGATGGTTCTCGCTTCTTTTTCGGTTAAAAGCATCTTTTTAAATCTCCTTTACGAACGGCGCGAGGCTTGAGCGGCTGTGTTGAGAACATTGATTTGACGAAATCGCGCCGACGGACAGCCGTGCGAAACGGCGTTCGATTGTCCGGGTTCGCCTTTGCCGTCGTTAAAAGTTCCGGGCAGCAAATAGGTTGATTCACCGCCAAGTCCGTCGCACGCGCCCCAAAAATCGGTTGTCCGCGATTGATAAGCCACATCGCGCAGCATTCCGACAACTTTGCCGTTTTTAATTTCCCAGAAAGTTTGTCCGCCGAACTGGAAGTTATATCGCTGCTGGTCAATCGAATAACTGCCGCGCCCGTGTATCATAATTCCTTTTTCAACGCCCGCGATTAAATCGTCAGTCGAGACGTTTTCCTTCGCGGGTTCGAGCGAGACGTTCGGCATTCGCGGAAAAGGAACGCTGCCCCAACTGTCGGCGTGCAGACAGCCGTAAGATTTGTTTTTGCCGATGCGCGGCGCAAGGTCGCGCGTGGTTTGCCAATCAACAAAAACGCCGTCTTTAACCAGATACCATTTTTGACCGGCAACGCCTTCGTCGTCGTAGGCAACTGTCGCAAGTCCGGCGGGCTGCGTTCGGTCGGCAAAAAAGTTGACAATGCGCGAGCCGAATTGCAGTTTCCCGGTTTTATCCGGCGTCAGAAAACTCGTTCCCGCGTAGTTTGCTTCCCACCACAAAGCGCGGTCAAGTTCGGTTGAATGACCGACTGATTCGTGAATCGTTAAATACAAATGCGACGGGTGAAGCACCAAATCATACTTGCCCGGCTCAATCGGTTTCGCCGTCAGTTTGCCGACGGCTTCTTCGCCCGCTTGTTTGGCTTCGATTAGCCAATCCGGTTTTTCGACGTATTCATAACCCATCGCGCTACCTTCGGCAATGGAGTTTCTCGTCTGAAAATCGCCGTTGGCGCGATTAACCGCCGTTACGCTGAAATTCGGATAGCCGCGAATAATATACTGCTCGATGCGTGACCCGTCCGAAGTCGCCAGAAATTTCTGCTCATTGACCCACGCCATCGAAGAATTTATAAAACTCACGCCCTTCACGCCAAGCGCGGTTTCGTTAAGTTTAAGAAGAAATTGAATTTTATCGTCAATCGAAACGTCGAACGGGTCTTTTTGGAAAGAGCTTTTCCAGGTTGCCGTAACTTTTTCGGTGGGAGCTAAAGTTATTTTCCTGCGCTGAAACATCGAATTTGCCTTAGCAATTTCAATCGCCTCCGTTGTTGCGCGGCTCACCGCTTTTTCGGTTACATCCGGGCTGGCAGCAAATCCCCAGGTTCCGTTGACAAGAACGCGCACGCCAAAACCGAAATTCTGGTTTCGCGCCACATTTTGCACTTGTTGTTCGCGGGTCGAAATTGCTTCGGTGCGGTAACGGTTAATCCGAATGTCGGCGTAGGATGCGCCGAGTTTTTTGGCAGTCGCCAGCGCAAGGTCGGCGAGTTTGTTTTTGTTGTCCTGAATTATTACGTTGGCTGCCGCTTCAGCTTCCAAAAGCCAGGGAGCAAGCGTTATTGTGCCGAGCGCAAGTCCAGCCGTTTTCAAAAAATCGCGTCGAGATGTTGACATTTTGTGAACCTCATCAAGCAGTTGCTTTTTTATCTTTTGGGATAGGTAAATCGAAAATAACACGGATTATTTAAATGATACAAGTATGAAAACGAAAACGATAAAACAGCGCAAATAATTATACGTTTAATAGGTGCGGAAAAAGGAATTATTCTAAACCGATTATAATTTGAGAATTGAAATTTTGTAGCTGATTAGGTCTGAAATATTTCAAACGGATTTCCTGCTATGACTGACAGCAGTTCTTGGAAGACTTGGCGGTTTAGCTTTCTCAAAGTTGAAATGAAACTATGAATTCGGCTATAACT